>DATGJQ010000085.1:0-12702 GCA_035295105.1 Candidatus Acidiferrales bacterium | reverse complement strand
GTCGGCGAAGGCGCAAACCTCACGCGAATTTCGCCTGCCGGCTTTCCCGGTGCGCTTGAAGTCGTGGACATGTTCCTTGCAGGTCTCTCCTGGCAGAGAAAAACACTTCATCTTAGCCGAAGCGGCTCAGGAAGGCGAGTCAGCGAAGGAGGTGGCAGCGTCATGAATCGAAGATCGAATTGCTGATGTTGACGGTCAGGAGGTCGGGGCTTCAGCCCCGACATTCAGGCTTGCGCTCCGTGGGCTTTAGCCCCTGAAGCTTCAGGGCCTAAAGGCCTCTAAGATACGCCCCTGTTGTCCGACCTAAAGGTCGGACCTCCTAAGCACTCAATTGTGCGAGTCAGCAGGTGCGCCCTACATCAGCGGAAGTTTCGTTGAAGGTTTCGTGGAGGATGAGAAGAGGGCTAACGATTTTTCGGCGAACTTGACGATTCCAGCGGCAGCGACCGCGAGCCTGATCTCGCAACGCACACCCAGTTTGCGATTCAATCTAGCGGCGGCGAGCAGTCCTGCCGACGACGTGCAGCGACGGCATGGGCTGAGTGATGCGGTCGGCGGCGAACTTCAAAACGCGGTGGAGATCGGTCCCTTCGGGAGCGCTGCCCTGGGCAAATTCCCTGGTGCCTCCGCCTTTTCCTTTGCACGATGCTACGGATTCGCGCAGCAGTGCAGTCATGTCAATGGGAACGCCTTCGGATTTGGCCATGACGATCGATCCATTTGCCTCGGACGCCAGCAGCGCGACCACTCCCGGCTCGCTGATGATATTGGTGGCCACGGAGCGAAGGAATTCCATGTCGCCTTCGGCGAGGACTCCGGTGACGGTTCGCGGCGGCTGCGCGGGACGTTCTGCGCGCTCCTTGTTCACCAGCAACTGTGCCTGCAATCCGGCGGCTTGATCGAGATAGCGCTGGCCGGAGCGGATGGCGGTGTTGCGTTCGTTCAGGATTCGTGTGATGCCGGCATTGATCGTTTCCGGACCGCAGGTAAGCCGCTGCGAAATATCCTCGAGCAGGGCGAAATCGCCGCGCGCGACGCGCCGCGCCCGCTGCCCGCAGACGAATTCCACGCGCCAGTTCTCCCGGACTTTCTTCACGCGCCGGACCAGGATCATACCGATCTGCCCGGTGCGCGCGACGTGCGTTCCGCCGCACGCCTGGATATCCACGCCTTGAATTTCCACGGCCCGCAAAATCCCCGCGCGCTCGGATTCCTTGCGGACGCCCAGCGTCGCCAGGTCCGCGCCGGTGCCGTAGCGAACATGGATGGGGCGATCCTCAAAAATGATTTCGTTTACGAAGCGTTCGATATTTTCCAGCTGCTCGGTGGAGATGGAAGACGCAGCGACATCGATGGTGGAAATTGTCCTGCCCATGTGAAACGAAACCGGAGGAATATTGAACAGCGCGATGAACGCAGCGGACAAGACGTGCGAGCCGGAGTGCTGCTGCATGTGATCGAACCGCCGCGGCCAATCGATCGAGGCGCGAACCGGTCCCAGTGCTACTTCGCGATCGGTGACGTGCACAATCTGGCCGTCTTCCCTCTCGAAGACATCAACAACAGTCGCGCCATCGAGCCGACCGGTATCGTGCGGCTGGCCGCCGGACGTGGGATAGAACGCGGTGTGCTCAAGACTGACCCACCAGCGGGCACACTCGCTCTCCGCACCTTTACTCTGAACACGCTCACACGAAATCACCCGCGCTTCAAAATCGCGCAGGAACGAATCACGGTAATACAGCCGTTCGCTCAAGAAGGAGTTCCTCCAGGCACTTGCCGCGAAACGAAGGGTCGTAACGGCCGACCGTTAATATGTATTGCGTTTCTACCGACCAGATAACTCTGCAGATGAAATCTGGCTTCCGTGGCGGTCACAAAACTACCCGCCGGATGTGAATTTAGGAACTGCATCCCATAAACCCAATAGCAATCCGACCACCAGACAGCTGCCAGACGGTCGAACCGGCCAGCTCCACGGTCGTCGCCAAATATCAGATTACAAATTGCTTACAGAGGATTCGGTGCGCGAACCAAGTTGAAACGTGCCGCCGCCGTCCCAAGATCGGAAGATTTTGGAAAAGTGTTATCCCAATGGTTCACGGGAGTTCTCGCTGGGTGATACTTCTTGGAGACACTGCCGCTGGTAATGCCGCCATATCGCCGCGATCCCGGATCAGGGGTTTGGAACCGTACGATTCGATCTTTGAATTGGCGTTTCCGAACGGACTCACGCAAGATGAATCAGGAGGAAAAGGCTCCGACATTTTAGGCCCGCGCTTTACCTTCCAAGTCGAAAGGGAATGTCCCCGGTCTTTCCCGCAGAAGCAAGTCTCTGTAAGACACCGCGCAGTGTCCCGGAAAGCAGAAAAACATAGCAGGTAAGGTTCGAGTGAGCCGCGCCTTTTTATTTTTTAATTTTTTTCATCGACGGCGCGAGAACCATTTTTAGGAGGCTTCATGAGTAGCGGTCAAAACCTAGTTCTGGAGGATGTGTACCCGGGTGGAAGGTCGCCCGCAAGTACGGTGCTGGCCGCGCCCAGCGTTACAGCGCACAGCCGGGTGTTCGCCGAGGCGCTGCTGGAGGATTCCTCGACGCGGCAGCGGCGCAGCCCCATGGATTGGGCCATTTCATTCCTCATCCATTTCACCATCTTAATTCTGGCTCTATTGATTCCGCTCTACTTCTCGCAAAGCATCGACATGAAGCCGCTGGAAACGACTCTGCTCGTCGCACCCATGCCGCCGATGGCTCCGCCGCCACCAGCGCCGCCGGCGGTTGCCAGGGCCGTGCGAGCGATTCCAAAAGTTTTCACGCCAGGGAAATTAACCGCGCCCACGTTTATTCCGAAAGCGGTTCCTACCGTTTCCAATGACGCTGCGCCGCCGGACGCGGCGATGCCGGCGGGTATAGCCGCCGTGCCGGGCGGAATTCCCGGAGGCCAAATCGGTGGGATTACCGGTGGAATGCCCACGCTCGCCGCTCCAGTAGCGGCAGCGCCGGTTGCTGAAGGCCCGAAGCATCCTGTGCGCATCGGCGGCGATGTGAAACAGCCACGCCTGATTTACGGCCCGCCGGCAATCTACCCGTTGCTCGCGGCACAGGGGCACATCCACGGGCTGGTAGTGATCGACGCCATCATCGACGAACACGGCAACGTGGTGCAGGAAAAAGTCGTGAGCGGACACCCCTTGCTGGTCCAGGCAGCGATGAAAGCTGTCTCGGAACGGAAATATGAACCAACGATCCTCGACGGACAGCCCACACCGGTTGACCTGCGAGTAGAGGTCAACTTCCAAATGTAGCAACCCGAAAGCCTCCCCGCCACAGACCTGCGCGCGGCCGGCAACAGGGCCGCGCGCAAGTCTCTCCCCCCAGTTGCACTTATGGCAGTTGCGCACTAAACAACACCCTGCCAGCAAACGCTTGCCCGCCCACAGGTTATGTTGAAAACTTACTTCAGAGATTTCGCAGCGGCGCTCGCCCCGTCGCCTGCGGCAGCGAAAAAAATGCGCGGGCCTGAAGGGTATTGACGAATGTCAGCCGTGGACCAATCCGAGCCAAAGAGGAAATCGTCGGTCGCGGCGATTGAACGGCGCCGCAATTTGCGCTTTCCGTTCACCGCCACGGTGGAAGCCGTGGAGACGAAGAGCGGCACGAAGATTGTCGCGCGCACCAGCGATTTGAGCCTCGGGGGCTGCTACATCGATACGCTCAGCCCGTTCCCGGTCGGATCGGAAGTCCAAATTCGGATTTCCCGGAACAAGGAAACGTTTGAGGCCCAGGCCAAGGTCGTTTACTCGATGATTGGCATGGGAATGGGCGTGGCTTTTCTATCTGCTCAGCCGAAGCAGGTGCGGTTGTTTCAGAGATGGCTGCTGGAAATCAGCGGCAAGGGCGGCCCTCCCGCGGAAGCCGATATCAAGGAATCGGACGAAAACGCCCCGGCAGGAAACACGCAGGCCTTGATGAAAAGCGGCGTCCTCAGCGACCTGATCATGACGCTGATGAAGAAGAAAGTGCTGACCGAGGCGGAAGGCAAGGAAATGCTCCGCAAACTTTTTACGTAGTCTGTCTGATTCCATCCCGCAGCCACATGAATCAAGCAAATCCCGAATCCAGTAGGACAGGCTTCAGCCTGTCTGGTTTAGATTTGCGCATGGCGTTGGACAAAATCAGACAGGCTGAAACCTATCCTACCGCTCCGGCGTCGTTTGCAAATTCCGTGAACGTTCCGGCGACGCTGTGCGACACTGGACCGCCGGTAACGGCTTCCATGCAGAGACCTCCGCTCAAACAGATCCTGGGCCGCTCCTTGCACTGGCGTTGCCCGAATTGCGGCCGCGGGCGGCTGTTTCGCGGCGTGTTCCGCATGTTGCCGCGCTGCCCGGAGTGCGGGCTCTCGTATTTTCCGGAGCAGGGATACTACGTTGGAGCGATGATCATCAACTACGCGGCAACCACGGCAGTGGTGGTGGCGATCTTTCTGATGTCGCTGCTGCTTCCGGATTTCACCGCGCTTTCCACCAATTCCAAGATTTTTCTCTGGATGAGTTTTGCCATCGTGCTCTCTTTGTTGCTGACGCGGCACGCTTACAGCTTTTGGCTGGGAATTGACTTCTGGATCAAGCCCCGGCAGCCGGAGATTCAGTAGAGGTCGAGCTTCAGGGGCTAAAGCCCTGTTTTTCGGTTCCCGAACGTCGCGGCTGAAGCCGCGACCCACAAAGACTATTTGTGAGATGCCGTCGCGAGAGCAAATATCAGGGCTCGTGCAACTGAAATCGAAATACGATGCGGCAATCAGCCGCAGGCCCATTGTGCGGCAATGCCGATCAGCGCGCCGCCCAGCACCAGCCACGCCGAATTGATTCGGTACCGAAGCAGCAGCACCGCGCTCGCGACCACCAGCCCGATGGTCAGCCAGTCCACGATGGCCGATCTCCCCAACTGGTAGCTGACCGCCGCCATCAATGCGAGAGACGCCACATTCACGCCGTCGAGAAACGCTCCGGCCGCGGCCGAGCGGCGAATCAACGGAACGAGCGGGCCGCTGATCGCCACCAGAATAAATGCCGGGAGAAAAATTCCGAAGGTCGCCACCAAAGCTCCCATCGGCCCGCGCAACAGGTAGCCCAGAAACGTGGCCGTGGTGAACACCGGGCCGGGAGTGACCTGCCCAATAGCCACGGCATCCACCAGCTGGGCGTCCGTGACCCATGCGCGATGCACCACCAGATCGGCTCGCAGAAACGCCAGCAAGACATAGCCGCTGCCGAACACGACCGACCCAATCTTCAGGAACGCCAGGAAAAGCGTCCACATTCCGGGGATTACCGAGGCCGCACCGGTAGCGCCCAGCCACGGAAAAATCCGTGGCAACCCATTGCGTGGTCCGCGCCACCTCGAAAGTACAGTCAGCACGCCAGCCGTTTTTTGATTTTCTTTCCGGCGCCCTTTTGCGGCGCGAATGGCCGCGAGCACCGCGCCCGTCCCGAACAAAAGAGCGATCACATTGACCTGCAGGAAAGCGAGCGCGACACAAATGATTCCCGCAATCGCCAGCATCCAACTCTTCACCGCGGTGCGCCCCAGTCCCCAGAGCGCCTGTAGGATTACCGCGATCACCACCGGCTTGACGCCATACAGCAGCGACGCCACGGCCGGCAAGTGCCCGAACCGCACATACGCCCAGGCGATGATTTCCACCAGAATCGCGGCGGGAAGAATGAAGCACGCGCCGCCGACGGCAAGACCGGCCCATCCGGCTCGGAGGTAGCCGATGTGAATGGCCAATTCGCTGGAACTCGGACCGGGGATCAGGCTGCTGGCACCGAGGAGATCGAGAAATTTTTCACGGGAAAGCCATTTGCGGCGCCGCACCAATTCATCTTCCATGATGGCGATGTGCGCGGCGGGCCCGCCAAACGCGGTGACGCCCAGCCGCAGGAAAAAAAGCGCAAGTTCTTTCAGACTGCCGCGCGGTTCCGGCGCTCGAGGTACGGTTTCTGTTTGTTTCAAGCCAGACATAACCGGTGGCGCCGGCGTCCGGCCGGCGTTCCTGCACTCTACACTATTCGTTAAATGCCGGGAGGGACGTCATCGAAACACATCGGAATCAAGCGGATGTGGGATCCAGTAGGACGGGCTTCAGCCTGTCTGGTTTAGATTTACGCCTGACGCAAGCCAAAACCAGACAGGCTGAAGCCTGTCCTACTTTTGATGTTCGCACTATGAGTGAAATATTGCGTTCGGAAGCACAAATCAGTGGGGATTTGCCGTCATATAGGGATTCAGGTCCACCGCGCGCCAATCGCCGTGGATGATTGCGGCGCGAATCTGCGCGGGCGTTTTGCCCTTGCGAGTGAGCTGGTAGGAGAGCACTGCTTCCTTCTGGCACACATCGCATTCCGATCCGTGCGTGCTGACGAAGCAGTCGAGCAGGCTTTTGTGCCCGGCGTGGCGGTCGCAATAGCAGTAGCAAGGCTGCTGGTAGAGCACCGGCCGGACTTTTGCGGCCAGCGCGTACACATTGCGGTTGAGCGCGTCCGGAAAGCGATTCGGATCGAGGGTGGCCGGGAACGGGGGCTTCAGCGCATAAGCGTGATAAGAGGGAATGCCAAGATCCTGGCCGGACATGTCCATCTGCATCTGCTGCTCCGGCGCAGTCCAATCGGCGTTTGACTCGGGGCGCAGTTTCGCCAAGCCGACACTCACGAAAACCAACACCAGGGCTGTGGCTGCTGCCATGTATTTGCCGGTCATAAAGGAAACCTCCGCAGGCAGTGAAAACGGTAGCACACCTCGGGTCAGAGGAACAGACCCGTGGCGCATGCTTTAGCTTGCGGTGTTTCATTAGCGAAGCGGGCAGGAAAACCGTACGATCCGCCGCAAGCTAAAGCATGCGCCACTCGTGCGCGAAGATTCAAGCGCGGTTCTTGGGAAGGATGGACGCGCCGGAGAGCAGGCCGCGCAGCGCCAGAAGGAGCAGCCGGGGCTGGCTGAGAGCGATGTTCCAGAGGACGCGCGAAGCTTCATCGCGGGTGTACTGGCTGAGCGAGCGGCGCGTCGAATCATTCATCATGTCGACCAGGCGGCTGTAATCGTCCTGCTTGAACTGGTGAATCGTTTTGCGGATCAGCAAATGGAGGTCGAGTTCCCTGCGCAGCGACCGCAGCTCGCGGCTGTCTCCGCCGTTCATGATGGATTCGCTGACGCCGATGGCCCCGCGAAATCCGGTCACAATTCCTCCGACGGTCGAGACCTTTACCTGTCCCGCTGCGTCGCCCACCAGAAACACGCGTCCGGCGCCCACGCGTCGCTCGACAGGAGTCCAGCGGTCGTACACCGGAATTCTGGCGCCCTGATATCCGAGCGGCGTGAAGCCGCGCTTCTCCATGAAGCGCTCCAGGCAGCGGCGCGTTTCCTGGCCGTCTTCGCCGATCAGGCCCAGCACTGCGCGCTCGCTCGATTCGGGGATTAGCCAGTAGAAGTACGGCGTATCATCCGGCACGAACCAGACGCGCACGGTATTGCGCGACATATCCGCGGGCACGCGCACGACGGCTTGCACCAGAGGCACCGTCGGCTGGCGCGGCCATCCGGCGCTTTGCGCCACGCGAGAGAGAGCGCCATCGGCCCCGACGACCACGTCCGCGTGCAACTCCTCGGCGCTCGAGCTCTGGGCGCGCTCGACGTTCACGCGCAGACCGTTCCCGTTGCTCTGCAAATTCAGAAACCGGTTGCCGAAGGAAATCTTTGCGCCATGTTTCTGCGCATCGCTGGCGAGGTCGCGGATCAGGCGGGACCTCTCAACGATCAGATCGGGCTGCGCGAGGGGCACCTGGGCGCTCCGGCCGTCGGTAAACAATTCAAACTTGCGGATTTCGTTGACCACCGCGGCTTCGCCGAGCGGGCCGAGCAAAGAGCGCATATGGCTGGTCACGATCAGCGTGCGGGGCGTGGGGTCGAGCTGGTCGGCGCGCTCGAGCACCTCGACTTCGCAGCCTCCGCGCGCCAGTAGGGACGCAGTGAAGAAGCCGGACGCGGATCCGCCGACAATGGCAACTTGCGGCTGGGACCTGCTACCTGTTCCTGTTTTGGTTTCCTGCTGCAGTGTGACCTTCCCGCGCCCTAGTGAGTTAACGCACGTCGGCGGCGCATCATCCTGGAAGCGCTCTCTGATACTTAAAGCGGATATCGAAATTCAAGAATTGGCGTCCAAGGACGGCCGCCAATCTCCCCTCGCGGCAAGAAGTGAATATCCCGAATCCGACTCACTGGATATTCCATCAGATAGCCGAAGCAACGACAGAGCAGTATAGCCAAACCCGGACGTTAGGAAAAGCGGAAGCCGAGCTTTGCTCCAAATTGAAAGTCGTTTCCGGTTGGACTGGCGGGCTTCCGCCGAATATCATTCCGGTACAATCGTTATCTGACCCGCGATCGAATTCGGGTTCGTGCGATAAGCTACGAAGGAAGACCTTGAGCCCCAAGCTGATTTCCTTGCAGGTCGGACTGCCTCGCTCTGTATCGCTCGACGGTGAGCAGCTCCCGACGGGCATTTTCAAGTTTCCGGTGGCGGGCCGCGTTCAGATGCGGGAACTTAATCTGGATGGCGACCGCCAAGCGGACCTCACCGTTCATGGCGGGCGCGACAAGGCGGTTTACGCCTATCCCTCGGAACATTATCCGTTCTGGAAAGAGCAACTACCGGGCGTCGATCTTCCCTGGGGAGCATTCGGAGAAAACCTCACCACCGAAGGATTGCTGGAGGAAGAAGTTCATATCGGAGACCGCTTCACGATCGGCGGGGCGGAAATAGTGGTCACCCAGCCGCGGCTTCCATGTTTCAAGCTCAATCTGAAATTCGATCGCCACGATATGATCAAACGATTCCTGGCCAGCCATTTTACCGGATTTTATTTCCGCGTCCTGCGCGAGGGAGAAGTGGGCGCGGGCGATGAAATCGTCCGGGTTCATCAGGACGAAAATCGCGTTTCCGTGCTGGACATCCTGCGGCTGTACCTCGGTGAATCGAACTCCAGCGAGCTGCGCAACCGCGCCCTGCAAGGGAAATACCTCTCGCGATCCTGGCGCGAAGAACTGAGCGCGCAGGTTTAAGTGGCACAGGCTTCAGCCTGTGGGGATCCATTCGCTAGCCCGGACTGCGCGCATTCGCCAAGATCAGAGGGAACCCCACAGGCTGAAGCCTGTGCCACTAAATGCGTTGCCCCTCGGCCGTTGGCAGCGTACGATGCGCGGGCTGGATTCTCGGAAATGTTGAGGAAGAAGCGATGAAACTGAATGTGGGATTGATCGGGCTGGGCCGCCTGGGACGCGTTTACGCAGGTGATCTGGCCGGGCGCGTGAACGGCGTTCGCCTGGCGGCGGTGGCGGATACGAATGCCGCGCTCGCGGAGGAAGTCGCGCGCGAATTTGAGGTGCCGCGCTGGTATCCCGATACTCTCGCCATGCTCGACGATCCGGGAATTGACGCAGCCATCATCGTGAGCCCCACCGACACGCACACCGCGCTGGCCGTCGCCGCATTGGAACGCGGCAAGCCGGTGTTTTGCGAGAAGCCGCCGTCGCTGTCGCTCAGCGAGTCACAAAAAATGAAGGATGCCGCAGCGCGCGCGCACGGTTTCCTGCAGATGGGATTCATGCGCCGCTTTGACGCGGGCTACGCCGCCGCGAAAAAACGCCTCGAGGAAGGAGCGATTGGCACGCC
This sequence comes from Candidatus Acidiferrales bacterium, assembly GCA_035295105.1. GTDB lineage: Bacteria > Acidobacteriota > Terriglobia > Acidiferrales > UBA7541 > Palsa-360. The sequence continues at coordinate 2,971 of DATGJQ010000085.1, read as the reverse complement.
CATCGTTTTTAAATCATCGTCCCGCGATCCGTACCGCCCGTCGCTGGAGTATGCGAACCCCAAGAGCAGCGGCGGAATGATCCTGGACATGGGCATCCACGATTTCGATCTAGCGCGCTGGTACATGGGAGAAGCCGCAACGGTAACGGCGGTGGGGGGAACGCTGGCGTATCCGGAGTTAAATGAGGTGGGCGATATTGACAACGCGATCGTCACCCTGACGTTTGAGAGCGGCCGCCTGGGCGTCGTCGACCTCAGCCGCAGCGGCATTTATGGCTATGACATTTTTGGAGAAATCCTGGGCACCACCGGCACCCTGCGGATCGGCTACCTGCGCGAGACGCCGCTTTTCGTGATGACGAAAAATCACGTGGCGCACGATACCGTGCCCTTCTTCATGGAACGCTTCCGCGACGCCTACACCGTGCAGCTTCAGAATTTCGCCGACAACCTGCGAAATGATCGGCAGCCGCCGATCACGATCGATGACGCGATGGGTTCGCTGCGCATCGCCCTCGCCGCCACCCGCGCACAGGCCACCGGCAAAACAGTTTCACTGCGCGATCCATCGTTGTAGTCAGGCTGTGTAAACCGGCTTTGTAGTCAGGAAGAAAATCGGGGAGCCATACTTGCCGAGTTACTTGCGGCTTTGCCGTTCGTAGGGAGCGCGCTCGAGTAACGCAACCGCGCCGAGGACTCCCACACCCGCGAGTGCCGCCACCGTGTAAGCAGATCCCGCCGGAAGGCGGCTGATCACCAAGGCCAAGGCTCCGAAGAAAGCGCCAACACCGTACATCAGAAGGACAGCGGTCCGCTGGCTGGTGAATAGATTCGCCAGGCGATGCGCGGTGTGGTCTTTGCCGGGAGTAGTAAAAGGAAGAAATCCGCGGCGCGAACGCGAAATCGAAATCAGCGTGGTATCGAATATCGTGGCGCCGAGAATTAAAATTGGAATCAGCCAGGCGGCATTGTGCCCGGCGGCCATGACCGGACGCAGCTTCAGCGCCAGCGTGGCCATCAGGAATCCAAGGAACATCGCCCCGCCGTCGCCCATGAAAATTTTTGCCGGCTTGAAATTCCAGCGGAGAAATCCGGCGGCGGCGCCCAGAACGGCGGCAGCCATAGTGCTGACCAGAAGCTGGCCGCTCTCCAGCGCGAAGATGGCGAAGAAGAGCGATGCCATCGCAGCCACGCCCGCGCATAGGCCGTCCATGTGGTCCAGAATGCTGAACGAAGCGGTGATCCCCACGACAAAGATCAACGTGAGAGCGGTGTCCGCCCAGATTCCCGGGGCGCCCGGCCAGATATTGGAAAAAACCTGCGCGCGAATTCCGGAGACCAGTAGAATGACCGCGGCCAGGGGCATCGCTCCAAACAATTTGATCTGGTGGTGCAACAGTCCGCGATCATCCAGAATGCCGACCACGGCGACGAGCGTCGCGCCGAGGTAGATGCCGATCACTTCAGTCAGCGCCGGGCCGTCCATCGAAACGAGCAGGGCAATCAGCACGCCCAGATAAATCGCCAGGCCGCCCAGCAGCGGCATGGGCTGCACGTGCACCTTGCGCGGCCCGGGATGATCCACCATCCCAACGCGCAGCGCGAGTTGCCGCACCGGTACCGTGAGTCCCATCGAAGCGATCAAGCCAACGGCGAATGCGATCAGGCTGGTATTCATGAAAGCGCCGGGCCACCCCCGGGGTGAAGTTCCTTCTGAAGAACGACTCCAGCTGCCGTCAACTGGCACTCTCTTTGTAATACCAATCGGCGGTCCGTATCAAGCGCTGGCGAAACTGGATTTTCCAGCCGCGCTGTCTGCCACCGCGTCTTCGAGAGTCGCGGAAAAAATTTGCAACTGCTTCACTCTATCATAGGACAAGGAGGCGTCCCGCGCCCGCAGGCTCATCGCCGGCAATTGTTGCGAGTTGTGCAACACGCCCCGGATCGCGTCGGCGACGCTTGCCGGATCATCGGGATTGCCAGCGAGGCCGCAGCCCGTTCGCCGGATGATTCGCACCACGTCGCTCTCTTCCGGTGCGACTCCAAGCACCGGCCGGCCGGCAGCCAGCGTGGGATACAACTTGCTCGGCACGACCACACCTTCCAGGCCGCGCTTGACGGTCACCACATGCATGTCTCCCGAAGAAAGCACCAGCGGCACTTCGTTTGCCGGGCGGAACGGCAGGAAGCGGATGGCGCGGGAACCCTGGGCCATGGCTTCCACTTGCGGTTTCATCGCGCCCTCACCGATGAACACCAGGCCCACTCCTTCACGTTCAAGCATGCGCACGGCGGAAATCAGCGTTTGCCACGCGCCATAAAAGCCGAGGTTCCCCGCATGCACCAGCAGGAAACGGCAATCGCCGCGAATCTCCCTCGCCACCGGATTTTCCGGCGACGGCACTTCCTCCGGAATATCGATGCCGTCGCGTGAAATCACCACACGCGCCGGCTCGACGCCCTTGGCGATAATGCGATCGCGCATGTCTTCGCCGAGCACGATGATGCGCGCGGCATGGCGCAGCGCCCAGCGATGCATGCTTTCCCATCGCGCGGTGAAAGATCCCGGCGGAACGATGGATCCGCCGACGGCCATGTCCGGGTACATGTCGCGAATGTTGTAGACGAACGGGCGACCGGTGAGGCGTGCGACGAGCGCGCCGGCGATGCCTTCGATTGGCGGGTCGGTCATGGCCAGCACGATGTCTGAGGGAATGGTAAGAGCGCGCGGGACCGCCAGCGAAAGGTAGGTCAAATAATTGGAGACGCGGCGGCGCATCTGGAAGCGCGGATACGCCGTGGAACCCACGCGTTCGACCGCCAGGTTGCCGCGAACTTCGCGCCGCAACAGATAGTGGCCATGAAACTCGGAGGGATCGTAACTCGGGCGTCCGGCGAGCACCGTCACGCGATGGTTTGCCGCCAGCGATTCCGCGACGATGGCCGCCCACTTGGCAGTGGCGCTGGTGTC
>DATGJQ010000084.1:0-34043 GCA_035295105.1 Candidatus Acidiferrales bacterium | reverse complement strand
AGCGCCCTGGCCGCTTCCGGGTGCGTGGCTGAGGCCGGAATGCCGGCCGCGAAGATCGTCACTTGCTGCGCTCCCTCCGGCAGCGGACCGACGATGTCGATGCCTTTCACCGGGCGCAGTTCGCTGATCTGCTGAAAACCAATCTCAAATTCTCCCGTCGCCACCACGCCGCCGACCGGATCGGCTTCAATTTTTTTGCTCTTGGACTTGATCCGGTCCCAGATCCCGAGCTTGGGGAACAATTCTGTGGAGAGATAAACGCCGCTGGCGCTGTCCGAGTACGCAACGGATTTCGCGGCGAGCAGCGTGCGTTTGAGCGCTTCGACCGTGCTGATGTCGGGTTTTGGCGCTCCGGCCTTTACGGCCATGCCGATTTTGGATTGCACCAGATCGACGCGGCTGCCGGCGCGGACCTTACCCTGCTTGATCAATTCATCGAGCGCGGGGGAGGCCATGATTACAACATCGATCGCTTCGCCACGATCGAGGCGAACGGGAATAGCGTTGTGCGTCGTCCCCATCGAGGGGCCGAATTCGGTCGCGAGCTTGTTGTGTGTTGCGCTCTCGTATTCGGGAACGAGCTCGAGGTAGGCCGCGGTGAATCCTCCGGAAGTCACTACTTTGATCTCGTCGGCGCGCGCGGCCGCCACGAGGAAAGTCGCGGCGAAGAAGCTAAACACCACAATTGCGGCGAATCGTCTGCGTGACATCGCTCTCACCGGATCCCTCTTCTTTCGCGCTTCTGGCGCGGTCAAATGAAATCGCGCGGGCTACGACGCTGTGGATTTCAGTATATGCAAGGATGCTGTCGAATTCATCCGAAAGGAAAACTCTCCCTGCTCACTTCTTGGAGGGCGTGCCGAAGTCGCGTCCGGGAAGTTTGTCAGCGTGGTTGACGCGCTCGTCGTATTCCTTAATCGCCGAGAGCGTGCAGGGATGGGCGTCCATGGTCCAGTCCGGCTTCAATTTCCAGAAAAAAGTGATGGACCATGGCTTGGCGTAGTATTTCGGATCGTCAAAAGTAAACAGAATCTTCAGCGTGTCGGGACCGATGCGCTGCCAGCGTTCCGTCTGGTGCATGGATTCGCTGATGGGAAAGCCCTGCCAGGTGAGAAATGCCTTGCCGTTGTAAGCGGAGGAATCGACGACGAAAGTATCCCCGTCCCAGCGTCCCGTGGAGTAACCCATATATTCGGGATCGAAATCGGCGGGCATCTTTCTTCCGTCGGTCCAGATTTCGCGCCAGTTGTCATAGTACTCGAAATGCTGCACCAGGCGGTCGCGCGTGAGAAGGATCTCAAACGGGCGCGGAGTAAAAAAATTGCGCGAAACGCCAAAGGGGTCGCAATCCAGCACGGCTCCGGCGGCGATAAATTTCGCGTTGGCCAGATACGCGGCCTGGCCCGCCGGCGTGAAGGGCGGCAAGGGATCGGGATGCCCGCCGAGATCGAGCGGGTTCACTTCGCCCTTGGGTTGCATGAAGGGCGCAGGATCCCAGATTCCGGTCAGGTCGCGCGGATCGAACGCAGCAGGCTTTCCGTTTTTGGCGGTGGTGGAATGATCGGTCTGGGCGCGGGCCGCGGCCAGGAAAGCCACCGCCGCGACGAGCGCGACCATCGAACCCACAAACCGGTTTTGCATTCTCACATTCCTCCGCAGGATCGACAGGCCTGGCGCGATTCACTTTGTGGAATCGAACGCGCGAAAGCGGCGAGCGGAACGATGCCACGAATTTTGTTCCCGCACCACTTCTATTGCGGCGGCTGCTCGCCCAACGTCCCGCCGCTCAGCTCCGTGCCATCGGGCAGCACAACTTTGCGCAGCATGCCCACAGGCGTGCCCTTCTTGCTTGGGACGAAAGTGATCGAGATCTGGTTGCCAGTGTGCAATGTCTCGCGGCTCCAGCCGGCCCTCTTCAGCACCGCCGGGGCCAAGGTTTCGACGGTCCAGTTGACGACCTTGCCGCTATCGTCTTTCACGTCGAGAAATACCTGGCAGTGGGGATTGGACCAAACGAACTCCGTCACCGTTCCCTTGAGAGTGACGGGATGCTGCACGTCGTAATCGGATCCGCCGTGGTGTGCGAAAACCGGAATGCCGAGTAGGAGCAGAAGTCCTGCCATCAAGCCGAAGCGGATTGCCAGCGTATTCTTCAAGCAGCACCTCGCAGCGTTTCCCCGGAATCCTATTCTCGTCTAGTGGACGACTCTGGATACCCGTATAGTAAACACGATGGCCCTGCGGAAACAAGACACGCGTGCCTAGAGTTGTTGGTACGCCTCGCCAGGCCGGGTGTCAAGAAAACTGGCATTCTTGCAAGGGACTGTGGCTGCGATTGGCTGCCGGAAAATCACAAAGGGGAACCAGGCGGTTCCCCTTTGTGGCCTTGTGATTTTTGCGCGGCGGCGCTTTCACTCTTGCCGCGGCGCAATGCACCGCGTGCGCGGTGTAATCGTCATTGGCGTTCAGATTCTATTTTCGCTGCAAGCTCGGTGAACTGTTTCTCCTTTCCGTGATTGCAACCTTACAGTTCCTTTTTACAATAATTCGTTTTACAAGCATATGACCGGGGTCACGGATCCGCGTGACGGGCGTCACGCTGCGGATTCGGCGCGCCCGGGGCCCATACAGCGGTTTTGCGCTCGTCGCGGCGGCGCAGTAGACTGAACGAAGCGATTCTCGAGGAGCCATTTTCCGTTGGAAAACACCAGCCTTGCGGCGGTCCGTCCAAACGATCCGGCAAGGGTCAGGGAGTTCTACGACCTGGTCAGCTCGCATTTTCACGATCTATGGGGCCAGCATCTGCATCACGGCTACTGGATCCGCGGCGACGAAACGAAGGAAAAAGCCCAGGTTCAACTGATCGAACATCTCGCGGAAGCCGCGAAGATCCGGCCCGGGCAGTCGGTTCTGGATGTCGGCTGCGGCACCGGAGCGAGCAGTATTTATCTCTCTAAAAAATACGGCGCGCGCGCGACGGGGATTTCGATTTCTCCGGTGCAGGTCGAGTTGGCGAATTAAGCGGCGGCCAAGGAAAAAGTAGACGCGAAGTTCCTGCTCATGGACGCGGAAGCGATGACTTTTCAGCAAACGTTCGACGTGATCTGGTCGGTAGAATCCATCTCGCACTACCAGAATATCCCCGGATTCTTCGCGGCCGCCGCTGGGTTGCTGGCTTCCAACGGCACCATCGCCGTGATCGATTGGTTCAAGAAAGAAAACCTGACGCCTGCACAGTACCGGCGCGAGATTGTCCCGATCGAAAAAGGGATGCTGGTGCAGCTGGCGACCATGCCGGAATACCTGGAGTGGATGCAATCGAACGGCTTGAAGATCATTCAATGTGAGATCCTGAATCAACACTGCGCCAAAACCTGGGACCTCGGCCTGGACATCATCAAGAACCGATCGCTCTGGAAGCTGGCGGCGACCAACGGCGCGATGTTTGTCAGCTTTCTGAAGGCGTTCCGCGCGATGAGAGCGGGCTTCGCCTCGGAACGGTTTGTGTACGGCCTGATTGTGGCGCAAAAGATTTGAAGAGTCGGCGGCCTTCAAATTTGCGGAGAGCGAGAATTGAATCATCCAATGGATCAACGATTGCGCGATTTACTGCAGGAACTTGCGGCTCGCGGCCTTGAAAACGACGCCCGGGCCACCGAGCGCCCGCGCATGATGCTGAATCTGGAACCGGCGAGCGCGCAACTGCTGAGCATCCTGGTTCGCGCGAGCGGCGCGACGCGCGCGCTGGAGATCGGAACGTCGAACGGTTACAGCACCATCTGGCTGGCATGGTCGCTCGCGCCGGCCGGCGGCCGCCTGATCAGCATTGACCGCAATCCCGACAAGCACGCCCTGGCGCGCGAAAATCTGCGTCGCGCGGAGTTGCTTGACCGCGTGGAGTTGCGCACCGGTGACGCCACGGAAATTGCCGCGGAACTGTCCGGCCCGTTCGATCTGGTGTTTCTGGACGCCGACCGCCGAAGTTTTCCGGATCAGATCAAAATTCTTTGGCCGAAGCTGGCGCCGAAAGTGCTGCTGATCGCGGACAATGTACTGTCGCATCCCGAGGAGATCGCCGAATATTTGAAATGGATTTCCAGCCGCGAAGATTTTCAGCACACCACGGTTCCGGTGGGCAAGGGGCTGAGCATCGCGTTTCGCGGATAGCCGCCCCATGTCTGCCGCGCGGCGGCCATTCTCAGCCTGAAGGGCGCCGCAGAAGCAGTTCGTTTTGTCATTCTGAGCGAAGCGAAGAATCTCTCTTGGTTTTTGCTCACACTTGGATCGAAGAGAGATTCTTCGCTTCGCTCAGAATGACACCGTTTTTTGCCCTGCGACACTTGGCGCTACTTCAGTTTGAATTTTTGCACGCGGCGCCCGTCCACGGACTCGCCTACGTAAATGTTGCCCTTGGAATCGACCGCCATGGTGTGGGCATGCATGAATTCGCCGACCTGGTGCCCAGGGCGGCCAAAGCTTCCCAGAACTTTTCCGGTCTCGCGGTCCGCGACGTCTACTTCCTCATCGATTTCATTGATCACGTACATGTATTTCTCGCCCGCATCGCGGGAGAATTCCACTGACGAGCACGAACCCACGAGAGCCGCGAAGCGCTGAGCGGCGACGGCGGACGACGCAGCCGGCGTCCACACTTTGTAACTGAAAGGCATGTCTTTCTTGAAATTTCCCATGGTGTCGAACAACTGCAGGCGGTTCATCCAGCGGTCGCAGACGTAAACGATTCCGTCGTTGCTCACGCGAACGCAGTGCGGAGTGGGCCGCGCAGCGGTGGCCGCTTCCTCTTGCGAACGGTGCAGCTTCCACTGGCGCAGGTAGTGGCCCTTGCTGTCAAAGACTACAATGCGGAAATTGTTTCCGCCCTTGCCCTTGGCATGGCCATCCGCGACGTACATGTCGCCGTTGTGCGGATCGAACGCGATTTCCGACACACGAAAGAATTGCGAGGGGCTGGTATTCAGCGGCGTGCCGTTGACGGTTCCGTCGGAGGAATCGAACACGCCCTTCTTTCCGATCTGCAGCAGCATTTCTTTTCCGTCGTGGGAATATTCCTGGATGATGCCGTCTTCGGATCCGTCGAGCCACACGTGGCCCTCATGATCCACCGCGCAGCCATGCAAATCCTTGGGCAGGATCTTGGCGTCGCCCCAGGCGTTCACTACTTTGCCGTCCGTATCCATTTCGAGGACGGGTGGCGCCGCCGTACCGGCGTTCAGTTCGTCGTCGGTCAGCCCTTCCAGGTGGCCGTCCATTCCGCCAACATCGCTGACGCGCTGGATAACAAAGACGTGGTCCTGGGCGTCGACGCACACGCCGCCGATTTCGCCGGTCACCCAGCGTTCCGGCAGAGGCTTGGGCCAGGAGGGATCCACTTCAAACCTGGGAACGCCGGACTGCGCCCGCAGCGCCGATGGGCCCAGCAAAAGAATCCCAAGGACCAGCGCGCCGCAAACTTTTCCTGTTCCTGCAATGATTGCCTGTAGCGTTCTGCTCACGGTTTCTCCCGGTTGCTGCCTGACGACGCGGTTGGCACACTCATCCTCAACCGCCATCAGAATAGCTTGGAAAATATTAGCTCAAAAATGTATGCAATTCCTCTAACAGCATATCCGGTTTTTCTTCGGCGATGAAGTGCCCGGTCGGCATTTCTTTGCCAGTAACGTTGGTGCCCTGCGCCTTCCAAACTTCCAGCACGTCGTACAGTTTCGGCCACGCCCCTCGCGCTCCCCAGAGCACCAGCAGCGGGCAGGAAATCTTGCGATCCAGGTCGGCGCCGTCGTGATCGAGGTCGATGGTGGCTCCGGCCCGGTAATCTTCGCAGGACGCGTGAATGGCGCCCGGCAACCGGAAGGCGCGCAGGTACTCGGCGAAGGCCTCCTTGCTCAGGATGCCGGGAGGGATGCGCTCGAACCGCGAGCGCAGCCAGACTTCGGAACTGTTAGCAATCAGGGTCTCCGGCAAGGGGGCTTTTTGGGTGAGAAACCACCAGTGAAAATTAGCGCTAGCCAGTTCGTTGGTCACGCTGTGCAGCACCTTGTAGGTCGGGACGATATCCAGAATCACCAGTTTGGTGAGGCGGTCCGGATGATCGAGAGCCAGGCGGTGCGCCACGCGGCCGCCGCGGTCGTGCCCCACCAGGGTGAATTTCTGAAAGCCCTGGCCGGCCATCAAGTCCACCAGGTCCTGGGCCATGGCGCGTTTGGAATAGTTCACATGGTTTTCGCCGCCTTCCGGTTTGCTGCTGTCACCGTAGCCGCGAAGATCGGCGGCCACCACGGTAAATTGTTTGGCGAGGCGTGGTGCGACGTCGCGCCATTCGATATGCGTCTGCGGATAGCCGTGCACCAGCAGCAGTGGCGGCCCGCTTCCCGCGGTTACAAAGTTGATGTTGGCGCCCGAGGTTTTTACCGAGCTGCGTTTGAACCCCGGAAAAAAATCGGCTGCGGCGGTTTTTCCCACAGTTTCCTCCGCACCGCTTTCGGAACGGGGAAATGCCGAGTTGGCCGAAGCCAGCGCGCCAATTCCCAGCGCGGTGGCCTTTTTCAGAAGTTCCCGACGGGCGTTTTCAGTCATTGCTGCGTCCCTCCCAGAGGTATCTAAGTACACGCTCGTCCTCACGAGCGCAAGCCCGAAGCCTGGACTCGCGCGGATCAGAATCCAAGATCGAAAGTACGATGGGCTGAAGGCGGAAGAATCAGGCAAGAATTCCGCGGTCGTTTCACCTGCGGAAAGATGAATCCCTACTTCTTCGGGGTCTGCGTCGACTTCTTATTGAACCCGATGAAGTCGGTGTTGTCCTCGCAGACATGCTCCATGATTTTCCAATCCGGCCGCAGCTGGAAGTTCAACTCAGCGCTCCAGGGCTTGGTGTAGGCTTTGGGGTCGTCGAGAGTGAGGTCGATGACCATTTTGTCCGGCTCGGTGCGCCGGATTTTCTCCACGAGATGCATGGCGTCGCTGTGCGGGTAGCCTTCGCGATCGAGCGTGGTTTTAGCGTTAAAACTCACCGTATCCGCGACCAGCGTGTCTCCGTCCCACTTGCCGATGGAGTCTCCCATCCACAACGCGCCGGCGTCCTTGTCGTGGGGTCGCCCGTCCGTGTAGATGCGCCGCACGAAGTGATCGAACTCAAACAGCATGATCACCTGGCCCGGGACCTGGACAATCTGCACCGGAAAGTTGAGAAGATAGATCCGCGGCACACCCGGCGGATAACAACTGAAAATAGGATCGCTCAACACGGTGCTGGGACTGGAGCTGCGGTACACGGAATTGGCGGCCTTGAATTTCGCTTGCGCCCACGGGGTCATCGGAGAGATGACCTTGCCGAAGTCCAGATTGATGGAGGCATGTCCAGGATCACGCAACCGGATCCAAAGCCCGGACAGATCCGCTGGGGGAGCCCCGGCTTCCGTCTTCGCCGTCGCCGTTTGGCCAGTGGATTGTGCCTGCAGGTACGGAGATACGCTAACCATCAGCGCCAGCGCAAGAATCAAGCCCAGCAAGTAATTGCGCATCAGAATACTTCTCCTGGCCGGTTTGCGTTTCTTACCGGACTCGCCCAAATGAAAGCTCATCAATCCTGCAATGAATTGGGGTCCAGCTCCTGCCCGTTCGACAAGACCACTTTCTGCAGGCGCAGGGTTTTTGCGCCGTTCTTGGGGCGATACCCGATCACGGTGATCTGATCGCCGGGTTTCATGATGTCCCGGCTCCAGCCGTGCCGGGTCAGGACGTTCGGGCTATTGGCTTCGCTGATCCAGGTTTCGGACTTGCCGTTGGCGTCCTTGGCCTCGACGGAAATCATCACATGGGGATTGTTGAACTGGTAGTCCGTTACCGTCCCCTTGATCGTGACCAATTTCGTCGTGTCGTAAGCGGAGGTCCCATGGTGCGCAAAAAGCGGAGCAGCAATCGTCAGCAGTACCGCGATTCCCGTAAACCATTTCCGTGCCCGAGTCTTCATCCTGCACCCCTGAGGTAATTGTGGCCCAACCGGGCAGTCCCGCGACGTACGGTCACGCCGAAGGCCCTGTGACGTTGTCCGGAAGTCGCCGTACCAGCCAGTATCCATGCCTATACCATTGCGGTCCCAGGGATGTCAAAGCGGAGTTAGGCTTTTGTTCCCCTGCCGCGCCCGCCGTCTCCGGCATTCCCCCTGCATTTTGGTGGCGGCCGGTGATGTCAAACTGCTCCACATTTCATCACGGATGTTATATATTAGTCATCTGAGCCGGGAGCCCAGCTGTAATGGTCTCTCTTCGTTCGAGGGCGGTTTGAAACTCAAGCATCTCGTCTGGCTGATTTGCCTGCTGCTTTTTATCGCCGCGGTCGATACGATTCCTGACCCGCCGGCCATAAATCCGCCCGCCGGCCATAGCTCTACTGTTGCCGCCGCGCACGACGGCGGGCCGTTGACGCTGTTCGACAAACAATGGCGGCTCGTTTCGAATTCGCCGCGCGGTTTCGTGCTGGGCTGGTTGACCGAACGATTTGCGCTGGTCGAAAAGCCCGTGAGCGCGTCCCTGCGCCCGCTGGTTGAGCATGCCTCCGATCCATCTCCTCCCGCCTGGTCCTGAAAATTCTGCAAATCCATCGTACGTGAAGCGAAGCATATCGGTTTTGTGTAAACCGAGTGGCCTGCATTCAACCCATTCTTGAATCCCTATTGCGATGAGGAGAAAACCATGATTGTAGGAGAACGCCTGCGAAATCTGCGTGAAGAACGGAATTTTTCCCAGGGTGAAATCGAAAAGCGTACCGGACTGCTCCGCTGCTACATTTCGCGTGTGGAGAACGGGCACACGGTACCTGCCGTGGAAACCCTGGAAAAATTCGCCCGAGCGCTTGAAGTGCCGATGTATCAGCTGCTATACGACGGCGAAAAACCGCCCCAGTTGCCCAGCGCGAAGAAACAGGCTGCTGGGGAACGGGTCTGGGGAAGTTCGGGAAAAGATGCACGAATGTTGACCAAGCTCCGCAAACTGCTGGGCAAAGCAAACGAAGAGGACACCCAACTGCTGCTTTCGATCGCCCAAAAAATGGCGAGAAAGAACAACGGCTGAGGCTGGCACTTCGGACCGCTTGAAAAAGGATGTTATCGCGGGCAGTGGCGACGTCGCCGCTGCCCGCGTTTGCTGTTCAAGCGGGCTTTTCTCGTATTCGTTGTATGATGTTTCGAGTTATTACCCCTCCGGTGGACGTAATTCAGAGACGTCATGAGTTGTTGGAGGCACGCGGATGAAATCGGCCCGGATACTGATTCCGTTTCTGGCGTTGATTTTCACCGCCGTTTGTTTCGGGCAGGGGAACCGCCGGGGGGCCGACCCAACAACGCGCGCGGCGACGGAAGCCATGCGCGACGGACGGTACACCGACGCTGAAAAGATTCTCACGACCGCCATTCACGAACTCGAAATAAACGATCCACGGAATCCTCAGGTGGCGAGGTATCTGAATACGCTCGCTGGCGTGCTTGGGTGGCTGGGCCGCGCCGATGAATCTATTGCTCTCGTGCAGCGGGCCTATGAAATCGACCTCGATGCTTACGGGCCCACGGATATGCGTCTTACGCAGGATCTTGCCAACCAGGCATCCTTCGCCCGGCGTTCGGGAGACCCACAAAAGATGGAACGGTTCATGAACCAAGCGCTGGAAATCGTGCGCGCGAATTCGGCCAACCTCAATTCGCAGCCGAATATCGGCATGGCAGAGGGAACGTACGCCAACCTCGTGAATTTCTATATCGGGGAGCATCGCTGGATCGAGGCGGACTCACTCCTACTGGATCTGACTCGGCTGTGTGGCCTGATCGGAGAGCCTTACCGGGCCGGGTACGAGCCTTGCGGCCGTCTGGCGGATGTCGTCACGCAGATTCATGACGCTGAAGGCAGGACCCCCGAAGTCGAGCATCTGCCTTACAACGGAAACTATCCTCGCGAACTTCAGGCTCTGAACGACTCCGCCCAGCGATTCGAAAAAGATGGGCTGTATCCTTCCGCTGAGGATGCCTACAATCGCGCTATCGCCGCGGCCGGCAGGATCGAGGCGGATCCGCACAATCTCTATAATGGCCTTGTGGTCACGGAAACGATTTTCCTTGGCCAGTTATTCGAAAAGGAAGGTTTCAAGGATCGCGCCGAGCAGGAATACAGAAGCGCGCTGCAGCAACAGGAAAAAAATGCCTCGGAGGCGGGACGCCAGTTCGAGGCCGCAACCCTGGCCCCCTCCCACCTTGTAGATCTGTATCGGGCGGAGGGGCGTCTGACGGACGCGGAAGCGGTCCTCCAGCAGGTGCTGGAGATCCAGGTGCAATCGCTTGGAGAGCGCCACCGGATCGTCGTGCAAACGCTGATCACGCTGGCTGGGTTGGATGAGGAAGAAGGTAAAGCGCACGAGGCGAAGTATGCGGAAGCAGCGCTAATTTACCAACGGGCTGTGGCAATTCAAGAAACCAACCTCGGACCGAAGCACCCGCAACTTCTCGGTCTCCTCGAACAATACGCCGAGGCACTAGAGAAATCGCATGACGTCGCAAAGGCTGCGGCAGTGCGCGCCCGCATCAAACAAATTTCATCCGCAAGCCAGGACGGCCCCAAGTAACATCGAACCAGCTCAGGGTGCGATCGACTGCGCGGCGTCAGCGCCCGCCATAGCAAATCAATTCGCGTCCATCGGCGAGGATCACTTTTTCGAGGCGCATGCTATAGGTTCCGTCGGTAATGCGGTGGCCGACCGCAGCGATCTGGTCACCGGGCTTCAGAGTATCCTTGTCCCAGCCGGTGTTGGCCATTCGACTGGGGCTGGGGCCGCCAGCGCTCCACTTTTGAATGTTGCCCCGGTCATCTTTCGTTTCGAAATTGATCCATACGTGCGGGTTGCCCCAGTCAAATTGCGTGACCGTGCCCTTCACCGTGGTGAGATTTTCCATGTCATAGCCGTGCCAGGCATGGTGGGCGAACACCGGAGCCGAAATCACGATGAGGCACCCGAGAAGAGCCCCGATTCCCAGCAGCCGAATTTTCATGATTACACCTCCATCCGCCGAACATCCACTTCTGACTTCCACGCCTGTCTCCACGTTTGACGTGAGTCTCAAAAGCCGGGTTGCCGAATTTCACGGCGACCCTCGCATGCCAATTCCAAAACCGTAGGCGTTTCACCGGGGCCGGGATTGGTATACCCTTAGGGCCAGAGAGTGCTTCAAGCGCCGCGGGCTTTGCAACCTTGGTCGAAGTTGCGGCGCGAATTCTGATTCTCAGTTGCGGATGAATCGTCCAGACCAACGAGGAGCAAATAATATGAGATCGACACCGGTGAATCGCGCGAATTGGATTTCTCGACACTTGCTGGCGATTCTGGTTCTGCTGGCGGCACCGCTGTTCGCGATTGGCGCGGCGCCCGCGAATGCCGCGGACGATTCCGCGAACAGCGGCTCGGACGCCGCGATCAAGGAAGTGGTGGCCGGATTCAGCAACGGCTGGAACACGCATGATGCGCACTCGATGTGCGCTTCGCTCGCGGACGATGTGGAGTGGGTGAATTGGCGCGGCGAGCCGCTCGGCACCCGCCAGGCCGTTGAGGACGAACACGCGCGGCTGTTCGCGGACCTCTACAAGAACACTCATCGCACGGACGTGGTGAAGACCATCCATTACCTCAGCGCGGAGCTGGCCGTGGTGGATGACTACTGGACGATGACCGGCGCGCGCAAACGCGACGGTTCGGACTGGCCGTATCGCGCAGGGTATTCCAATTTTGTGATGGCCAAGCGCAATGGACACTGGATCGTGGTCGTTTCGCACACCGCGGATTTCAACGCGCAAGCGCCGAAGTAGGACGATTTCTCGCCGCGCGCTTCTCATTTTCTGAGGCGCGCGTCCCGCGTTGTCATTCTGAACGCTCGCACCGAGGCGAAGCGAAGTCTCCCTCCTGGTTTCTGCTCTTACGCTGCAATCGAAGAGAGATTCTTCGCTTCGCTCAGAATGACAACCGTTTTCTTCTACTTTCTCGCTTTCAAATACCAGTCGAGAATTTCTTCTCCCGTCCAGTACAACACGCCATTGAACTTTGAGGTGTACTCGTAAATGGCCTCAAGGTACTTGATGCGCGAAGGCTGGCCGCTCAGGTAGGGGTGAATGGCAATGGCCATGATCTTCGGACGGTTGGCGCCTTCTTCATACAGCCGGTCGAAGGCATCCTTGCATTTTTGCGTCCAGTAGGGCGCCTCGTGATACTGCACGGCCATCACCGGAATGTCGTTGGTATCGAGCGAGTACGGCAGCGTGAATAGCGGCCCGTGCTTGGTCTCGATCTCGGCGGGTTCGTCGTCCCATACCCAGTCGCAAATGTATTTGATGCCGGCGGCCTTCAACTGGTCCGGCGTGTCGTAGGTTTCGGTGAGGCCGGGGCCCATCCATCCGATAGGCGGTTTGCCGGTGAAGGCCTGAATGGTTTTCACCGTGCGCTCGATCATCGCTGCGGGATCAGGTTCGCTGTGCATGGGGCGCTGGTCGAAGCTGTGGCCCATGAATTCCCATCCGGAATCCTTGCAGGCTTGCGCGATGCGCGGATAGTCGATGCACACGCGGGCATTGATGGAGAGTGACGGTCGAATCTTCAGGCGCTCGTAGAGCGCGTGAAAGCGCCAGAAGCCGACGCGCATGCCGTACTCGTGCCAGCTCCAGTTGGGGACGTCCGGCAGCGTGGTCACGCCGGTCGGCGGCACGAGCACCTGCCGCGGCATGGCCCGCGCGATGTCCCACACCTCGACGTTCACGATGGTCCAGATCACCACCCGCTCGCCATTTGGCAAATACAATTTCGGCCGGTCCACGATCGCCGAGTATTTTGCGCGTTCACTGGGAAGAGTCATTTCCAAACACCACTTTCCGATGGAATGTAAATTCGTTGCGGCGCATGCGGCGAACGCCGAAAGCGCTTACGAGGTCTGTATCAGGCGGGTTCGTTCCGTGTCAACTGCCGATTCGGCCGTCGAGAATATTCGTTTTGCGGAATGGACCAACCGGGACGATGAAACCCGGGCATGATTACCAACGTCTTAGCACCGAAGAAATTGCATTCAGGGCTTTGCGAACGGAAGCCTTCCGGGTGTAGAGTCCCGGTTGCCGGGATTTTCCAACACGCCATACAATCGGAACGTCACATTCGCTTCCCGGTCACGGCCGAACGGAAAATAAAACAATTCTCAAAGAGACGAAGGGAAAAACGACATGAAGATAGCTGCAGGATTTTTTCGCACGGCGGTGATTCTGGCGGCCGGCGCCGCGCTGTGCTCGGTGGGAAGCGTCCGGGCGTTGGCTCAGGGGGCAACTCCGGCGCCGCTCAGCAAAGTTACAGTATCCGATGAAGTGGCCAAGCGGACGTTGATGAAAGCGGTAATCAATGCCGACACCGCGCGAGCCATCGTCAACGCCTGCATCGAGTGGCAGAAGACGCAGCCCGGAAACCAATCGGTCGTCGTGTTTGTGCTGTCACCGACGGGCGACATCATCGACTCCCATGCGATGGACGGCGTGTTGCCCATCGGGGCGGAAACCGGATTGATGAAAGCCAAGACCGCGCTGTACGCACGGGGGTCCTCTGCTTCCGTGGCGCAGCGCTTTAATACCGTCGATGGACGGCTCATCCGGCTGGATCTCGGCAAGGCCGAAGGGCTCTCCTATTACTTCGTCCCGGGCGGCTTGCCAATCGTGGTGGAAAATCAGTTGATCGGTGCAATCGGAGTCGGCGGCGGCAATGCCGACGAACAGTGCGCCCACCAGGCGTTGGAGAAGGTGTTGGGGCCTCAGCCTCCGCTGGCGACGGCCGCGCCACCGGCTGCCGCGCCGATGCAAGGGCAGCCGCAACAGCGTTAAGCGTCCAGATATCAGCCGTTGCAGTTCGATCCGGCCTCTGGCGGGGCTATTCACGCCGCAGCCCCGCCAAGGCCTTCCCGTTTGCCTTCTGCGGCCGCATCCCGGTTTCGAAACGCTCGCCAGGGCCCACGCTGTGACCGTCGTCACCTTTATTTACCTTGCCTGTACTAACGGCCAGGTTTAGAACAGTACAGTACAGGATACAGCTCACGCGCGTCCCAGATGGCACGCTTATTGCCAGCCTGGAAATCTTACACGGAACACCGCTGGAGCCCAGCCGGGGAGTTTGACATTCTAGTTACGCACTCAAACTTCCTTGGACAAACCCAATTGCCACAATCACAGATCTCATCCCTCTGGAAGCAGCCGGACATCGCCGAGAAGTACCGGTCAGCGGTTTCTCTCCATAGCCATACCAATCAATCCAAAGAGAGCCTCCTCTTTATTCCGGAGTTTGCAGAGAAATGGCCGCTGTTGCGCTGGGCTCTCCGGGGACAGTGCAAGAAGTCTGTGCGGCCCGTCGATTTTGCGCAAGCCTACTGGACGCCGCCCCTGCCTCCGCAACTCGCATTCGAGGTGGAGAGTAATCAAATTGAGAATGACCTGGAACTAAACAGCCTCGTTTCGCTGACCGATCACGACAGTATCGGGGCGCCGGCCATCCTCAGGCAGCTTCCGGACCCGGTGCGAGTGCCGTACGCAGTGGAGTGGAGCGTCCCGTTTGAAGGGGCGGTCTTTCACCTGGGCATCCACAATTTGCCCGAGAGCCAGGCGCATCTGATCATGGACGACCTGGCCGCCTATACCCGCGAACCCTCCACGCCTCGGCTGATTGAGCTTTTGTCTTCTCTTCACGGCATTCCGGAAGTGCTGATCGTTTTCAATCATCCCCTGTGGGATCAGAAGTCCCTCGGAATAGCGCCATTCCAGGCCAGCCTCGAGAAGTTTCTGCAGCGCTACGTCACTTTATTCCACGCCTTCGAGCTCAACGCGATGCGCGGCTGGGCCGAGAACAAGGATGTCATTGAGCTGGCTGCGGTTTGGGATCGGCCGGTTGTCTCAGGCGGAGATCGCCACGGCTGCGAACCCAGCGGCGCGCTGAACCTGACGTGTGCCACCAGTTTTTCCGAGTTTGTCGACGAAATTCGCACGGACCAGCGCAGCCATATCGTTTTCATGCCGCAGTACGCCGAAGTGCTGGGCATCCGATTCATACAAACGGTCATCGATACCATTCGTGACTATCCCGAGCATCCCGCGGGTTCGCGCCGCTGGGATGAGCGCGTGTTTCACATGGATTTCCGGCTGGGCTGCTATCGCCCTTTATCGACGCTCTGGAAAGCCCCGCCGCCCTTTCTGGGCCACATCTTCGGCGTCTTTCGCATGATTGAAAATGCATCCGTGCGGCACGCGCTGAATTTCACGTTTCGCGGAAAGTCCGAAGTGCACCGGGCGCTGAAAATTCCGAGCGGAGTGAGCGCGTGATTCCTGGCAACATGAGGGTGGCGCTGTTTCCGTGCACCTACACGGAAATTGACGGCGTGGCCAACACCAGCCGTGAATTTGCCGCCTTCGCCAAGGCGCATGGACTACCCTTTCTGCTGGTGCACGCCGGTCCGGACAACGAAGTGCGGACCGATGGATCGGTGACCCGGGTGCAATTGCGCCGCGGCCCGATGAAGTTTCCCCTCGACGGGCATCACGAATTCGATCTTCTATTTTCTAGGCACTACTTGAAGGTGCAGCGCATCCTGCGCGAGTTCAGCCCCAACGTCGTGCACATCACCGGGCCGAGCGACGTGGGAATTCTGGGCGCGCTGCTGGCGCATAACATGGGCATTCCCCTCGCGGCTTCCTGGCAAACCAACCTGCATCAATTTGCCGGATGCCGTGTTTCGCGCCTGCTGTCTTCCTGGCCCGCGAATATCTCGACGAAATTGGCGGCCGCCGCGGAAGCCGGAAGTTTCCAGGCGGCGGCCCGCTTTTACAAAATTCCGCGGGTGCTGTTCACTCCGAACCGCGAGCTGGTCGAGTTGTTGGGACAGGCCACCGGCAAGCCGTGTTTCCTGATGTCGCATAGCGTGGATACCGAGGCCTTCAGTCCGAAATATCGGGATCGCGCCGAAGGGCCGTTCCGGATCGGCTACGTCGGGCGGCTCACGCCGGAAAAAAACGTGCGCTTCTTTGCGGAATTGGAGCGAAGCCTGCTCGCCAAAGGCAACCCGGAGTTTCGATTCGTCCTGATCGGTGAAGGCTCGGAAGAAGCGTGGCTTCGCGAGAACTTGCGGCAAGCCGAATTCCGCGGCTGGCTGACCGGGGAGCGGCTGTCACAAGAATTTGCTAATATGGATGCATTCGTCTTCCCTTCGGAAACGGACACGTTCGGCCTGGCGGTTCTGGAGGCGCTGGCCTCCGGAGTTCCGGCGATCGTCGCATCGCGCGGCGGTCCGGCCTTCACGGTTGAGGATGGCAAGTCTGGATATGTTGCCAACCGCTTCGATGAATTTGCTGTATTGCTTTCGACATTGATGATGGAACCCGAGTTGCACGATCGCATGCGATTGGAAGCCCGCCAGCGCGCCCTCTCCATCGGCTCTTGGGAACAGATTTTTGGCGGAATGTACCGGACCTACGAGCGTTACGCGCAAGCGGCGCCCGAAATGGAAAGCATTCTGCTGGAAGATGCCGGCAAGATTGTGAATAGCTGAAAGACGAATATCGTTTTACCAATGACCCGGTCGGAGAGGCCTGCGATTGTATGCCCAAGTGTAAACACGTTTTCCGCGCGTTGATTTCGTTCTTGTGGCTGGGATTCCTGCTGGCGCCCGCGGGAGCCCGCGCGCAATCCTCCATTCCTCCGGCAATCATCGAATCCCGGATGGATCTTTCGCAGGTGTTGGAATCCCTGATCCAGAAAAATATCGAGCGCGCGGATGCTCTGCAAAAGTATCAGGGCCGGCGCTTCTATAGCCTCGACTACACCGGCTTTCCCACGAATCTGCACGCCGAAATGGTCGTGGATATGGTTTACGACGCGCCCGCCACCAAGAAATTCAAGATTGTTTCCCAGAGCGGCCCGGAATGGATCATCGATAAAATTCTGAAACGCCTGCTGGACGCCGAAATGGAATCGATGACCGAGGAAAATCGCGCGCGTGTCGCCCTCAATTCCAGCAACTACAATTTCAGCGGACTGGAGCACGAGGACACGGCCGACAACTGCTCATTCTCCCTCGCCGTGGAGCCGAAAATTCCCAGCAAGCTTCTGTACCGCGGACGCATTTGGGTGGACAGCAAGGATTTCGCCGTGTGCCGCATTGAAGCCGAACCTTCCAGGAATCCTTCTTTCTGGATCAAGAAGACCGACATTCATCACTCGTACACCAAGATCGGTGATTTCTGGCTGCCGGCGAAGAACGAATCTGTTTCCATGGTGCGCGGAGGCGGGCGCGCGGTGCTGACCATCAAGTACAAGGACTACGAAATCCTCGCAGCGCGCGGCTTGAAGGGCAACGACCCTGCGCCATCTTCAGTCTCTCTGGCCATGCCGGTTCACGCGAATTAAGACGAATCAAGTAGGACAGGCTTCAGCCTGTCTGGTTTAGATTTACGCATGACGCTGGTCAAAACCAGACAGGCTGAAGCCTGTCCTACTTGATTTTCATAACATGGGGTGAGCCATCTGAACTGTCACCGAGTTTCACTTCCAGCCTGAATCGTCGTCTGATAGCTGTACGCTTCCAGCCACGCCCCGCCACGCTTGAACCAGATGCGCGTAACGTGCAGCGGCAAGCCATGCGCCGGCTGTTGCTTGGAAATCATCACCATCGCATCCCCGAATTCAAACATGCGCGCGGACACCAGCGGAAACGGCGCGATTCCCGCAACCTTCTGATTGTCCAGTCCGGCCATGCGTGCCGCCTTGTCGAGCGGACGATCGCTGTTGGAAGTCACCGCGAAAAATTCATCGGCAATGTGGGAGCCCCAGGCCGCGGAATCGTGCGCTGTCACGGCTCGCTCCACAGCCTGGTACGCGTGGATCACGTCGCGCTCGCCGTCGTTTTTCGGTTCAAAAGGCACAGTCGTACAGGGATTGTCGCATTTTTCGCTTCCCGCTTCGCCGGATGGCGGTGCGCCGCTCATCACCGCCTGGTACACCAGCAACTGCCAACGGCTGCCGCGATGAATCCAAATGCGCAGAACGTACAGCTTGCCGCTATTTTCCTGAATCACTCCGACCTGGCCGCCGTTCTGGTCGCTGACGTGTGCGGTTCGGTCACCCACACCGCCGCCTGGTTCCAACGCCAGTCCGCCTCTGGTCTTGATCGCCTGCAGGATTTGCGATTTGCTCCTTGTGTTTCCAGAGGAATCGATCCAGGTGAAGTTCGGGTCGAGCCAGTCGTCCTTGAGAGACGCGGTGGTGTTTCCCGCAGTGAACGCCGCGCCGTCCGCCCGCAGCAAATCTTCGCGGTTATCCGCAGCAATGGCGCGGCGGCTTCCCATGGCGGTCCACGCGCATGCGCAAAGTAGGGCGATTACAAACGTTGAGAAAAGCTTCATAAGGCGTTTCGCTTGTTGTTGGACACAGTGTCAGCGAATCTGGTTTTTGCCTGACTCAAAATCAAAACCAGACCGTCCGAAGACTGTCCTACTCCGTGAGGTTTAAGTCCAGCCCCGTCAAGCGGCGCTGAAACCCGGCGAACTGGCCGAAGAGCGGCAACGGCGCGCCATTATTATTGTACACGTCATGCGGATTTAGGCGGTTGGTCACGTCCAGCGAGAAGACTCCGATGTTGACTTTCTTGCGCTTGGCATTTTCCTTGAACGGCATGTGCACCGTGAATTCGCGGGAGAGTTTCACATCCAGAGAAAAGTAAACCGGGAAACGCAGGCTGTCCGGCACGCCGACATAATTCTGCAGCACATCGACGTTGGAATACGGGAAGCCGGTATGAAGGTCCGCCACCGGACTGAACACAAACTTCTTCGGCAACGTCACATAGCCCCAGGCCAGCACGCGGTTGGGGATGTCCGCCGGTTGCACTCCGTAGGCGTTGGGCCGGATCACCGGCGCCTGCACGGGCAGGAACGTATCGGAAAGCGTATTCAAGTCGCCGCGCGCGCGGCTCCAGGCATAGGAAACGTTCACCTCGTTGTGCTCGCCGGGGCGATAACGCGCGGTGATCTGCGCCTGGCGGTAGTTTGAGGTCCCGGTATTTTGAAGAACCATGAATCCCGACGTACCCGTGAGTGGAAGAATCGGATTCAAAACGAAAAGATTGGTGGTGTGAGTTTCGTAGTAGCCCACGCGCACGCTGAGGTTCTTTCGCAGCGGCGCTTCCGCCTCCAGATTCCACGTAAAGGTCCGGGTGCTGCTGTTGTCCATCATGGTCGACGTGTACACGGACGAATCCCGGGATTGATAGACGCTCTGCAGCGTGATCGGCTGGCCGGCCATTGGCCCGGACGCGAAAGTGATCACGCGATCCTGGAATCCGCCAAAACCGACGGCCAGCAGTGGAACGTGTCCGTAAATCAGGCCGGCGCCGGCGCGCAGCACCAACTTGGCATCCGGGAACGCGTAAGCTATGCCGGCACGCGGAGCGAAAGCCAGGTCCCGGCCCAGCGTTTGATGGGTCAGGCGGCCGCCGAAATTTACCGTCAGATTTCTGGAAATCGACCAGCGATCTTCCGCAAATTCCGATAGCTCGGCGTCGTTTCCGCGCAGGGCTCCTGGTCCCGCAAAGTTAATTGTTTCCGTCGGACTGCCGTCCTCGGCCAGCAAAGTAATCGGCCGCGACACGCTGCTTCCCGTGAAATTCCGGTACAAAAAATCCGTTCCGAACTGGACCCGATGGCTCCCCAGCCACGATAGCGTGGGCAATTGATAAACCGGCAGCGCCTCGATTTGATTCGCGTTACGCTCAAACGTGTTGAAGTAATTGCCGCCCCACCCTTCAGGGTTGATGGTCATATCCAGCGAGCCCTGGCCGCGTTGCACCGCATAAAAATTGGTGTAGCGGAAGACGGTGGTCAGAACCGCGCCGGAATCGAACTGGTAGGCGTCTGAAGCCCCGATGGATACACCGCGGCGGCGGAAATTCGCCGAGGCGGTTTGCGGGATCAAAGCGTCGATATTTCCGAACAAAATCGTTGAAGGAAATACGTTCACATTCACGCTGAGCAAGTGCTTCGGTGAGAACGTATATTGAAATTCGCTGAAGGACACCAGGCTGTAGGTGATGGTTTCATTCCACGGCCAGGTCAGGCCGTGCACCGGGTCCTTGCGGAATTCGTAGGTCATGTTTTCGGAGAAGCTGAGTTTGTTCTTGATGATGGGGCCGCCGAATTCCACGCCCGGCGTCATGTTTAACAGGCCGATCAAGTGATCGTTCTTGCCGCGGAAGGACGGCACCAGATCCAGAAACTTATAATTCCATCCTGGAACTGGAGGCTTGATATCAATGCGCGTCAGGCCGCCGGAAAATCCGCCATAGGTCGCGCTGTCCGGCGTGCTGAACACCTGGATGTTCTGAATCGCATTCACGGGGATCGGGATGGCAAAACTTCCCGAGACCGGGTCCACATTCTCCGCGGAGTCCACCAGCAGCATGCCCTGGCTTTCCGCCTGGCCGTTGAAGTTTAGTTTGCCTTCCTGCGTGCGGATGACGCTCGGGGAGATGGAAAGCGCCTCGGTAAATTTTTGCGTGCGCAGAGGCAGGTCTTCAAGTTGTTGATCGGTGACAGTGGCCGTTGCGCTGACGCTCTGCGTGGCGATTTCCGTGGCTTCGCCCTGCACCTCAATCTGCTGATCCACCGAAGCAATCTGCAGCGATGCATCCATCGTCAACGCCTGACCCGGCGCGAGTGTTACGGACCCGGTCCAGACCTGAAAGCCTTCCACGCTGGCTTCCAGCGTATAGCTGCCCGGCGTCAGATGCTTAAATTCGTACCGGCCTTCCGCGTCGGTGGACGCGGTTTGGGGCGCCGGTCCGGCGGCAGCCGCTGTCAGCTTGACCGTGACTCCGGCAAGAGTATTTGCGGTCTGCTCTCCGTTAGTGGTCGTGACTTTGCCGGAAATTGACGCGGAGATCGCTGGGATCACCGGCGCAGCCCCGCCTTTAGTGCCGGCCCCTGGTTGCTGGGCGCGCCCGGACGTGCTGCAGGCGCAAATCAGCGCCGCGATCAGCAGCCCGCTGCGCAGACGACACCAGACAAATTCGTTCAAGCCGCGCCAGGATTTCGGCACATCACTCCACGATCGGCAGGAAACAGGATGACGTTTCGGAAGCCGTTCCGACGCTTCCGAGGTGCAGGATGCGCTACTTTTTGCGCGAGCGGGACGATACCCGCGGTGACAGGATGGTTTTCCGCGTAAAAGCAGTTACCGTGCTTCTCATGTTCGCTTGTTTCTGGCCTGGCTCCAAGTACCACGTTGCCGCGACTTTCGCAATCGGTTACTCGGAGATGGAGCGATTTCCCGCAGCCGCCATGCGCGGCGACATACACGTTGCTACCCGCGCGGAATACCGGAATTTTGATGTACGTGGTTCCGTGGCCCTCGTGTAGAATTGGCTCCCGCCTGAGACGCTGGCTTGTCATCCCCGGATGTTCTCGGCCGCGATCATGATCCAGCTCACCAACGTCTCCAAAACTTACGGGGATCAAGGGGCCGTTCAGGCCCTGCATAGTCTAAGTTTACTGGTCGAGCAGGGAGAGCGCGTCGCGGTCATGGGGCCTTCCGGCTCCGGGAAATCGACGCTACTAAACCTGATTTGCGGTCTCGATCAACCCACCTCCGGCTCCATCAAATTGGAGGGAATCGAGTTGGCCGAGCTGGACGATGACCGGCGCACCCGCCTGCGGCGCGAAAAGCTTGGAATGATTTTTCAGACTTTCAATCTTCTCCCGACGCTGACGGCGCTGGAAAATGTCGCTCTGCCGCTGCGTCTGCAAGGGGTTCGGAAGCGCGAGACCGACGATCGCTCCCGCGCCATGCTGGAACGTGTGGGCCTCAAGATCCGCTCGCACCACCGTCCCGACGAGCTTTCCGGAGGCGAGCGCCAGCGCGTGGCCATTGCCCGCGCCCTGGTTTTCCGGCCGCCCATCCTGCTGGGCGATGAGCCAACGGGCAATCTGGATTCCGCCACGGGCGAAGAAATACTTCGCCTGCTCGACAATCTGCACAACGAATTCAACAACACCATCTTGCTGGTCACGCACAATGACCTTGCCGCGGCTTTTTGCGATCGCATTCTGACCTTGCGCGATGGCCAGTTCGTGAAGGAAGTGCGGACCGGACGAACCGGAACCGCGGACCCGGGTGAACGTTAATGCTCGGAGTGATGTGGCTCATCACTTTCAAACAGTGGCGCGCCCACCGGCTGCGCGTGGCGTTAACCACGCTGGGCATCGCCCTCGGCGTGGCCGTGTTTTTTGCCATCCGCACCGGTAACGCCACCCTGCTCGATTCCCTCCGCGCCACCGTTGAAAAACTGGCGGGCAAGTCCACGTTGGAAATTACCGCCGGAGAATCCGGATTCTCCGAAAAAGTACTGGACACTGTGCGCGCAACCCCCGGCGTGCAGCTTGCCGAACCCATCATCGAGACCATGGTGCAGACTTCCTATGCGGACGAAGGCACCCTCCTGGTCTTGGGCGTCGATACCACCGGAGACCACCAGCTTCGCGACTACCAATTCGATCAGGCCCAGACGCAGATTGCCGATCCGCTGGTCTTTCTGGCGCAGCCCAATTCCATCCTGCTGTCGCGCTCCTTTGCCGACCGCCACGGACTGAAGGTCGGCGACAAGATGACGCTCTTCGCTTCCGACGGGAAGAAAGAGTTCACGGTGGAGGGAACTTTCAAGCCCATTGGCGTCGGAGCGGTCTTTGGCGGCAATGTCGCGGTCATGGACGTTTACTCCGCGCAAGTAGTTTTTCATCGGGGACGCAAATTCGATCGCATTGACCTGATGAACTCTGCCAGCGTGCCGGTGGAAACCGTGCAACAGCGGTTGCGCGCAGAGCTGCCGCCCGGGGTGGAAGTGGAGAGGCCGGAAGTTCGCGGACAGGCGCTGGAGAACGCGGTGACCGCGATGCGCGTGGGCATCCTAATCACCAGCTTCGTCGCGCTGCTCGTCGGCGTGTACATTATTTTCAATTCCTTCACCATCGCCGTGAACCAGCGCTGGAAGGAAATCGGCATCCTGCGCGCCGTGGGCGTCGAGCAGCGCAACGTAAGCGTGATGTTCTTGTGCGAAGCGCTGCTCATGGGGGTGATCGGTTCGCTGGTGGGGATTGCCGGGGGATTTTTTCTGGCGTCGGCGGCCAACCGCGTGATGCGCGGCATGGTCGCTGCGGTGTACGGAGTGGTGGCCACGGCCGCGCCCGCGCAATTTCATCTGGATCAGTGCATTCTGGCGTTCGTTCTGGGAGTCGCCGCGTCGGTGATCGGGGCGTGGTTCCCGGCGCACGGCGCGGCCTCACTGGACCCGGCGCTGGCATTGCACAACATTGAAGCGCGCCACCGGGAAACCGTGCTGGGCTGGAGGCGCGTGGGCGGGGGACTCTTGTTGATTCTCGCGGGCGCGGCGCTGGTAATGTGGACTCCGCGCACCCTGGGCCTGCCGATCCAATTCCTCTTCGCAACCATCGTTCTGCTGGGCCTCACCGTTGTCCTGCCGAAACTGGTTTTGTGGGCGGCGCGCGTGTTGCGCCCGCTGCTGAGTTGGATCGGAGGATCGGAAGGCGCGCTCGCGGCAGACGCCATGATCCAAACGCCCCGGCGGAGTGCCGCGACGGTTGGCGCGCTGATGGTCGGGCTGATGTTCGTCTTCTCCACCACGTCCTACATCCAGAGTTACCGGCAGATGATCGACCGCTGGATGAATCAGGTTCTTAACGCCGACATTTTCGTGGCCACTTCGGCCATGCTGCGCTCCACCAGCTACCATTTCACCGAGGACCTGGGCCGGCAGATCTCCGCGCTTCCCGGAGTGGCCCATGTGGAAAATGTTCGCTTCACCGCGATTCCCTACAAGGGCGACACGGCGGCCGTAATTGCCATCGAAATGGATGGGTTCCTGGCGCGTTCGCAAAAGGCCATCGAAGGCGCGGACTCGCGGACCGTTCACGAGAAACTCGTTCAGGGCGATGGCGTGCTGGTGTCGCGAAATTTCGCGTTGCGCTTCGGCGCTGGAATCGGGAATTCGGTGACTCTCGAATCGCCCACCGGGCCGCTAGTTCGGCCGATCCTAGGTTTTCTCGATGACTATCGTTCGGAGAAGGGCACTATTTTTATGGACCGCGCGCTGTACAAAAAATATTGGGGCGACGATGCCGTCGATTTCATCGACGTCGATCTCAATCCGGGCGTGGACCAAGTGTCGATGAAGCAGCAGATCGAGCGGCTGACCGCCGGCTCCTTTCACGCGTTCGTCTACACCAATGCCGAGTTCAAGCTCTGGATCTCCAGCCTGGTGGACCAGTTCTTCACGCTCAACTACATGCAACTGGTGGTGGCGGTGCTGATCGCCATTCTCGGAATTGTAAACACCCTGCTGATTTCCGTGTCCGAGCGGCGGCGCGAAATCGGCATCGTGCGCGCCATCGGCGGATTGCGCGCGCAGATTCGCAAACTGGTTTTGCTGGAGGCCGTGGCGGTGGCCATCGTCGGCGTGTTCGTGGGTTCGGTAGCCGGCGTGCTGAATACTGTGTTCATGTCCCATACCGTTTCCATCGTGCTGGCGGGATATTCGGTGCCATTTTATTTCCCGTGGAAGTTTGTTCTGCTGTCCGTGCCCGTCGTGACCGCCGTGTCGCTCGCGGCCGGCTGGTGGCCGGCGCGGCACGCCGCGTCCATGCAGGTGATTGAGGCGATCGGCTATGAATAGGAACTCTCGAGCGTTGCAGTTGCTTCGGCGAATCGGTTGGCACGCCGCGGCGCTCTTGCTGGCGCTGTGCGTGTATGGCGCGGCGCCCGGATTCGGCCAGGCGGACGCCAAAGCCATCATGGCCCGCGTCTACGAACAGGACACCAGCCATGACGCCACGCTGCGGGCCACGCTGGAAGTCACGGACAAGGAAGGGCACTCCGTAAAGAAGCGCTTCACGCTGAATCGTATCGGATCGTTCGGCAACGGCAAGATTCTGGTTCGCTTCACCGAGCCGCCGGAAATTCGCGGCGTCACGCTGCTTTCTGTCAAAGAGCCGGGCCTGAACGAACAGCAGTGGATCTATACCCCGGCCACCGAACGGGTGCGCAGCGTGGCCCCGCGGGAGCGCTCCGAGCGGTTTGCGGGTAGCGACTTCACGTACGAGGATATTGCCGAGCGCTCGCTTGATGATTTTACGTATCAGGTACTGCCTGCTGAAGATATTATTGATAATCATAAAACAATCAAGATAATGGCCACTCCGGTGACACCGGAACGTTCACAATATAAATATATTTATTACTGGGTGGCCCAGGATGTACCCTGCATCCTGCATGCTGAGATGTACGACCAGGAAGGGCGCAAGGTGCGCGAGATGCACGCCACCGGACTGCGCAAAGAAAAGGAAATCTGGGGCGCCCGCAGGACAGAAATGCGATCGGTTCTCGAAGGCACGAAATCGGTTTTGACCATTGACGAAATTCATCTGAACACCGGGTTGGACGCCAAGATGTTCACCCCGGAGGCGCTGGAAACAGAGAAGTAACGTGCGAGCGCCGCAATGTGAGAGATACGGCACGAAGCCTCGCGTTCTGGCGGTAAATAGTGGATCTTCTGCTCCGGGAGAGCTGAACATTGGCCAATTCTTCATCTGAAGGCGAGGCGCGCTTCCAAAATTTAATTGAGTTGCTCCAGGTTAGAACGGCGGAGCACGGCGCGCGCACCGCTTTTCGGTACCTTGCGGACGGAGAGACCGAAGAATCCCGCATTACCTATGAAGATTTGGAATCGCGCGCCCGCGCCATCGCCGCTGCGCTTGCTCCACACGCCGCGCCGGGTGATCGCGCGCTGCTTTTCTATTCCGCCGGGCTGGAATTCATCGCCGCGTTCTGGGGTTGTGTCTATGCCGGAGTTGTCGCCGTTCCGGTTTTTCCTGCGCGCCTGCATCGCCAGATTCCCCGCCTGCTTTCCATCGTTGCGGATTCCGAAGCCAAACTGGTTCTGACGACCGCAAAGATACGGCGGCAAGCCGATGATTTATTCAAGCGCGCGCCGGAATTGAAAAAGTTGCAGTGGCTGGCCACTGACGGTGTGCCGGCCGCGGGCGGCGAAGAATGGCGCATACCCCAGGCCGGCCTCGAGACGCTGGCGTTTCTCCAGTACACCTCGGGCTCAACGGCCGCGCCCCGCGGCGTGATGGTGACGCACGGAAATCTGCTGCACAATTTGGCCTGCCTGCGCGAAGTATTCCAGTTCTCGCCGGACAGCGTCGGCGTCACTTGGCTGCCGCACTACCATGACATGGGGCTGATCGGCGGATTGCTGCAGCCGCTTTACGCCGGCGGCGAGATGATCGTGATGCCGCCCTCGTCCTTTCTGCAGCGCCCTTTGCGCTGGCTCGCGGCGGTGACCCGCTACCGCGCAACCACCATGGTCGCGCCGAATTTTGCCTACGAACTCTGCGCGCAAAAAATCACCGCCGAGCAGCGCGCCGCCCTCAATCTGGCCAGCGTGAAGGTGGCGCTGTGCGGCGCCGAGCCGGTGCGCCCGGACACCCTGGCGCAGTTCGCTGAGGCATTTGCCCCGTGCGGATTTCGCGCCGACTCGTTTCGTCCGGCGTACGGCCTGGCCGAAGCAACCCTCATCGTGTCCGGACATTCGCAAGACGGCGCGCTTTTCACCCCCACCGTGGCGGCCGCCGATTTGCAGAAGAACCGCGTCAAAATTGAGAAGAAAGATTCCGCGGGCGGCCGCGTCCTGGTCGGCTGCGGAGGAATCGCGCCCGGCCTCACCGTAAAAATCGTCGATCGGGAAACTCTTGCTCCGAGCGCAGCGGACCGCGTCGGAGAAATCTGGATTGCGGGTCCCAGCGTGGCGCGCGGCTACTGGCGCAAGCAGGAAGAAACCAGGCAAACCTTCGGCGCGCGCCTGGCGAGTGGCGAGGGACCGTTCCTTCGCACCGGCGACCTTGGATTTCTGGATCGCGGGCAACTTTTTGTTACCGGCCGCGTGAAGGATCTGATCATCATTCGCGGCTCCAATCACTATCCCCAGGATCTTGAACATACCGTCGAGCGCAGCCATCGCGCGCTGCGGCCCGCGTCCGGCGCGGCATTTTCGATCGATGAGGACGGAGTCGAGAGGCTGGTCATTGTTCAGGAAGTGAACGATCCCGCTTCACTCCCCTCCGAGGATGTAGTCGCCGCAATCCGTCGCGCGCTGAACGAATCGCACGAAGTTCATCCCGATGCCATCGTTCTGATCGAGCCGCGCAGCATTCCCAGAACCTCCAGCGGAAAAATCCAGCGCTATGCCTGCCGGGAAGCCTTTCTTGCCGGAACGCTCGACGTCGCCCATGAGTGGCGCGATCACGAAGGCCGCGCCGATCGTAAGCAGAACGGCGCCAGCCATCCGCGCAGCGGGTTGGTGTGGGACTACCTGAGCACACAATCCTATTCGCACCGCCTGGCGGGCAACGCTAACGGAAACGGGCGCGCTCAAGAAACGGCCGACCGCGAACATCGCGCGCTGTCCCGGCGATCCCAACCGGGCGGCGCCGAACCCGTCGCCATCGTCGGAATGGGCTGCAGATTTCCCGGCGCGGCGGGCCTCGAGGAATTCTGGACGCTGCTGCGCGACGGCGTGGATGCCATCACGGAAATTCCGCGTGAGCGTTGGGACGTGGATGCGCTGTACGACCCGCTTCCCGGAACACTGGCTCGGATGAGCACGCGCTGGGGCGGGTTTCTCCCCGGCCTCGATCGCTTCGATCCCCACTTTTTCGGCATCTCGCCGCGTGAAGCCGCGGCCATGGACCCGCAGCAGCGCCTCCTGCTCGAAGTTACCTGGGAAGCGCTCGAGAACGCCGGGCAGCCTCCCGACAAGCTGGCAGGAACGCGGACCGGTGTCTTCGTTGGGATTGGCGGATTCGATTACTCCAACGTGATCATGAATTATCAGGATCACCTGAAAGTGATCAACGCCTACCTCGGGACTGGTAACGCGCACAGTATCGCTGCGAATCGCATTTCCTACCTGCTCGATCTTCGCGGACCGAGCGTAGCAATCGATACCGCGTGTTCGTCATCGCTCGTCGCGATTCACATGGCGTGTGATAGCTTGCGCAGCGCGCAGTCCGATCTGGCCATTGCCGGCGCCGTCAACCTGATCCTTTCTCCGGAAGTCACGATTGCTTTCTCGCACGCCCGCATGATGGCCGCCGACGGCCGCTGCAAGACGTTCGATGCCAAGGCCGACGGCTACGTTCGCGCCGAGGGCTGCGGCACTGTGATTCTGAAACGCCTCTCGGACGCGCTGCGCGATCGCGACCAGATTCTTGCGGTGATTCGCGGCACGGCCGTCAACCAGGATGGCCGCACGGCGGGCATCGCCGCGCCGAATGCCTCCGCGCAGCAAGCCGTCATCCGCGAGGCGCTATCCCAGGCGGGAGTGGCGCCCGGCGACCTCACCTATCTGGAAGCGCACGGCACCGGGACATCGATCGGCGATCCGATCGAAGTCGAAGCCGTTAAAGCCGTGCTGGGCAAGACTGCCGGCGGCAATCTTCCATGCGTCATGGGTTCGGTGAAGGCCAACATCGGCCACCTGGAAAATGCGTCGGGAATGGCCAGCCTCGCGAAAGTTCTCGGCTGTCTCGAACACGATGAAATTCCCGGCCAGCTGCATTTCAACAAACTCAACCCGCGCATTTCGCTGGATGGCACGCGCATCGTCATCCCCACCAAAGTGCAGCCGTGGCCGCACACGACGAAGCGCCTCGCCGGCATCAGCAGTTTCGGATTTGGCGGCACCAACGCGCACATCATCGTTGAGGAAGCCCCGGCGCGCCTGCAGCCGGAAGGATTGCCGAGCCGCCCTTGCCATATTTTGACTCTCTCCGCGCGCACTGAGACCGCGTTGAAAACTCTGGCCGGCCGCTATGAGCGGCATCTCGCCGAACATTCCGAAGACGATCTGATGAACATTTGCTTCACCGCCAACGCCGGCCGCTCGCATTTCGCGCGCCGCGTTGCCGTGGTGGGCGAGAGCAAGGGGCAGCTGCGCAAAGCCCTGGCCAGCTTTGTGTCCGGACATACCGTGACCAAGGCTCCCGCGGAACTCTTCGCCGGACATTCGGCGCGAAAAGACGGTCCGCGCGTGGCGTTTCTTTTTGGCGGAGAGGAATCCAACGCGCGCGCCGCCTACGAGCTTTACGGCACGCAGCCGGTCTTTCGCTCGGCCATGGACCGTTGCGCGCGCTTTTTGAATTTGCACTCGGATGAGCAGTTGCTCGTGGCGCTTTCCGCCGAACAAAGCAAAACGGAACGCCGCGACGCGGCGTTGTTCGCCCTGGAGTTTGCCCTGGCGGAACTGTGGCGCTCCTGGGGCATCGCACCGGATGCGGTGCTGGGCGCGGGTGTCGGCGAATACGCCGCGGCGGCGATCGCCGGGGTGCTGAGTTGTGAAGATGCGCTCACGCTGCTCGTCCGGCGCGCCCGCCTGCTGCAGCTCGCTGTTCACGAGGGCGAACTCAATCGCATGCTCGATGAATTCGAGCGCGCCGCGCAAACCGTGAAGTTCCAGCTACCCGCTGTGCCGCACGTTTCCGGCATTCGCGGAAAACTTTTGGCGGAGGGCGAGATTCCCGGGGCGCAGTACTGGCGCCTTCACGTTCTGCAGGACGTGCGGCTGGAGGAGGGAATCGAAACTCTATCCGCCCTGGGTCACGATCATTTTCTGGAAGTGGGACCTCCAGGCCAGTTCTCGGAAATCGCCAGTCTCCGCGAGCCCGGACGCAAGGCCACCGTGCTTTCTTCTCTAGAAAGCGATCGCGGCGGTTGGCAAACCATGCTCGCCAGCCTGGCCTCCTTGTACGTCCGCGGCGCGAGCGTCGATTGGAGCGCCTTCGATCAGCCCTACCAGCCGATGAAAGTCTCTTTGCCCACGTATCCCTTTGAGCGCGAACGCTGCTGGGAAGACGCGTACTCCGAGCCCGGCGCAAAGAAGGCCGTCAAGACGCCGCATCCGTTGCTCGGAGAGCGTGTGAATTCCGCTCTGCCCATGGCGCAATTTCAGAGCAAAATTGGAACGGATACTCTTCGCTATCTGAAAGACCATAAGGTGCAAGGCTCGGTCGTCTTCCCCGCGGCCGCGTACCTGGAAATTGCGCGCGCGGCTTCCGCGGAACTCCTCGGGGCCGGCGCCCCGGTGTTGTCGAACGTGGTGTTTCAGGAAGCGCTGATTCTTCCCGCCGCGGGAACGCGCATCCTTCAGCTGGTCGCTTCGCCGGCGTCCAGCGGCAGCGTCTCGTTTCAGATTTACAGCTCCAGCGCCAGCCTCAACGGCAACCATGAAAATGCCGCGTGGACGCTCCACGCCTCCGGCGACATGCGCATGGAAGCTGTCGATTTCGGACGGTGCGATGAAGATCAGTACAGCCTCGATGAAATCCGGGCGCGCTGCCCGCAACGCAAAACCTCGGCCCAACTTTATGCCTCACTGAAAAACGCCGGCCTCGACTACGGCCCGGCCTTCCAGGGAGTCCAGCAAGTGTGGTGCGGCGAGCGCGAAGCGCTGGGCGAAGTGCGGCTGCCGGCGGGCACGGTTTCTCAGTCGGCGGGAAAATCAGAAAGTAACGGCATTCATCCCGCGTTGCTGGATTCCTGTCTGCAGGTGCTCGCGGCGGCGCTGCCGGACGACGCAGCGAATTCCGCACGGAAACGAATTTATCTGCCGAGCGGAGTAGCCGGCCTGCGATTTTTGGCGCAGCCCGATTCGCGACTCTTCAGCCATTGTGTGGTGCGGCCCGGCCATGACCTCGGAAAAGAATTTCTCGAGGCGGACATTCGTCTGCTCGATCAGGACGGTTGCGTGGTCTGCGAGCTCCAGAAGTTTCGAATGAAACTTGTCGCAGGAGAAGCCGACCGGGAAGCGCGTGAGAATCCCGCGGACTTGCTCTATGACATCACCTGGGTCGCCAAGAAATCTGCGGCCCCGCGAAACCTCGGGGCCCCTCAAGCTGCTTCCTGGTTTCTGCTCGCCGATCGCGGCGGCCTAGCCGTCTCGCTGGCAGCCCATCTCCAGTCACAGGGTCAAAATTGCACCGTCGCGAGCCGGGAAGAATCAGGCGGCAAAAAACTTCCTGAGGATTGCGGCAATATCGTTGACCTTTCGGGTCTCGACCTTTGCGATCTCACCGTCCGGCCAGAGGCAATCCTGGAAGCGCAGGCCCAGTGGATTGAAACGCTGCAAACCGTGCAGACTTTGGTTCGCGAAGCGAAAGGAGCCAAGCGGCGCCTGTGGATCGTGACGCGCGGAGCTCAGGCCGCAGGTGCGACTCCTGCGCCTCTCGCGCTGGCCCAGACTCCACTTTGGGGTCTGGCCAAGTCAATCGACCTCGAGCATGCCGATCTTGGATGCACGCGGATTGACCTCGATCCGGAAGCCGGCGCCGACGACGTAACCGCGCTTGCCGAGGAATTGACGCTCCCCGGCGCGGAACGGGAAGTGGCCTTTCGAAAAGGAACGCGATACGTCGCCCGTCTCGCGCCGCGCGCGGCGAAACTTTCCAGCGCCACGCTTCTCGATGTGCCCGAGGGCGACTCCTTCCGCCTGGATATTTCCCGCCCTGGAAATCTCGATAATTTATTGCTGCGCGACGCATCCCGGCCGGAGCCGCAGGCCGGCGAAGTTGAAATACGCGTCAGTTCCGCGGGCCTGAACTTCCGCGACGTCATGAATGCCGCCGGCGTGTATCCCGGTGGGCCGATTCCCTTCGGCGCAGAGTGCGCTGGAACCATTTCCGCGGTTGGCTCGGGCGTCACCGACCTGAAGCTGGGCGACGAAGTGATCGCCGTGACCAACGCTAGCTTTGCCGCGTTCGCTCTGGCCGATTCTCGCGCCGTCGTTAGAAAACCTTCGGCGTTCAGCTCCGGACAAGCGGCCACCATTCCGATTGCGTTTTTGACGGCCTACTATTCGCTGCACCACTTGGCGAGGCTTTCGCGCGGCGAGCGCGTGCTGATTCACGCCGCCGCCGGCGGAGTCGGTCTCGCCGCCGTGCAGCTCGCCCAGCTGGCCGGCGCCGAGATTTTCGCTACCGCGGGCTCTCCAGAGAAGCGCTCCTATCTGAAATCCATGCGCGTGCCGCACATCATGGACTCGCGCTCGCTGAACTTCGCCGACGAAATCATGAAGACGACCGGCGGCCGCGGCGTTGACGTCGTTCTCAACTCTCTCCCCGGCGAATACATCACGCGCAGCCTGTCGATTCTCGCCGCCTACGGGCGATTCGTTGAAATTGGAAAAACGGATATTTATCAGAACAAGCCGATGGGGCTGTTTCCGTTTCGCAACAATCTTTCCTATTTCGCGCTGGATCTCGAACGCGTTTGCCGCGAACGGCCCGCCCTCGTTCGCTCCATGCTTCTCGAACTGATGGAGCTGTTCCAGAAGAACAGTTTGAAGCCCCTGCCGCACAATATTTTCCCGGTCGAGGATGCCGCCAACGCGTTTCGTTACATGGCGCGGCGCAAGAATATCGGAAAGGTGGTGCTCTCGTTCACCAGCGTCGAATCGAGGGATCGCTCGGTGCGGTCCATCACTCTGCGGGCTGACGCGACCTATCTGATTACCGGAGGGCACGGTGGCCTGGGCCTGGCCGTCGCGCGGTGGCTGGTCGAGAAAGGCGCGCGCCATCTCGTTCTGCTCGGCCGCAGCGGCCCATCGGCGGCGGGAACGGAGCTGGCCGCCGAGCTCTCGGCCAAAGGTGTCACCATCACCACGATCCAGGCTGACATTGCCAATCGGGACGACCTAGCCCGAGCGCTCTCTGAAATTCGCGCCAACTTGCCCCCTTTGCGGGGCGTGATTCATGCTGCAGGCGTGCTGGACGATCACCTGCTCATGAATCTTGACGCGGAAAGTTTCCGCCGCGTTCTCGCTCCCAAGGTTTTCGGAGCATGGAATCTGCACACGCTGACCGCGGAATTACCACTCGATTTCTTCGTGGTTTTTTCATCCGTGGCGTCGGTTCTGGGTTCGCCGGGTCAGGCCAACTACGCCGCCGCCAACGCATTCCTGGACGGCCTGGCGCACCATCGCCGCACGCAAGGCCTGCCATGTCTCTCGGTGAACTGGGGACCGTGGGCGGAGGTCGGCATGGCGGCCCGCGCGTCCGGCGCCCGCGCTCCGGCTTCCCGCGTGATGCATGCGCTCGCGCCGGGCCAGGCGCTCGCCGCGCTCAATCGTCTTTTCGAAAAGAACGCGCCGGCTCAGGCCGTCGCAATGTCCGTGGATTGGGCGCAATTGGCGCGCTCATTCAGCGGCCAGCAGCCTCCGTCGCTGATCTCGGACATCCTCCGCGAAAAAGCGCGCCCCGACTCCGCCAAGGCCGCTCGCGAATCGGCGCCACGCCTCTCCTTGCAGGAACTTTTGGCCGTTCCGCCGGCCGGCCGCCACGCCGCACTTCTTGCGCACGTTCAGAAAAGCCTGGCGCAGGTGATGGTTCTTGACGCGCTTGAGCTCGATCCCGAGGAATCGTTGAGCAATCTCGGGCTCGACTCTCTGATGGCGCTCGAGTTGCAGCACTCGCTGGAAGAATCTTTTGGCGTGAAGCTGCCGATCGAATTGCTGATGGGCGTGCCGAGCCTGAATGAATTTGTGACCCGGCTGCTGGACCTTCTGAATAAGTCCGAATCCCCAATCGACTCTGAAGCCGCACCTAGAGCGGCGTCCGAGAAGGACGAAACACGGGAAGTGTTGCCGCCCATTCTCGAAGGGTGACACAAGGAGAAACGGTGGTGGCGCCCGCCTGCAGGCGAACGCCCACCGATCCTCTTAAGACTTCGCGTTAAGATTTCACGCCGCCCTTGCGAAGAAACGTCATCATCGGGCACCAGTTCGTAAACGCCGACTGGAACAGATTCAGGCCGACAAAAGCCGTCAGCAGGAACCAGTACGGACTCACCCAGTAACCCAGGGCCAGCGAGAT
>DATGJQ010000083.1:0-14850 GCA_035295105.1 Candidatus Acidiferrales bacterium | reverse complement strand
GACGCACGTTTTGCCGACCAATCACGAAACCATTCGCATGCGGCAGCGCGCCTTCGGCTACACGGATGAAGATCTGAAAACCATTCTCTTCCCGTCGGCGGTCGGCGGCGAAGAGCCCGTCGGTTCGATGGGCGTGGACACGCCGCTGGCGTGTTTGTCCGACAAGCCGCAGATGCTCTTCAGCTATTTCAAGCAGACTTTCGCGCAAGTCACCAACCCGGCGATCGATTCGATCCGCGAGGGCCTGGTGATGTCGCTGAATTCCTATATCGGCAGCGAAGGCAACATTCTCGAAGAGACGCCGAAGAATTGCCACACCCTGAAGCTGCGCCATCCGGTGATTTCCAACTGGCGCCTGGAAAAACTGCGTCGCGTGAGCTGGGGCAATTTCCTGGCCACCAGTTTGCCGATGCTGTTCCGGGTGAATAGCGGCAACAAGCCGCTCGAAGAGGCCATCGAGACGCTGTGCCGCCGCGCTTCGCTGGCCATCAAGTCCGGCTACACGCTGCTCATTCTTACCGATCGCGGCGTGGATCACGAATACGCTCCGATCCCGTCGCTGCTGGCGCTTTCGGCGGTTCACAATCACCTGATTCGCGAAGGCATGCGCAACCAGGTGGCCCTGATCGTGGAGTCCGGCGAGCCGCGCGAAGTGATGCACTTCTGCCTGCTGCTGGGCTACGGCGCGAGCGCCGTGAATCCTTACCTGGCCATCGAGACGCTCGAGGATCTGCATCGCGCGGGAGCTTTTCCGGCGGAATACACCTGGGACAAAGTTTTCAAAAGCTACATGAAGTCCATCGACAAGGGGCTTCTGAAGACTTTCTCGAAGATGGGGATTTCTACGCTGCAGAGCTACCAGGGCGCGCAGATTTTTGAGACCGTGGGCCTCAACCAGTCGCTGGTCGAAAAATATTTTACCGGCACATCTTCGCGCATCGAAGGAGTCGGCATCGAAGTGCTGGCGCGCGAAGCGCTGATGAAGCACGAATTCGCGATGCAGCCGCCGCACCTGTCGGAGACCGAGCTGCGCGTCGGCGGAGAATACCAGTACCGCGTGCGCGGCGAGCGCCACCTGCTGAATCCCACCACCGTCAGCAAGCTGCAGCACGCCGTGCGCCAGGAAAAATTTGAGAGCTTCCGCGAATTCGCGGACATCGTGAACCAACAGAACCGCGACCTTCAGATGCTGCGCGGCATGTTCGATTTCAAGCCTAACGGCCCGGCCGTGCCGCTCGACGAAGTCGAGCCCGCCGCGGACATCGTCAAGCGCTTCGCCACCGGCGCCATGTCCTTCGGCTCCATCAGCAAGGAAGCGCACGAAACGCTGGCCATCGCCATGAATCGCATTGGCGGCAAATCGAACACTGGCGAAGGCGGCGAAGATGAGGCGCGTTTCACGCCCGACGCGAACGGCGATCTGCGCCGCAGCGCCATCAAGCAGGTGGCCTCGGCGCGCTTCGGCGTCACCACTAATTACCTGATCAACGCCGACGATCTGCAGATCAAGATCGCCCAGGGCGCCAAGCCCGGCGAAGGCGGCCAGTTGCCCGGCCACAAAGTGGACGACGTGATCGCCCGCGTGCGCCACTCGATTCCCGGCGTGGGCCTGATTTCTCCGCCGCCGCACCACGATATTTATTCCATCGAGGATCTGGCGCAGCTGATCTTCGATTTGAAAAATGTAAATCCGCAGGCGCGAATTTCCGTGAAGCTGGTGGCGGAAGTGGGTGTCGGTACGGTCGCGGCAGGCGTGGCCAAGGCTCATGCCGACGTGATTCTCATCAGCGGCTATGACGGCGGCACCGGCGCTTCGCCGATCAGCTCCATTCGCCATGCTGGCATTCCCTGGGAACTTGGGCTATCCGAAACTCAACAAGTCCTGGTGATGAACGATCTGCGCAGCCGTGTGCGCGTGCAGGTGGACGGCAAGCTGCAGACCGGGCGCGACGTGGCGATTGCCGCTTTGCTGGGCGCCGAGGAATTTGGATTTGCCACCACACCGCTTGTAGCGATGGGCTGCATCATGATGCGCAAGTGCCACCTCAACACCTGCCCGGTGGGCGTGGCCACGCAGGATCCGGAGCTGCGCAAGAAATTCGCGGGCCAGCCTGAGCACGTCATCAATTTCCTGTTCTACGTGGCCGAAGATTTGCGCCTGATCATGGCGCAACTCGGTTTCCGCAAAGTCGATGAAATGATCGGCCGCGTGGATTGCCTCACCCAGCGCACCGATGTGACGCACTGGAAGGCCAAGAACATCAATCTTTCGTCGGTGCTCTACAATCCGCCGATGCCCAGCCACGTGGGGCGGCGCTGCACGCAGGCGCAGGACCATGGCCTGTACGACGCGCTCGACGGAAAGCTGATCGAGCAAGCCAGCGACGCCATCGAGCATCTCACTCCGTTGTCGCTCAACCTGCCCATTCGCAACGTGCACCGCACCGTGGGCGCGATGCTCAGCGGGCAGATCGCGCGCCGCCACGGCTCGGTGGGATTGCCGGACGACACGATTCGCATTCAGTTTCACGGCTGCGCCGGGCAAAGCTTCGGCGCGTTCCTCGCCACCGGCGTGACGCTGACACTCGAGGGCGAGGCCAACGACTACGTGGGCAAGGGGCTTTCTGGCGGCAGGATCGTCATCTATCCGCCGCGCAATTCGCATTTCAAGGCTGAGGAAAATATCCTGATCGGCAACGTCTGCCTGTACGGCGCGACGAGCGGCGAGGCATTCTTCAACGGAATGGCCGGCGAGCGGTTTGCCGTGCGCAATTCCGGAGCCACCGCGGTGGTCGAAGGCGTCGGCGACCACGGTTGCGAATACATGACCCGCGGCCTGGTGGTGGTGCTGGGCAGGACCGGACGCAATTTCGCGGCCGGCATGACCGGCGGCGTGGCTTACGTGCTGGACCAGAGCGGAGAATTCGCCGCCGAGTGCTGCAACCGCGCGGATGTGGACCTGGAGCCGCT
Source organism: Candidatus Acidiferrales bacterium (assembly GCA_035295105.1). Classification (GTDB taxonomy): domain Bacteria; phylum Acidobacteriota; class Terriglobia; order Acidiferrales; family UBA7541; genus Palsa-360. The sequence continues at coordinate 11,880 of DATGJQ010000083.1, read as the reverse complement.
GGCGGAGGCCAAGGACATCGAGCTGGTGCACTCCCTGATTGCGCGCCACGCGGAGTTGACCGAAAGCCCGCAGGCCAAATGGATTTTGAAGCACTGGGATGTGACACTGCCGAAATTCATCAAAGTGTTTCCCCACGAATACAAGCGCGTGCTGGGAATTCCGCGCATCCCGGCGAGCGTGCTGGCGGCGCAGGCCGGACCCGTTCATGCCGGAACGCACACGCAAGGCCAGGTGATTCGTGGGTAAGGTCACCGGGTTCAAGGAATACACGCGCGAAACACCGGCGCGGCGTCCGGTCGCGGAGCGCGTTCACGACTACTTCGAGGTGTACCAGCCGTTCCCCGAGGAAAAAGTGCGCGTGCAGGGCGCGCGCTGCATGGATTGCGGCATTCCGTTTTGCCACACCGGCTGCCCGGTCAACAACATCATTCCCGACTGGAATGACCTGGTGTATCGTGACCGCTGGCAGGACGCCATGCGCGTGCTGCACTCCACCAATAATTTTCCGGAATTTACCGGGCGCATCTGTCCCGCGCCATGCGAAGCGGCGTGCGTGCTGGGAATCAACGAGCCGCCGGTCACCATCAAGCTGATTGAAAAATCGATTGTCGACCGCGCCTGGGAGGAAGGCTGGATCCAGCCGGAGCCGCCGGAGACGCGCACCGGGAAGCGGGTTGCCGTGGTCGGTTCCGGGCCGTCGGGCCTGGCCGCCGCGCAGCAACTGAATCGCGCTGGGCACGAAGTCACCGTCTACGAAAAAGCCGACCGCATTGGCGGCCTGCTGCGCTACGGCATTCCGGATTTCAAATTGGAGAAGCGCGTCCTCGACCGGCGCCTCGAGCAGATGATGGCCGAAGGCGTACGCTTTGAGACCAATGCGCACGTCGGCGGAAGCATTCCGGCGAAGGATTTGCGCAAGGAATTTGACGCACTGCTGCTGACCGGCGGCGCCGAGCAGCCGCGCGACTTGAATGTTCCCGGCCGGAATTTGAAAGGCATTTATTTCGCGATGCAATTTCTGCCGCAGCAGAATAAGGTCGTGGCCGGTGACAGTATTCCCGATCAGATTCTCGCTACCGGCAAGCGCGTGGTCATCATCGGCGGCGGCGATACCGGAGCGGATTGCCTGGGCACCTGCCACCGCCATCAGGCAAAATCGATTCACCAGTTTGAAATCATGCCCATGCCTCCCGCGGAGCGCCATCCGAGCACCCCATGGCCGCTGTGGCCGCTGCAACTGCGCACCGAGAGCGCTCACGAGGAAGGCGGCAAGCGCGACTGGGCGCTGAACACCGCCAAATTCACGGGCGATGAAAACGGCAACGTGAAGGAACTGCACGCCTTGCGCGTCGGCCCACCTCCGAAATTTGAGGCGCTGCCCGGCACGGAGTTTGTAATGGAAACCGATTTGGTTCTGCTGGCTCTCGGATTCCTGGGGCCGGTCAAGCAAGGGATGATCGAACAACTCGGTGTGAATCTCGACCCGCGCGGCAACGTAGCCGCCGGAGCGGATTACATGAGTTCGGTTCCCGGCGTGTTTGCCGCCGGCGATATGCGCCGCGGTCAATCGCTGGTGGTCTGGGCCATTTCAGAAGGAAGAAAAGCCGCCGCCTCCGTAGATCGGTACCTCATGGGGAATTCCACGCTCCAATAGCACTGCCGCCGTGGCTGTGTGGTTTGGTATCGTGCCAATGCAAAAAAAGCGCTAAAGAACGAACGGGAATCCGACCTGCTGGTGAACTGCCGGTCGGCCTGGCCCCTACGGTAACCCCAACATACCCATCCAGAAGAGATTCCGGCCACCGACGCTCAGGTCGTACTTGCGCACGAATTCCAGTTTGCCGTCATTTCCGATGCGAAATACGGCCAGGCTGGCGGGCACGGTGCGCACACCGTCCTTGTCGCGTACGGGTAGCTCCATCATGTTGCCGGCCACCAGAATTTTGCCGCTGGGGTCGAGGGCAAAAGTGCGCACGTGAATTCCGTGGGTGTCCATGTTCTGAATCCGCGTTGGCTCGCCGGTCTGCTGGTTGATGGCAAACACTGCGATGCTGTTTTCCCCTCCGCCGAAGACCGGCTTGCCCTGAAAATCAACCGTGCCGCTGGCCCGATTCGCGAGATAGACGAACTTTCCGCTCGGATGCATGTGGATGGTGCCCAGCGCCTGTCCGGGCCGCACGTTTCCGGGATCGTTCAGGGTGTCCTTGGTGAAGAGTGGAGTCCTGCCGAGCGTTCCGTCCTTCTGCTTCCCGTAGACTTCCAGCTTGTCCTGCCGTTCTAACGAGACGTAAACCCAGCGCCGCGAAGGATGAAAATCCAGATGCCGGACTTGAAAGTTGAATCCGCCCCCGGGAGCAATGGAAAGCCAGTTAGTCAGTACTCCATCTTTGTAGCTGAATAACTTCAGCGCGCCGGGATCTTCCGCTTTAGTGGCGGTCGGTCCGTTGCCGCGCGTCACGAGAATCACCATTTCATTCGAAGGGTCGACGCGCACCTGGTGGCCGTAAACTCCGACGTCGAGCTTTTGTGGTTGATGGACCTGCAACAAGGCCAGTGTCCCATCCGCGTTGATCTGGTGCACCGTAATGCCGCTGGGATCGTTGTAGGCGGCCAGGACGTGTGTGCCGGGAATGTCCGTGGTGACATGAATCGGGCGCGAAGGAAGCGACGCAGGCTGGCCGTGGGGAAGCAGTGCGCCGGAGGCTGGGTCGACTCGAAAGGCGCTCAAGCCGTGCAGGCTGCCGCTGGGGATTGGCTGGCTGGGCGAGATGTTGCTTGGCCCGCCATTGCTCCATGCGATGTAAAGGAATCGCCGGGTGGGATGCACGGCGACTTCCTGCACGTTGGCGGGAAGCGCGATCGTTTCACGCTTGGTGAGCGCCGCGCCGTTCACGTCGACTTCATAACGCGTGAGTTCAGGACCGACGGCTGCATACAGAACTACCTTCCCCGATTGCGAAGTTTTGTCAGGCGGCTGGCTCTCGTGATTCGTTTGAGCTGGCGCAATCCCAGCGAGCGGCAAACAGAATGCTGTGATCGTGAGTAGAAAACGGCTCCAGCGCGTGTGCATGGCGAATCCTCCCGCAATTCCGCGCCTAAAGTAGCACAGGCACTCTTGCCTGTGCGGTTTTGTCATCCGCCAGTACACCACCCATTCACTTTCGGCCGCAAACCCCGCACAGGCAAGAGTGCCCGTGCCACAGGCCGGAGCCTGGGCCGCTGGTATAATGCTGCGACCAAAGGATTCCGCCAGCATCCAATCAATCTGTTTTGGCATCTTTGGCTTCTCCGGCCCGCATGAGGAAAATTCAAGCACGTGCATTGATCTGGGACCGACTATGGCGAAACCAATTTTACTCAGCGTGGATGATGACGCGGACGTTTTACGCGCAATCGAGCGTGACCTGCGGTCGCAGTACGGCGCGGATTACCGCGTCCTCGGCAGCGGATCTCCGGAAGGCGCTCTCGACCTTCTGAAGCAATTAAAACTGCGCAGCGATAGCGTGGCCCTGCTGCTGGCCGACCAGCGCATGCCGCGCATGGACGGCGTTCATTTTTTGCAGGAGGCCATGGGTATTTTTCCGGACGCCAAGCGCGCCCTGCTTACCGCTTACGCGGACACCAACGCCGCGATCGGCGCCATCAATCAGGCCGGCATCCATTATTTTTTCATGAAGCCGTGGGACCCGCCGACCGAGCATCTTTACCCGCAGCTCGACGATTTACTCGGCGACTGGCAGGCCTCTTATCATCCCTCGTACTCCGGAATTCGCGTGCTGGGCACGCGATGGTCGCCGCGCTCCTACGAGCTGCGCGATTTCCTGGCCCGCAATCACGTTCCCTACCAGTGGATCGACGCGGAAATTTCCGCGAGCGATCCGGAGACCAAGATTCTGCTGGATACCCTGGGCCCGGAAGCCACCAGCCAGCCGGTGGCGCTTTTTCCCGACGGCACCAAGTTGCTTGAATGCACTCCGGCGCAAGTGGCGCAGAAAGTTGGCCTGCGCACGCGAGCGCAAACGAGTTTCTACGACCTGGCGATTATCGGCGGCGGCCCGGCGGGCCTTGCCGCGGCGGTTTACGGCGCGTCGGAAGGCTTGCACACCGTGATGGTGGAAAGGGAAGCGCCCGGCGGGCAGGCCGGCATGAGTTCGCGCATCGAAAATTATCTGGGCTTTCCGGCGGGATTGAGCGGCGGCGACCTGGCGCGGCGCGCCGTGGTGCAGGCGCAGCGATTCGGCGTGGAAATTCTCGCTGCGGAAGCGGCGGAAGTTCGTATGGAGGGCCCGTATCGCATCATCAAGCTGGCCGACGGCAGTGAATTTTCCTGCCACGCGCTGATGATTGCCACGGGCGTGCAGTGGCGGCGCCTCGAGGCTCCGGGCATCGATCGCTTGCAGGGCGCCGGCGTTTACTACGGCGGCGGAGCGACCGAAGCGATTTCCTGCGCGGGAGAAACAGTTTACGTGATTGGCGGCGCGAATTCCGCCGGCCAGGCGGCGATGAATTTTGCCAAGCACGCGGAAAAAGTGGTCATCCTGGTGCGCGGCAGTTCTCTTTCCAGCACCATGTCGCAATACCTGATCGATCAGATCAAGGAGACGCCCAAGATTCAGGTCTGGGCGCACGCCAGCGTCTCGGAAGTGCACGGCGATACGCATCTCGAGGAAATTTCTGTGCTGTGTTCGGATACCGGAAAGATTGAGCGCGTTCCGGCCAACGCCGTGTTTATTTTTATCGGCGCGCTGCCGCGAACGGACTGGCTCGCGGGCATGGTGGAGCGCGACGATCGCGGCTTTCTTCTCACCGGCCCGGACCTGATCGTGAACGGAGAGCGTCCCAAGGGCTGGAACCTGGAGCGCGATCCCTACTTGCTGGAGACGAATGTGCCGGGAATTTTTGCCGTGGGCGATGTGCGGCATGGGTCCGTGAAGCGCGTGGCCTCAGGAGTGGGAGAAGGTTCCGTCGCGGTGCAGTTCATTCATCAATATTTGAGCAAAGTCCAATGACCGCCACCGAAGAATTGTTGAACGTTCCAGCCTTCAAAGGCTTGCCGGATGACCAGATCGCATGGTTCATGAGCCAGGCGCAGGAATTTCGCTTCCATGCGGGCGAGACCCTCATGAACGGGGGCGATCCTGCGGATGCGATGTTCGTGCTTCTAGATGGCCAGCTTCAGGCGCGCGGCGAATTCGCCGGCGAGACCATGACCATCACGGTCAACACCGGCCAGGTGACCGGACGGCTGCCGTTTTCCCGGATGAAGACGTTCACCTTCGGCGCCCGCGCGCTCACCGACTGCCACATTCTCCGCTTTCCAGAATCCAAATTTCACGAGCTCGTGCAAAAAATGCCCGAGCTTACTGAGCGCCTCGTCGGCATGATGACCGACCGCGTCCGCGAAACCACGCGGCGCGAGCAGCAGCGCGACCGCCTGGCCGCGCTCGGAAAACTTTCCGCGGGCCTCGCCCACGAACTCAACAATCCCGCTTCCGCCGCCAAGCGCGCCTCCAGCCAGTTGCGGGATATTCTGCAAAAAATCCGCGATGCCGCGCACGAACTCGGCCGCCGCGACCTCACTCCCACTCAAAAAGCCGAAATCGAGAAGCTGGAAGCCACCATCGGAGCGCAGAAAGAAATGCCGATGGATACGCTGGCGATCTCGGACCTTGAAGACCAGCTCGACTCCTTGCTGCGCAGCCACGGGCAGAATGATTTGTGGCAACTGGCGGCCGGCCTGGCGCAGCGCAGCATTCAGCCCGCCATGCTGGAGTCGCTCTTCGCGGAACTCGATCCCGGCACGGCCCGCGCGGCCCTGGTGAGAATTGCGGCGGTGGCCGAAGTTTATGGCCTGCTCGACGAAATTGAGAGCAGCGCCTCGCGGATCTCCGACCTGGTGCTGGCCATTAAGGAATACACCTACATGGACCAGTCGCCGGTGCAAAACGTGGACATCGTGAAGAGCCTGGAAAATACGCTCACCATCCTGAATCACAAGCTGAAGCGCGGTGTGACCGTGCAGCGCGATTACGAACGCATGCCGCTGCTCGTGAACTCATTCGGCAGCGAATTGAATCAGGTTTGGACCAACCTGATCGACAACGCCATCGACGCCATGAAGGGCCAGGGCGTGCTGCGCGTGAGCACTCACCGCGACGCTACGTGCGCCGTCGTGGAAATCGGCGACAACGGCCCGGGAATTCCGCCGGAAATTCAGCCGCACATTTTTGAACCCTTCTTCACCACCAAAGGCGTGGGCGAGGGAACCGGCCTAGGCCTGGACACCGTCCAGCGCATCGTGAAAAAGCATCACGGCACGGTTGAAGTGACGTCGAAGCCGGGCGACACGCTCTTCCAGGTTTGGCTGCCGCTCACGGATAAGCCGGCCTGAATCAGTCCGGCATTGAGTTTGGCCGGGATTCCCGATAGTCTCGCGGTGGCGAAACGGCCGCGGTTTTAGTGGCGCAGGCTTCAGCCTGCGGAATTTTGTCTTGCAACCACTGCCCCCCCGCAGGCTGAAGCCTGCGCCACCTAAACGTGACCGACAAGCTGCTACAAATCCTGCCTCCCGAAGGCGTGAAAATTCTGCTCACGCTGTTTTTGTGCTTTCTCATCGGTCTGGAGCGGGAAGAACATCGCGCCGCAGGGCCGCGCTACACCTTCGGCGGCGTGCGCACCTTTCCGCTGATTGGGCTGACCGGATACGCGCTGGCGCTCTTATCGGGCACGCAGCTTCTTCCCTTGACGTTCGGCTTCGGCGTGATCGGCGCGTTTCTCTGGCTGTCCTACTGGCACAAGCTGCAAACGTACAACGAGGCTGGAGTAACCACCGAGGTTTCCGGACTGGTTACCTACGTGATCGGCGCGCTGGTGTCCCGTGATCAATTGTGGATCGCCACGACGATTGCCGTCGTCAGCATGCTTCTGCTGGAACTGAAGGAATTCCTGGAAAGCCTGACCGTCCGAATTCCGGCGACGGAAATTCTGACGTTCACGAAATTCATGTTGCTGACGTTTGTGATCCTGCCGGTAGTTCCGGACAAAAATTACGGCCCATTTGCGATAAATCCATTCAAGTCCTGGCTGATTGTCGTGGCCATCAGCGGCGTGTCCTATGGCAGTTACCTCTTGGAAAAACTGTCCAAGGGCAACGGCGGGATCAGGCTTTCCGCGGTGCTGGGAGGATTGTATTCGTCGACGGTGACCACCGCGGTGATGGCCAAAGAAGCGAAATCGGCTGGCGCTCCGCACACGTACTCGGGCGCCATCGTGATTGCTTCCGGTGTGATGTACTTCCGTTTTCTTGCTCTGATCGGCATTTTTAATCGCGAACTCATGCACCGCCTGGTCGTTCCGTTTGTGGCACTCGGGGCAGTGGGCATCGCCGGCGGATGGATGTGGTCCAGATTTTCTGAAGCGCACGAAGCGGCGGCCAAGCCCGCGTCCTCGACCCGCAACCCGCTGGAACTGGGCCCCGCATTTTTGCTGGGACTGGTTTTCGTCGTGGTACTGGTGGCCACGAACTTTGCGCTGATCCACCTGGGCAGCGGAGGAATCTACGCGATGGCCGTCCTTTCCGGACTCGCGCCGGTGGACCCGTTCATCATGGGACTAACGCAGACCGCGGGGAACATGACGGCGATGGGGCTGGCAGTCGGCGGCGTGATCGTGGCGGCGGCGAGCAACAACCTGGCCAAGGCGTTCATCGCGTTCGGAGTCGCCGACCGCAGCACCGGACGGCAGAGCTTATTGCTCATGATTGGGTTTACGCTGTTGGGCCTCGTGCCGCTGCTGTGGATCGCTAGATAGATGCGAGATTCGGACCGAGCGCCGGCGACCACGGCGCAAACGATTTTTTCGCACCGCGTTGTGCGCCTGGCCGCCGCGGTGATTCTCGCAGCGATGCTGGTTTTGCCGATCTGGATCGTCGCGTTTCCCCCTTTGCTCGACTATCCGAATCACCTGGCACGCGCGTTCATCCTCACGCACCTTCACGATCCGCAATATTCTTTTCAGCAATATTTCAGGCCGGACTGGGGCGCGTATCCCTATCTGGGCATGGATGCGTCGATGGCGGTCCTGGCGCGGATTTTTCCAATTGAGACGGCTGGGCGCGTGTTTCTCAGCCTGTGGGTGCTGGCGCTTCCGGCCGCGGCGTGGTTTTTTCTGCGCCAGGCGCAGCCGGAATCGGAAGCTGCATTTTTGTGGTCGCTGCTGATCGCGTACAACGTGTTTTTCCTGGAAGGATTCCTGAATTTCGATCTCAGCATTGCCGTGGGCCTCGCGGCGCTGGCGTTTTGGCTGCGCTGGCTGAGGGAACCGAATTCCGGCCGTTGGATCGCGGCGCTCATCGCATTCACGGCGTCCTACTTCACGCACCTGCTGGGTTTCGCTCTGGCCGGCGTTATTGTGATTGCTTACCTCGCGCTATCGCGGCGTCCCGTTCGTGACTGGCTGTGGAGCGCGGCGCTGGCCGTGCCGGGCGTGGCATTCTATCTGCATTCTTCCCGCGTCGGTCTCACTGCGAACAAAATCGTTTTTCACGGATTCGATGACAAGTTGGACTCGCTGGGCATGTTTCTGCACGGATACTCACCGTGGCTGGATTGGATCTCGCTCGCCGCGCTCGCAGCCTGGTTCGTCGCGGCGTGGTGGCGTAATTCGGAATTTAGGTGGGACAAAAAATGGACGGCCGTCGCCGTCCTGTTTTTTGCGCTCTTCTGGGTGATCCCCTGGATGTGGGGCCAGGAATCTTCCGATCTCGATATCCGCGTGTTGCCGTTCCTGTTTGTCACTCTTCTGGCGACGGCTCGCGTGGGGCGGCGCAGTATTGCGCTCGCGGCGATTCCACTGTTGCTCTTTGCGGCGCGCACGGCGAGTGTGGCGGGACATTTCCGGGAAGTTCAGCCGGAGCTCGCAGGACTCGCCCGCTCATTCGATGCCGTGCCGCGCGGCGCGCTGGTCCTGCCAATCGTCGAAGGGGACGAAGATCCCATCGAGCGGCCGTTTACCCATTTCTGGGCCTACGGAGTGATCCGCCGGGGCTGGTTTTCGCCGTACTTGAAGGATGCGCCGGGCGAGACGCCGATGCGCATCATCTACGACTCGTACACGCCGGACGGATTCTGGAACCTCGTCTACGACGAGCCGCCCGACTGGCAGCAGGTGCGGAACGATTACGACTACGTATGGGCCTACGATGTGCCGAAATTTTCCGCGGAGCTCGCGGCCATTGGCGAGCGGATTTATTCCTCCGGCCCGCTGGAAGTTTACCGCGTCAGGAAATCGCAGTAGCCGCCGGTTCGACGACGTCACTGCGCCAACATAGAAAACCTGTCATTCTGAGCGAAGCGAAGAATCTCTCTTCGATCTAAGTGTAGAGAAAAGGCAAAGAGAGATTCTTCGCTCCGCTCAGAATGACAACGCCTTGAGATTTTCCGCAGCCTGCTGTTAGCATTGTTGCGTTGTGCCTGCACTGGAGAGCCATGAGGATCCGCAGCAGCATATTCGTTCTGTTCGCAATCATTTCCGGCGCCGGTCTCGCCGAGCGACCCGCCGCAGCCCAGCAAACTTCGGGCGCCCCGTGGCGGTTCCTGGCCTCCGGCGATTCCCGGAATTGCGGCGATGTAGTGATGCCTGCCATCGCCGAAACCGCGAAGAAGAATCAAGTCGCATTTTATTGGCACCTCGGCGACCTGCGCCTGACCACCGGTTTCGATGAAGACATCGCGCACCAGTCCGAACACATCGCCAAGCCGCTCAGCGTCGCGCAGTACGAACAGATCGAATGGCCCGATTACATCGAAAGTCAGATCAAGCCGTTCGGCTCCATTCCGTTTTTTCTGGGCATCGGAAATCATGAAACCGTTCCTCCGCTGAAGACGCGGGAGGATTTCCTGCTGCAATTCGCGGATTGGCTGGATGCGCCGGTGCTGCGCGCGCAGCGCCTCAAGGACGACCCAACCGATTTCCGCATGAAGACGTATTTTCACTGGATCGATCGCGGCGTGTCGTTCTATTACCTCGACAGCGCCACCGCCGACCAGTTTGACGCGGCGCAGTTGCGCTGGTTCGAGCGCACCCTGGCCAAGGATCTTGCCGATCCGGCGGTTACCACAATCGTCACTGGCATGCACAAGGCGCTGCCCGAAAGCATTTCCGCCGGCCATAGCATGAATGAATCTCCCACCGGCACCGAGAGCGGCCGGCAAGTCTACGCCGATCTCCTGCGCGCGCGGGACGAGGGGCACAAGCGCGTGTACGTGTTGGCCAGCCACTCGCATTACTTCATGGACGGAATATTCGATACCGACTACTGGAAGCAGCATGGCGGCGTGCTGCCGGGATGGATCGTGGGCACGGCTGGTGCGCACCGCTACGCGCTGCCGCCGAATTCTCCACCGACGGCGCTGGTGAACGTGTACGGCTCTCTCCTGGGAACCGTGCAGCCCAACGGCGAAATTAATTTTGAATTTCAGAGAGTAGAAGAGAAAGACATTCCTGATGCGGTTGCCGCCCGCTACGGGAAAGATTTCGTGCACTGGTGCTTCGCTGAAAACTCGGACGTGAGCCAGTAGAGTGTTCTGGTGGGTGTTGTCATTCTGAGCGAAGCGAAGAATCTCTCTTTGGTTTTTGCGTGTACGCAAATCGAAGAGAGATTCTTCGCTTCGCTCAGAATGACAATGTTTTGAGTTTTTTCGCTGCGCCCACAGAACCGCACAGCCGGGAGCGGCTGTGCCACCTACGCCCTCAGATAATCCCCCTGCCAGTCCTTGATCAGCTGCTTGATGGCCTTGCGATTGTTCATCTTTTCATCCAGCACCTTGCGGGATAGGGCCGGCAATTCCGCGTCGCTGGCAAAGCGCAGGGAAACCAGCTGCGCGACGGTGAAGTCCGGAATACGCGAGCGCAGGTCGGGAGGGAGGATTTCCGCGAGCCGCTGCCGCATCTCGAGGCGGATCACGCGATCCTGCACGGTCAACGCGAAGACCCGAGCGAAGAGAGCCAGGGTGAGCAGCGCAAAAGCCACCAGCACGTTCAGCAGGGACTCAAACGAAATTCCCGCCTTGAACACGTGATAGATCGACCATCCTGCGTTCAGCAGGAAGACCGGCAGCACGAACATGTGAAACGGCGCCACCAGGCGTGTGTGATTCTGTAAATTCTGCGGTTTTTGGCTGGCCATACGGATCACCATCCTCTCGCGTTCGGATTTTAAAATTTCAGCGCATCGGTTCAGGAAACGAGGAAATCGGATCAATATCCACGGGGACATCCGAAGCGGCTTCGAGCGCCTTGGCAAGATCCACGGGAAGTTTATCGTATTTTGCGAACCAGGCTTCCACTCGCGCGCGGTCGCCGGTAGCTTCCTGCTCGAGCAGTTCCCGGGAGAGCGCCGCGATGGTCTCCGGCATGCGGCTGAAATCGATCACGTAGCGTCCTGAAGCGGCGTCGCGCGCAACCGCGCCGCGTTCCACGTAGAAATTGAATTCCATGATTTCGCCGCGCCCGTGGGCCTCGGCTACGCCGAATCGCACGGTGCGGAAAATTCCCCCCACATGCGACGCGTAGTAACCGTTCAATTTTTCTTTCGGCACGCCGCCGCGATCGGCGAGCCATTTCAATCCGTAGAGTCCCACGACATCGGCTTTCGCTTCTTCCAGGGCCGAATAGGTGGGGCCAATCGCTTCGCGAACGTCTTTTCGTCCGCCTGGCATTCGCGCGTAGGCCGGGCCCAGTCCGTGAGAGATTTCATGCATCATCGTATAAGTGAGATAGCCGTCGGCGGAGACCATCGCCGCCTGGTCCGCGCGCAGCAGGCGCTGCGAGATCGGCAGGATCACTTCGTTCACCCGCGCGTCCATGAAATTCTTGAAGAA
>DATGJQ010000082.1:0-79801 GCA_035295105.1 Candidatus Acidiferrales bacterium | reverse complement strand
CGCCGAAACCACGCCTTTCAGAAATCCGCGCCGGCTCACATTTTCAATGGCACTGTTCCCGATCGCGCTCATGCCAGCTCCTCTGCCGCGGATTTGATCGCGGCTCGCACGCGCTGGTAGGTTCCGCAGCGGCAAATATTTCCGGACATGGCGGCGTCGATGTCCGCGTCGTTGGGCTTCGTGTTGGTGGCCAGCAGGGCGGCGGCCGTCATCATCTGCCCGGACTGGCAATAGCCGCACTGCGGCACGTTGATCTTTATCCAGGCTTTCTGCACGGGGTGCAGGCCGCTTGCGCCCAGGCCTTCGATGGTGGTGATTTCCGCGCCGGAAAGCGTGGACATCGCGGTGATGCACGCGCGCACTGGCTTGCCGTCCTTGTGCACCGTGCACGCGCCGCAGAGCGACATCCCGCAGCCGAACTTGGTGCCCGTCAGCCGCAGTTCATCGCGCAAGTACCACAGGAGCGGCATTGACGGGTCACCGTCGTAAGAGCGATCCGTTCCATTCACTTTGAGCTTGACCATCCCAGTACCTCGATTCGCCGGTGAGTTCGAGTGCCGAAACCGAAACCTGCTTGCCAGAGCGAAAAGTGATTATGCGCTATGGGGATTTAGCGGGCAAGCGAAGCGCGTGCGGAAGAGTTACAGGGACGGAACCACAAGCTGTTAATGCGACGACGGAAGAAGAACCTTGACGGGCTTACGGTTTGGTATCAAGCTGCGCCGTCAGCAGCCCAACGCGTTCAATACTTGAGCTGCGCATCACGTCGATCGCCCGCGCCACTTCGGAAAATCGCACGACATCGTCACCCCGCACGAAGGCGACCTTCTCTGCGCGCAACTTGAAAATATCTTCAAGGCGCTGGCCCAGAGTGTCCCACGTCGCGACATCCTCGTTGATCTTCAAGCGGTCATTCCCAAGCACTTGAACGACGATCACCTTGTCGTAATTCCTTGCTTGGTCCACATTTTTCGGCGTTTCGGGCACCATCGCTTCCAAGCCCTTCGGCGCCAGCGGCGTGATCACCATGAAGATGACGATCAGCACCAATAAGATGTCGATCAGAGGTATCACGTTCATGCTGGCAAGCGGGCCACGGTTCTTGCTTCCCACGTCCATTCCCATCGTCGTTGCTCCTTCCTCGAGGACACCTGTTGCCTAGAACGCGTAACGCAACAGCGCTCCGATTCACGAAGAATGCGTCCATACTCTTGGACACCAGGGGAACGCAAACAGTGCCAGCTAAACGCCAGCGTCCGGCCGATAGTAGCGGGCGTAGAAATCCGGATCGAGGCGATGGGCTTGGTAGGCGAGGACGGTGCGAAACGGTCCACAGGCCGCAGGAAAGCGGCCATAGCGGCCGTAGACATATTCGCAGTAGGCGATTGTCGCTTCAATCGCGGCGCTGGAATATTCCGGGATGCCCGCCTGCACGCGCGGGGCATCGAGCCATGCCGTGGTTTCGCCGCCGTCGCGGAATGAACCTTTCGCGCCTGCGTATTTCGCGTCGACGAATGCCAGGACGGCCTCTTTCATTGAGGCGAAGTACGGCGGGCAATACGGCCGAATCAGAACTTGTCCCTCTTGCTCCAAGCCTACCGCCGTCGGCACAAGAATATCTTTTCCGAACAATTTGAGCGCCGCCTTCATCAGCGTTCCAGCCGCGGTCACGCGCGACAATCGCGGCTGCTGCATGCGAAACCCGAGCGCTTGCGTCCATCCGAATGGATGCGCCGCGAAATGAGGAAATCCGCCGAGCCCCAGCGCCTGGTTCATCAGGCCGAGATTCTGAACCATGGCGCCCTGCTCGACCGCGGCCAGTTCGAAGAGCCACGATTCCAGAAACGTCACCGTCATGAACCGCCCTTCGGCCGGATCGTCATGGAGCGGGCCGCCCTTGGAGCGCGCGAATTTGCCGATGCCCGCGGGGCGAAATCCGTTGCGATCGTCGACCACGAAATAATTGAAATCGCCGTTGAAGGCGGAAAGCAGGATGTTGATGTAGAGCGCGGTCAGTTCGTTGACGGGTATAAAATACGTGCTGCCCGGAACGTTGGCGGACCACTTGTTGAACGGCGGCACGAAGGGCAACTCGCGCGGCACATCCAATCGGCGGCCGGCGATGCGCACGCGGCTTCGCTCGAAAAGTTCGCTGAGCCCACGTTCGCGCGCCGCCTGCACGAGCGCGGCAACTTCGCGCCCGGGAAAATCCTGGGGACGGCGGAGCATCCACGCGCCTTCATCGTTGATCATGAATACGGTCACCGCGTGCAGGGCGTCGGCGCTTGGCGCGGTGCGGGCTACGAACTGTTTCATGATATTTCCGCCGCCGGCGTCGGGAACGCTGCCGGTTTCGTACGGCAGTTCCCCCAGCGCGTACCCTGTGACGCCGCAGGCGGCAAACGCCAGCGCCGCCTCTTCTTCCGTCGTGAGGGGCTGCGGGGGGCGGGCGCTTTCATAGGCAAGCGGCCCTCCATTAAGCTTCATTCCCGCGGCAAAGCGGCGCGACCTGCGATACGTCAGCGCATCCAGCAATGGGTATGAGCGCACGCGTTCAGCGACCGATGTCGTTGGCCCGGATTCAGCGGCATCATGATTCATGGAAATTTTCCTTTCCCGTTGGAGGCGGGGTATCGCTCAAAATCGCGGCACTGAATATCTCATTACGAAAGAACTGACAAGCTGGATTATTGCCAGCAGGCCATCGGCACGGCGCGGCTTCGGGCGGCGGAGAAGCGAATGGGGTATAATGGGGTTGTGAAACTCCGCACGATTGTCAATTCTCCTCGCGTCGCCCCGCCCGAGATTGTCGTTTCCGAATGAAGACCACACGTCCTACCGAAAACCTCGAACGAGTGTTCCTTGTAGGTGTGGGACTGAAGCGCGCCGCGCACGTCCCGGGGATCGATGCGGGAGACGCGGAACGCGCATCGCTCGAGGAGTTGGCGGAACTAGCGCGCAGCGCCGGCGCGCATGTGGCCGGCAGCATGTTTCAGATGCGCGACAAAATCGATCCCGCGACGGTCATTGGGCGCGGAAAAATCGACGAAGTAAAAATCGAAGCCGATATGCGGCACGCGCCGCTCATTATCTTCGACCGCAACCTCTCTCCCACGCAGCTGCGAAATCTGGAAAAAGGCACGGAATGCCGCGTCATCGATCGCACCCAGCTGATCCTGGATATTTTTGCGCGGCACGCGCGCAGCCGCGAAGGCCAGCTGCAGGTCGAACTCGCGCAGTTGAATTATTCTCTCCCGCGCCTGGCCGGAAGCGCCAAAGCGCTCTCCCGGCAGGCCGGCGGAATCGGCACCCGCGGCCCCGGCGAACAGAAATTGGAAACGGACCGCCGGCGCATTCGCGATCGCATCAGCAAGATCACCAAAGCCATCGAAGCCCTGCGCAGGCAGCGCTCCTTGCGGCGGCAGACGCGCCAGGCGGTGCCGCTCGGCACGGTGGCGCTGGTGGGCTACACCAACGTCGGAAAATCCACGCTATTCAATTCGCTGAGCCGCGCCGGGGTTCTGGTTTCGTCAAAAATGTTCGCTACGCTCGATCCGACGGTCAGGGCCGTGCGCTTGCCGTCCAATCGCCGCGTGCTGCTGTCCGATACGGTGGGATTTATTCGCGACCTGCCGCCTGGATTGATCGCCGCATTTCGCGCCACGCTCGAAGAAGTGCAGGAGTCCGCGCTGCTGCTGCTGGTGACGGACGTCTCGAATCCGCATCACACCGAACAAGATGCCGAAGTGGAAAAGATTTTGAAGGAATTGGGCGTGGCGGATCGCCCGCGGCTGCACGTGCTGAACAAAATTGACCGGCTCTCACCGGAAGAGGCCGCGGCGGTAAACGGCAATCACAATTCCGCGCTGGTCTCGGGACTCACGGGGCAGGGGCTTGACGTTTTGCTTAGCCGCATCGACGAGGCCATGCCCGTCGATCCGCTGCTGCATTTGAGTTTCACGCTTCCGCTCTCCAACGGACGCGCGATCGCCCTGGTGCATTCCCTCGGCCGCGTCCTGCATTCGGAAGTTCGCGATTCGAGCATGGCCATCGAGGCGGAAATTCCCGAATCCGTGGCGCGCCAGTTGAAAATTGAGCCGAACGCGACGCCGGCTTGATGCGGACCTCGACTTGGAATAGATCGCTTCACGTAGGACAGGCTTCAGCCTTGCTGGCTTAAGTTCGCGGCGCGCTTGAATCTAAACCTGACAGGCTGAAGCCTGTCCTACCTGGAGAATTTAAGCGTTTCGGGCCTAATTTGCCTTCGCCCGCTGGCAGTTCAGATGTGGAAATGTCTGTGGAAATCAATTTCCCATTGTTAAGCGGCTGGCACGGCAATCTAGGCGCGTACACGGTTCCGCACGCTTTCTTGACATTTAAATACCTCAAAATCATATGTTTACAGAGAATTATGCTGAAGTATTCAGCAGTTTGGTCTCCCGGAAGCGCATCGGTTGTAAAGCCATGATTTGCACAGCCTTGCGGGCGCCCGTTATTTAGTAGTACAGGTTTGAGATGTTGACTTGTGCACGAATTTGCAGACATTTCCCGCGCGCCGGAACTCGTTTGGAGCAATCGTTGACTGACCGCACGGGCGCGTCTATAGTGTGTTACGCCTTGCAACTGGGCGGCTAGTTTTCAATGGGAGCAGGGAGCCCCCGGGTGCTTCATGAACCTGCCAAACAGCCTGACCATTCTGCGCATTTTCTTTATCCCGGTGCTGGTCGTTATCCTTTTGACCCGTGAGCCTAATATCGCATTTTTTGGAGTGACGATTAATTTTGCCGAGTGGGGTGTGTTGATCCTGCTGGCCGCGGCGGCCACCGATTGGGCGGACGGTTACTACGCCCGAAGGCGCAGTGAAGTCACCACCCTGGGCATTTTGCTCGATCCGATCGCCGATAAGTTGTTGATGTCCGCGGCGTTTATCTCGCTCGTGGAAATGCATCTGGTGCACGGCTGGATGGCCGTGATTATCATCGGGCGGGAAATCGTGGTGCTGGGGCTGCGCAACATTGCGTCGGCCGAAGGATTTACGATTCCGGCTTCGGCGCTCGGGAAAACGAAAATGGTGTTGCAGGTGATCGCCGTTTGCGCGGTGATCCTGGCGTCGAAGCACCCCGTGATTCGCCCGCTGGGCGTGCTGCTGTTGTGGCTGGTTGTCGGCAGCGCCGTGGTTTCCGCTTTCCAATATTTCCAGAAGTTCTGGGGCCGCGTCGACGGCAGCGTGAAGCAGCGGCGCACCCTGAGAATTCTAGAGCGCCGGAAGAACGCGCAGGATGTCCCGACTGTCCAGTGACGATTGGCTGGCGCTGGTAGAAATTGCGCGGCGGGGAATTTCCGCCGCCCTCGTCGACAAAGCCGTTCCCGATCTTCCTCCCTATCCCTCAGCACTTTCCGAACAGCGAGGGGCATTCGTCAGCCTGTATTGTGAAGGAAAGCTGCGCGGCTGCGTCGGGCAAGTCGAGAATCCCGGGCCGCTGGCGGACGTGGTGGCGCGTGTTGCAATCAGCGCGGCGTTGCACGATTCGCGATTTCGTCCCATCCGCGCCGAGGAAGTCCCCGCGCTGAAGATTGAAATTTCAGTTTTGAGCGTGCCGGAGCGAATGCCGGCCGAGGCGATTGTCGCGGGCGAGCACGGGGTCCTGGTGATGCGCGGATCCCACCGGGGGCTGCTGCTGCCGCAGGTGGCCGCGGAACGCGGGTGGACTGGAATGCGATTGGTTGAGGAAACCTGCGTGAAGGCCGGCCTGGTGCGCGACGCCTGGCGCGACCGCGAAACGGAAGTATTTGGATTCACCGCGGAGATTTTTTCGGAAAAGGAACCGCGGATTTAGTGGCACAGGGTTCAGCCTGTGGGGTTCTTATGCGCTACCAGGAGCAAAACATCGCAGGCTGAAGCCCGCTCCACTTATTCCACTTCCACATAGTCTCCGATGAAAACTTCTTCGCGTGTGGTCGTCAGCAGCACGGTCGAGGAATTGGGGCCGGTTCGCAAAACGATTCCCTCGCCCATCACCTGGCGAGGAAGATCGTCCCACTTATAGGCGACCGGCGTGCTTCCGAATCCGTAGGCTTTGTAATTCATATTCTGGATCTGGTACGAGGTCTCATTATGCGTGCCCTGGTAGCGGAAGACGCGGAAGTAGTCTCCGACGTTCACGCCCTGGGCGCTGCCAAGATTCACGTAAATGATTTTGTTCGGTCCGGCGAGCACCATGGAGTCCTTCGTGCTGACGACCATTGCGGTCTTTTTTCCCGACGGCGCGGCAAACAAATCCAGTTTCGCGCTGTGGAATTGCGGAGCCGGGCGGGCCGCGAACGGACGCACCAGGTCGCCCCTCTGCATGAGATCACAGCCCAAAGCGATTTGCGCCACGGAGGTTTTTGCCTCCACGTGCACCACGCGCAGCCTTCCGATATCCGCATAGCGGGTTCCCATGGCGCGATTCAACATGTTTTCGTACTTAAACCACGGCGTGGTCGCTCCCTTGCGGACAATGCCCCCGACGGTGATGGCGCCAGTCGTGGCCCGGACCACATCGAACTGGTCGCCGACTTTTACGCCGTGTTCCGCGCCCTGGTTGATGTAGATATAATCCTCGGTGCTGAAGGTGCTTTTGTAGCGGGAATCTTCACCGGAAATAATATAAGAATCGCCCGGAACGGCTTGATCGGTGACCACTCCCGAGCAATACAGGTCGGCAGGTGAGGGGGTCGTCGTGGAAGGCTGCTGGGCGTAACCGGCCGCAGCCAGGGCCAGAACGCCTAATCCAACCCTAAGTCCAATTGTAATAATACGATAGCTGAGTTTTGTCTGCATTAGGACTGCTCCTCGCCGTGCCTTGTTTTTGAGTGCGCCAGACCGATTACGACCGTCTATCAACGCTAGCATCGCGGCCAGGGAGGGTCAAGAAAACGTGGAGGGGCGCTTTACACATTTGTCACCCACATGGTAGAAGCCTAAAGCTTCAGAATCCGCGGTGCCCAGCGTTGGCCGAGGTGGAGGATTGGTGGGGAAGGGTCTGTTTGGAACAGATCGCGTGTGTGGTGTCGTCGCTGCCGAAACCGCGCGCGAGATGAGTTCGCAGTTGCGCCGGGCTCTCCGCAGAACCCGCACGCTGGAATTGCGCCTGGATTACCTCCGAGACGCCGAGGAACGAGATGCATTTCTGTCCTCGCTGCGCCGCACGCGCCCTCGCGCAGTTTTGATCGCGACCTGCCGCCGCAAGGAAGGTGGCGGACGATATTCAGGCAGCCGAAGGCAACAAATCGAGATCCTGCAACAGGCCGTGCGTTCCGGCTGCCGGTGGTGCGACGTTGAGATAGAGACCGCACGCGAGCTTGCCGGTAGTGAGCTAGCGCGTAGACTTGCTCCGGCTCGGTTGCTGGTGTCACACCACGATTTTCGCGGCACTCCGCGAAAACTGGACGCGATCGTTGGCGGATTGAGGCGAGCGGGTGGGGACGCTATCAAAATTGCCGCGCAATGCCGCTCGATCGACGATAGTTTGCGCGTTTGTGCGCGGGCCCGAAAGCGCCACGATGTGGTCGCGATTCCCATGGGCGAGGTCGGGTTCGCTGGACGCGTCCTTTCGTTGTGCATGGGAAGCGCCTTGGCTTATGCCGCCGTGGAGCAGGCCACTGCCCCCGGTCAACTTTCGCTCGATGCGATGGCCGGTCTTTATCGCGCCGGAAAAATCTCGGCGCGAACGCGCGTGTATGGAGTGATCGGCGACCCGATCGGACACTCGCTCTCGCCGCTGCTGCACAACACGGCCTTTCAGGCTCGCAAGTTCGATGCGGTGTTTGTGCCGTTCCTGGTTCGCGATTTGCGCGATTTTCTGGGGGCGATTCGCGGATTTGGAGTTGCCGGCGTTTCGGTAACCATTCCGCATAAAGAGGCGATCCTGAAGTTTCTCGATGGCTGCGATCCGCTGGCAGAGCGCATCGGAGCGGTGAATACACTGGTGGTGCGTGGCGGCGGGCGATTGTACGGGTACAATACGGACTACGTCGGAGTGCTGCGCAGCCTGGAGCAGCGAATGCGCCTCGCGGGCAGCCGTGTGCTGTTGTTGGGCGCCGGGGGCGCGGCGAGGGCGGCGGCGTTTGCCCTGGCGCAGGCGGGTTCGATCGTGTGCCTTTGCGCGCGGCGTCCGGAACGCGCGAAGGCGCTGGCTCGTGCTGCGGGCGGACAAGTGGTGGAGCGCGGCGCGCTGGCGCACGAATTTTTTGATGCCATTGTGAACTGCACGCCCATCGGAATGTTTCCGAACGGCGGTTCGCCGCTGGAGAGTGCGGAACTGAACTGCCGTCTGGTGATGGATATGGTGTATCGCCCGCTGGAGACGGAACTGCTTCGGATGGCGCGCCGCAAACGGATCGAAACCATTTCCGGAGTGGAGATGTTTCTTGCTCAGGGATTTGCGCAATACGAAATCTGGACGGGGGAGCGCGCGCCGGAAAGCGCCATGCGCCGCGCGGTGATTGCCGCTTTAAAATAGTGAGAGATGCAGGCATCACTACGGAAATACGTTGTTTTGTCATTCTGAGCGAAGCGAAGAATCTCTCTTCGATTTAAGTGCGAGCAAAAAACGAAGAGAGATTCTTCGCTTCGCTCAGAATGACATCGGCTTGGGTGCAGGCGCAGTCCGCCTAAACTGCGGAGTATCGTTGCGATCCAGTAGCCAGTAGGGCATCCACGGGCTGAAGCCTGTGCCACACAATCTTATGATTCAGCCTGACTTCAAATCGTTCTGCAAACTGGCGCGGCAGGGAAATCTCGTGCCGGTCTATGACACCTTCACGGCGGATACGCTGACGCCGGTCTCCGCTTATCTGCGCTTGGCGCACAACGCGCGTTACGCGTGCCTGCTGGAGAGCGTGGAGGGCGGAGAGAAAATCGCGCGTTACACGTTTGTCGGCGCGAACCCGAGCGAGGTATTTCGCTATGTGAACGGCGCTTGCGTTCTGGAAAGCGACAGCCGCACCTCGTGGGTGCAGGAGAACCCGCTCGACTACCTACGCAACCGCGTGGAGCGCTATCGTCCGGTACGCGTGCCGGGACTGCCGCCGCTGGTGGCCGGCGCCATCGGATATTTCGCGTACGACATGGTGCGGCTCATCGAGCGCATTCCCGACACGACGCGCGACGACGTCGGCATGGACGACGCGGTAATGATGTTTTTTCTGGGCCTGGTGGTGTTCGATCACGTCCGCCACCGGGTGTGGATCGTGCGCAACGTGTTTACCGATGGCGAGGGCAGCCTGCGCGCGAAATACAACCAGGCCGTGCGCGAAATTCGCACCACGCGCCGCCGCCTGGACATCTCCGCCGCCGCCGAACGCCCGCGACGCAGAAAACCGCGCCCGCTGAAGGTGACTTCCAATTTCACGCGCGCCAAATTCATGGCCGCGGTGGAGAAGTCCAAGGAATATATTCGCGCGGGAGATATTTTTCAGGTGGCCGTCAGCCAGCGCTTTTCCGCGGAAACCGACGCGGACCCGTTTGAGATTTACCGCTCGCTGCGCGTGGTGAATCCCTCGCCCTACATGTATTTTCTGAAGCTGAACGATCTGGCCGTCGTAGGAAGCTCGCCCGAGATGCTGGTGAAGGTCCAGGGACGCAACGTGTTTTACCGGCCCATTGCCGGCACGCGCCCGCGAGGCGCGGATGAAAAAGAGGACGCGGCGCTGGAAGCCGAGCTGGCCGCCGATCCCAAGGAACAGGCCGAGCACATTATGCTGGTGGACCTCGGGCGCAATGACCTGGGCCGCGTGTCGGAGTACGGCACGGTGACGGTTGAGAAGCTGATGTTCGTCGAGCGGTACTCGCACGTGATGCATCTGGTGTCCAGCCTGCGCGGATACTTGCGTGAAGACGTGGACTGTTTCGACGCGCTGGCCGCCTGTTTCCCGGGAGGGACGCTTTCCGGTGCGCCAAAAGTACGCGCGATGGAAATCATTGACGAACTCGAGCCCACCCGCCGGGGCATCTACGCCGGAGCGATTCTGTATCTCGACTTTTCTGGGAATCTCGATTCGTGCATCGCCATTCGCACCATGGTGGTGAAAAAGGGAGTCGCGTACGTGCAGGCCGGCGCGGGACTCGTTGCGGATTCCGTGCCGGAGAAGGAATACACCGAGACGGTGAACAAGGCGCGGGCGCTGCTTACGGCGCTGGAAATCGCGCACAGCGGGCTCGATCCAGCGCCCGGCGGGCCGAAGTCGAAAGTTCGCAAGAAATAATCCAACTCGCGATCCCGGTTTTGTCATTCTGAGCGAAGCGAAGAATTCCTCTCCGTTCTTTGCTCGCGCTTAAATCGAAGAGAGATTCTTCGCTTCGCTCAGAATGACAGCGCCTTTAATTTTTTGCAGCCTGTGAAGCTCGCGCTACTTGATCAATCCGCCGCGCCGGTTTTCCCCGGGTGAATGATCAGTTTCTGCACGCGCCAGTTGGAAGTTTCTGCTGCGTAAATCACATTGTCCGATGCGCAGGCCAGTTGGTGGGCGCCGGAAAACTGCTTGAGCTGGCGGCCCGACCGTCCGATCACGCCAAGAACTTTTCCATCGAGCGAAACTTTAAAAATTCTTCCTGGGAACGTGGTTTCGCCGATGTACAGCACCTGGTTCTTGCCCGGCGTGATGCAGATGGAATTGGGGGCGCCGAGCACGGCGGCAAGGCGCTCGCCGGTCGGCGTCGCGCCGTTCACGGCGTGCGTGCCGGGCACAGGCGGCACGTCAATCGTAAACATGCGCAGGAATTTTCCATCGGTGTCGAAGACTTGCACGCGGCGGTTGCTGCGATCGCCGACGTACAGATTGTCGTTGCGGTCGGCGACGATAGCGTGCGGCAGGCGGAACTGTCCAGGCTCAGCGCCTTTGTCTCCCCAGGATTTTACCCAGTCGCCGTTCTTGTCATACTTCGCCACGCGCGAATTGACGTAGCCGTCGGTGATAAAAATATCGCCGTTAGAATCCCAGGCCACATCGGTGGGCTGGCGAAACAGGCCGTCGATGGCGGGCAGCGGTGGATTCGGATGTCCCCAGGGCTTGGTGTCATCTTCCGCGCCTTCGAGCCGCCGGCCGAATACCCACACGACGCGGCCCGCTTGATTGAACTTGATGATCATGTCCGAGCCTTTGTCGATGGCCCAGATGTTGTCATCCTTATCGATGCGCACACTGTGAGCTTCCGACCAGGCGTAGAGGCCCTTGCCGATTTCGCGGATATACGTGCCGTCCGGTCCGAACTCAAAAAGCTGTGCCGCTGCCGGAGCATAGGCCGGACCGTTCGCGCTGTTGGAGCGCGTGAAGACGAAGACGTGGCCCTTGGAATTGACAGCCACGCCGGGCACTTCGCCGAAATTCATTCCCGGCGGAAGCTTGAAGAAATCGGGAACGGAATCGAAGGCAAGTTCCGGCACATTTTGCTGCGCGAATAGCGGCGCCGCGAAGAGCAGGGCTAGCATGCAGAGACAAATTTTCAGCTTCATCGAGAACCTCCCAATTGGAAAAATCTGATTGCTTTCGGATCGTGGCCGCGAGACTACGCTGTGATCAGGCGGGTGTCAATCCGAGGTGGCACAGGCTTCAGCCTGTGGATTTTTGAGAGGGATCTGCGTTTCCGCGATACTGAGGCAAAAACAGTTCTGAGTTTTTCTGCGGGATGTGAAGTCTCTGCTGCTGGCAGCCACTATTTTTTCTGAGTGTTGTTCAATACGGAGTCAGGAATGATGAGCCTTTCGACCGGGCGGCCGCCGATGATATGCGAGTCAATGATTTCGTCCACATCCCCGGCGGTCACTCCGCCGTACCAGACAGCGTCGGGATAGACCACCACCGTCGGGCCTACTTCACACTGCTCCAGGCACCCGGACTTGTTGGCTCGCACTTTGTCTCCGGGAATTCCGCGCTGCTTCAGCGTTTCCTTGAAGAGGCCGTGAAGCTCGGCATTGCCCGTGGGATTGCAGCAGCCGCGCGGATTGCCTTCGGGGCGTTGGTTGGTGCAGATGAAAATGTGTTTTTCAAACTTGGCCATGGACTTCCTTGAAATATTCGCTGCGGTCTTGAATCACCAGTTCATTGTACATGGCCGGGTGGGGCCGCGCTTGATTGACGCACAGCGCCGCAACGCCGTGCGACTCAAATTCGCCTCCCCGGTAAATTCGTGTAATATTAGATTTTCAGGGAATCGCGGCCCATCGGGCGGCCGCTGCCAGCGGGAGCACAACATGAAGTCGCACTCCATCCGAGCCATTGCCATTGCCACATTTTTACTGGGGTTCGCCGTTGCCGCGGTGGCGCGGGCGCAGCAGGAGCCGCAGAAGCGCGGCCCATCGACGCCCGAAGAGCGGACCCGGGCCGTTAAAGTGGCGCACGCACTGGAAGACGATCCGCTCGCCAAGGACGCCAAGGACAATCGCGAATGGGTGATCCAATGGATCGTCGACATTCCCGACATCACCGTGAATGTCTGCTTCGATTATTTTGGCAAGATGCCCAATCCGCCGCGCGGACATTCCCGGGAAATCGCCCGGCAAATGATCATCTCGAGCGCGGCGTTCATGATCGAGCATCCCGACAAGGTGAAGGACGAGCAGGCCATTGCCACCGCCGGACTGCTCGGTTCGTTGAAAGCTTACCAGTCGATTCTGAAGGGCGATCCGGATTCGCGCTGGCCGTACATGGATAAAATCGTGCAGATGCGCGACCAGGGCAAGCTCGACGATTTCGTTTCCGACACCCGCCGCAAGTGCGCGCAGGATGGAGAAGAGCCGGACCCGGACACGATGCGGGCGGCTCGTTGAGTTGTCCCGCCCATCTTGCGACTTTATAATTAACAGTTCCAGGTATCGTCCGCTAGACGGCGGTGTGTATACGTGCCGCCCAGCGAATGATGGCCCGGATAAAAAACTGAGTTCGCCAAAATGATTCTGCTTCTCGACAACTACGATTCGTTCACCTACAACCTCGCGCAGTTCCTCGGCCAGTTGGGAGAAAAACTCGAGGTGGTGCGCAACGATCAGATCACACTCGATCAGATCGCCGCAAAGAAACCCAAGCGCATCGTGATTTCTCCGGGACCGGGCACGCCGGACGACGCGGGAATTTGCGTGGATGTGATCCGGCGATTTTCCGGGCAGATTCCCATCCTGGGTGTTTGCCTTGGGCACCAGGCGATCGGGCAGGCGTTCGGCGGCAAGGTAATCGGCGCGCCGGAAATCATGCACGGCAAGACCAGCCGCATCCATCATGATGACAGAACGATTTTCAAGGGCTTGCCGCAGGATTTTGTGGCCACGCGCTATCACTCGCTGATCGTCGAGGAAAAATCGTTTCCTGCCGATCTGGAAATTTCCGCGCGCACCGGCGATATCGTCATGGGGCTACGCCACCGCACCATGAACGTGGAGGGTGTGCAGTTCCATCCCGAATCCGTGCTCACCGAGACAGGCATGCAACTGCTCCGCAATTTTCTTGCGCTTTAGGGTTGCCGGCTTTACGGCTTTTTCATCGCAGGGCAGAGTTCCTTATATTCACACCAGTTGCACAGCGGCGTCACCTGAGTGGGAAATGACGTTGCGGCCTCGATTCGCTCGATCAGGCCGAGCGTATTCCGTTTGACCTTCTCCAGTTGTTCCGGCGCCTTGGTAATCACGATTTCCCGGTCGAACGCGAGGTAGTGCCAGATCAGGCTGATTCGGCGGGTCTCGGGCCAGCGGTGGCGGATGGCGATTTCGTAAAGCGCGAGCTGCACATCGTTGTCAATCTGCTCGGCATTCGGCAGCCGGCGGGAAGTTTTGTAATCGTGAATTTCCAGCGTGCCGTCCTTGTTGCGCGCCAGGCGGTCGATGATTCCGCGCATGTCGTGCTGTTCGGAAATCGGAAACAGGAATTTCTCTTCGAGTTCCAGCGTGGTGGACTGCGTAAAGGGATGAAAAGTCCAGTGGTAGTCCATCAGCATCTTGCGGCCGAGTTCCAGATAAGTTTGGGCGGTCACCCTCGCTCGTACGATCCGCAGGTCCGGCGAAAAGCCCTCGTCCCATTTTTCCTGGAAACATTTCATCAGATCATCGATCGAGGCAATCTGCCCGTCGCGGGCATCGGCGTAGAGTTTTTCCAGGGCGCGATGCACGGAATCGCCGAGATGCAGTTCGATGCTACGGATGGGCGAAGGAATTTCGTCGATGTAGCGAAACTTGTACTTTTGCGGGCACTGCTGGTACGACGCTAGTTTGGAATGTGAAAAGCTTGGCATGTTCGTGGTGTACGTTCGCGGAAGATGATTATTCTCTGGACCGCTCGGCGCGGTCAAGCTGGGGCGTTCTGCGGATAGTTGGTCGGCCCCCTTCGGATGCCCGCCTGAAGGCGGGCGCTACACGAACTCTGAACTCTACGTGCGCGTCGAGAATTCAATGAGCGCGTTGAGTTTTTGGAGCGCCGCGCCGGAATCGATGGATTGCGCGGCGATCAGCGCGCCTTCGAGAAAATCGGCGGCGCGGCCCGCGGCCACGATCGCGGCGGAGGCATTGGCCGCGACGATGTCACGCCGGGGACCCTTTTCACCGGCAAGGATCGAGCGGATCAGCGCCGCGTTGTTAGCTGCGTCGCCGCCGGCGATGGCTTCGAGCGGCGCACGATCCAAGCCGAAATCTTCGGGCGTGACTTGAATCAATTGCACCGCCGTGTGGCGCACGTCGCCCACGGTGGTTTCGCCGGACAGCGAGATTTCATCCAGGCCGCCCGCGCCGTGAACGACGAAGGCGCGCTCGACATCCAGTTCGCTCAGCACCAGCGCCACTTTCTCCACCACCTTATCGGAAAAAACTCCGGCTACCTGCGCGCGCGCTCCGGCCGGATTGGTGAGCGGGCCGAGCAAATTGAACGCAGTGCGCCCCAGACGCCGCCGCGCCGGCATGGCATGCCGCATCGCCGTGTGCAGTGCGGGCGCGAAAAGAAATCCGATCCCGATCTCGCGAATCGCCGCGCCGACGCGCTCCGGCGCAACGTCCAGCGAAACTCCCAGGGCTTCCAGCACATCGGCGGAGCCGCATTTGGAGGAGATCGAGCGGTTCCCGTGTTTGGCAATGCGCACGCCCGCGCCGGCGGCAACGAATGCCGCAGCGGTGGAGATGTTGAATGTGCCGGAAGAATCGCCGCCGGTGCCGCAGGTGTCCACCAGCAATTCATCGGGCCGCGTGCCGTCGGCAAAGACCGGCGTCACCTGCCGCCGCATGGCGCGCGCGAAGCCGACCAGCTCTCCGACGGTTTCGCCCTTGGCGCGCAGAACGGTGAGCAGAGCGACGATGGCCTCCTCATCCGCGCGACCGGACAGAATTTCTTCCATCGCCAGTTCGGCTTCCTGGCGCGAAAGGTCCGAGCCGCTCTCTACCTTTTTGATCAGTGCGCGCAACATTCGAGAGGCAACTCCTCGGAGTGTCCCGGATCTGGAATCGTACGCGTGGTTGTCAAGTCGTGGAAGCCTTCCGGCGGGGGCGACGGACGAGTTCGCCCTGGCAATTCGGGCAAATGTTCCGCATGGCCGCCGAACAATCTGCGCAAAACGTGCATTCATACGAGCAGATCGCGGCCTCCGAATCGCCTGCCAGCCGCCGGCCGCAGCGTTCGCAGGCGGATTTCATCTGCAAGCTCACAGAGTCCCTTTCACCTTGCCCGGTTCGAGCGTTCCCTATAAACTCTAAAGTTTCTAATGTAGCTAAATTCTAGCACTGATGGACGGACGATGAAGATCCACGAATATCAGGCGAAAGAAATCTTCCGGCGGTTCGGAGTTCCCACTCCGCGCGGAGAAATGGTGACCACGCCCGATCAGGCGCGCGCTGTGGCCGAACGGTTGGGCACAAAAATCGTGGTGGTCAAGGCGCAAATCCACGCCGGGGGCCGCGGCAAGGCGGGCGGTGTGAAACTGGCGAAGTCGCCGGCGGAGGCGGCGGAATTGGCCAAGAACATGATGGGAATGAAGCTGGTCACGCCGCAAACCGGACCGGCGGGGCGCATCGTGCAGCGGCTGCTGATCGAGGAAGGGCTGGACATCAAGCGCGAACTCTACCTCAGCATCCTGGTGGACCGCGCCGTTGCCGCTCCGGTAATCATGGCCAGCACCGCGGGCGGAATGGAAATCGAGGAAGTGGCGCACAAAAATCCCGAGTTGATTCTGCGCGAGACGATTCGTCCGGAAACCGGATTGCAGGCCTACCACACGCGCAAGCTGGCCTATGGCCTGGGTCTTTCGGGCGATGCGGCTGCTGCGGCTGGTCCGTTCCTGCAGGCCTTGTACCGCACGTTTCTCGAAACCGACGCGTCACTCGCGGAAATCAATCCGCTGATCGTTACCGGCGACGGCAAACTGGTGGCGCTGGACGCCAAGATGGCGTTCGATGACAATGCGCTTTACCGCCACAAGGATATTCTGGAGCTGCGTGATTTGAACGAAGAAGATCCTCTGGAAGTCGAAGCGTCCTCCTACAAATTGAATTACATCAAGCTCGACGGCAACGTCGGCTGCATGGTGAATGGCGCGGGCCTGGCGATGAGCACCATGGACATCATCAAGCTGTCCGGCGGCTCGCCCGCGAATTTCCTGGACGTGGGCGGCGGCGCTTCCGCGGAACAGGTGAAGAACGCATTCAAGATCCTGGTGAAAGATCCCAGCGTGAAGGGCGTCTTCATCAATATTTTCGGCGGCATCCTGCGCTGCGACGTGCTGGCCTCGGGCGTCGTGGCCGCGGCAAAAGATTTGAATCTAAAACTTCCAGTTGTTGTTCGTATGGAAGGAACCAATGTGGAAAAAGGACAAGAAATCTTGCGCGATTCAGGCTTGGGACTCACGATTGCGAAAGATATGAGAGACGGCGCTGAGAAAATCGTAGCGCTGGCAGGGGGTGCACGATGAGCGTTCTAGTTAATGAAAAAACGCGCGTTGTCGTGCAAGGCCTTACCGGGCGCGAAGGCAGCTTTCATGCCGGGCAGATGATCGAGTACCACACGCTGGTTGTCGCGGGTGTCACACCGGGCAAGGGCGGTACGAAGCATGAGAACGTGCCGGTGTTCAATACCGTTTCTGACGCGGTCCGCGAGACGGGCGCGGACGCTTCGATTATTTTTGTGCCGCCGCCGTATGCCGCGGACGCGGTTCTCGAAGCCATCG
The DNA here is from genome assembly GCA_035295105.1 of Candidatus Acidiferrales bacterium. Taxonomy (GTDB): domain Bacteria; phylum Acidobacteriota; class Terriglobia; order Acidiferrales; family UBA7541; genus Palsa-360. Next base: position 62,631 of record DATGJQ010000082.1, on the reverse strand, counting down.
ATGCCGGTCTGCCTCTGGTGGTGTGCATCACCGAAGGCATTCCCACTCTGGACATGGTTCGCGTGGCCGCCGCTCTGAAAAATTCCAAGACGCGGCTGATCGGGCCGAATTGCCCGGGAATCATTTCGCCGGGAAAATGCAAAATGGGAATCATGCCCGGTCGAATTCACAAGCAGGGAAACATCGGAGTCGTCAGCCGCAGCGGAACTTTGACTTATGAGGCCGTGCACCAGTTGACGCAGCTCGGCATCGGCCAGTCCACGTGCATCGGGATCGGCGGCGATCCGATCATCGGCACGACGCACATCGACGCCATCAAGCTCTTCAACGAAGATCCGGAAACGCAGGCCATCGTGATGATCGGCGAAATCGGCGGCGACGCCGAAGAGAAAGCCGCGGCCTACATCAAGACCAATGTGAAAAAGCCGGTGGTCGGCTTAATCGCGGGGCAGACCGCGCCTCCGGGACGCCGCATGGGCCACGCGGGCGCCATCATCAGCGGCGGCTCGGGCACGGCTGCTGAGAAATACAAAGCGATGGCTGCAGCGGGAATTCATACGATTCAGAGTCCCGCCGATATTGGCTCAACACTGGCGTCAGTCATCGGGAAGTAGGGAAGCAACGGCGGGGCCTCAAATCCAATTCACGGAGATTCATGGAATGGCGATCGAACGCACATTAGCAATCGTAAAGCCGGACGCCTTCGGGCGCGGGCTGGCCGGAGAAATTATTTCGCGAATTCAAAAAGCCGGATTCCAGATTGTGGCAGCCAAATCAATGCGGCTCACCAAGAAAGAGGCCGAGGGTTTTTACGCCGTCCATGCTGCCCGCCCTTTCTTCGGCGAGCTGACCGATTTCATGAGCTCCGGCAAAATCGTCGTGCTCGCCCTGGAAGCGGAGGGCGCGATTTTGAAGTGGCGCGATACCATGGGGGCCACCGATCCCGCCAAGGCCGCGCCAGGCACGATTCGCCGCGACCTCGGTACCAGCATCGGCAACAATTGCACCCACGGTTCGGACGCTCCCGACACCGCTGCCTTCGAGCTGGGATATTTCTTCGCCGGCCACGAATTGGTCTGATATTTTCGCTTTGCAAAAAAAGCTGTGCGCTCCGAACTCCGGAGGGATCCACGACTGATTTCCTGCAGTTGCAGAATCGCCACACCGGAGAAGTCCTACGGATCCGCCGTATTCGCGACGCTGACGGCCGACTGATCCTCGCGCTGGAAGGATCGCTTCCGCCGGGAACGAACGGCCCGCCGCCGCACATCCATTTCCTGGAGCGGGAAGAGGGCGTGGTACAGTCCGGAACTTTGGGCGCCAAATGCGGCGATGAAAATCTCACGTTGACGACGGGCGGGCAAGCCGTCTTTCCCGCAGGAACCGTGCACTCCTGGTGGAACGCCGGCAACGATGTCCTGGAATTCAACGGGCGCGCGGTTCCGGCAGTGGATTTAGACCGCTACCTTCAAGGCTTGTTTGCAGTTCTGAATGCCAGCGATTCCGGCAGACCTTCTCTTTTTTATCTGGCGCACGTCGTCTGGCGGCACCGGCATACGCAGGCGTTGGCGACACCTCCGCGGGTGATCCAGCGAATTTTGTTTCCTGGCATCCTCTTTGTCGGGCGCCTTCTGGGAAAATATCGCGGCGACGCATGGCCGGGTTCTCCCGCTTCGTGCACCGGAGCGCCCGAAGTTTGACGGAACCGGCCGGGCAAGAAGCTTAGCGCTACCGTCCTCAGTTTCCACCGTCGGTTTTCAGTTCAGTCCCGTCGGCCAGCATCACTTTCTGAATCCAGATTTCCGGCGCGCCTGTTTTTGACGGGAAGCCGCTGAGGGAGATTACTTGGCCGGCCTTGAGCGAATCCTTTGTCCATCCGGTTCGCGTCAAGCGATTCGGACTGGTGAGCTCGCCCTGCCAGTTCACCACCGCGCCTTTCTCGTCTTTCACGTCGAGGGCAATAATGACGTGGGGATTGATGAACTGAAAGCCCGTCACCGCGCCTTTCACCGTGATCAGTTTGTTGGTGTCGTAGTTCGCGGTACCGTGATGCGCGAACGCCGCGCCCGAATTCAATAGAGCGAAGGCCGCGAGAGCAACCAGAATTTCCCGCGCGCTTTTCATACCCAACCCTCCAGGCCTGGCCATGCCAGGTATCACTAAACTCAGAGCTTCCGAACGCCGACAAATAGCATGAGCGATTTGGCCCCATAGGCTCGGTGTCCGGCGTCACGTTGCGCTGTGGCGGACGTCACAATTCCTCAAGCTGCGGCGTGGGGGCCTGTCCTTCCGGCCAGCTTTTCGCAAAGACACAGCCGCTTGGGGATATCCGTTCAGGAAACACCGCTCATGCTAGCTTGGAGCGACACTGGCGGTGGTGCACGCATCGAACGCTTAGTCGGAGGAGTCGGTGCTGTTTTTGTTTTCAGGGGCGACGCGTGTTGGTTACGGTGAGATGGCCGCCGCGGTGCGGCGACGTCTCGGATTCTTGCTGCTGCTCGGCGCAATCGTGCTTGGCGCAGCGTCGCTCGCGGAGGCGCAAATCTCGCCTGGCCCGCTCTCCAAGGCGCATCAGTCCCTCAATGGATCGACACAGTGCAACAGTTGCCACCAGTTTGGAACCGCCACCCCTACGTTTAAATGCCTGGAGTGCCACAAGGAAATCTCGGACCGCCTGAGTGTTCACAAGGGTTACCACGCCCTCCTGGGCATGAAAAATCCAAATGGCCGGGACTGCGTGCGCTGCCACCTGGAGCACAACGGCGAGGATTTTTCACTAGTGCATTGGGAGCCGTCGCTCAAGCAATTCGATCATCGCCAGACGGGCTATGCGCTGATCGAAAAGCACGCGGACGTCGCGTGTGAAAAGTGCCACACGCCGGCGCACATGGTTCCGGCGCAGCGGGCGCTCATTCAGAAGAAAAATCTGACGGCGTCTTTTTTCGGACTGTCGCAGGAATGCGCCACGTGCCACGAGGATGTCCATAAAGGCCAGCTTGGTCCCGATTGCCAGCGCTGCCATAACGTGACCGACTGGAAGCAGGCCAAGCAGTTCGATCACTCAAAAACGAAATACCCGCTCACCGGAATGCATGCCCAGGTGGCCTGTGAAAAATGCCACGTTGCGTCCGGGCCGGACAAAACGGCCAAGTTCACGGGAATCAAATTCGCAGCCTGCACCGATTGCCACTCCGATCCGCACAAAGGATCGTTCAAGGGAACGTGCGAATCGTGCCATACCACGGCCGGGTGGAAAAAAGTGAATGCATCGATGCAGTTCGATCACTCCAAAACAAAATATCCGTTGCTGGGAATGCATCTGAAAGTGGCCTGCACCGAATGCCACGCCGGCGGCGATTTCAAAAAGCCGCTGGCATTCGCGCAATGCGCCGCGTGCCACTCGCCCGATCCGCACAAGGGGCAGTTCCAGGCGCGGGCGAGCAAGGGCGAATGCTCGGAGTGCCACACCGTCGAGGGCTGGAAGCCGTCGCTCTTTGGCGTCAAGGATCACGCGACTTCGCACTATCCGCTTGAAGGAAAGCATGCGGCGGTTGCCTGCGACAAATGCCACACGCCCGCGGGCAAAGACACCGTGTACAACGTGAAATTCGCCGCCTGCACCGACTGCCACCAGGACGCCCACGACAAGCAATTTGCCGCCGCCCCGTATCAGAATCGTTGTGAACAGTGCCACACGGTCAAGGATTTCCACCGCTCGACATTCACCATCGCCAAGCACCGGAACACGCGTTTCGCGCTGACCGGCGCGCACGTTGCTGTCGCCTGCGCCGAGTGCCACAAGGCGGGCCTCGGTGGCAGGACAGACAAAGTTCTGCCGTTCCATTTCAGCGACAGCGCCTGCACCGCCTGCCACATGGATCCGCACCAGGGAGAATTCAAAGAACGCATGGCCCAGAAGCGAGCCGATGGAAGCGCGCTGGGCTGCGAGGCTTGCCACACTTCAAAATCGTGGATCGATATTCGCAGCTTCGACCACTCCAGGACGAACTTTCCATTGCTCGGCGCGCATCGCGGCGTTGCGTGTGACGAGTGTCACAAGGCCCAGCCAGGGGCGCATGAAATTCAGTTCAAGGGCGCGCCGAAAAATTGTGAGGCTTGTCACAGCGATCCGCACGGCGCACAGTTCGCTGCAAAGGATGGGGTGACCAAGTGCGGGGATTGCCATGTCGATCAGCGCTGGGCTCCCTCCACCTTCGACCACGACAAGCGCACTCAGTTTCCGTTGACAGGGGCGCACGCAAATGTGGGCTGCCCGATGTGCCATCAACTGCAGCAAGACGTAATGGGAAAGACAGTACTGTTCTACAAGCCCACGCCTAAGAACTGCGTCGACTGCCACGGAGCCGATTCCAAGCCTCTTTAGATGTAAACGGATAAGTAACGCGAAAACCGGGCAACCATATTCTGGATTTGCCGTTCCAAGACTCAGTTCTGCCGCCTCCGCGGCCGTAGTCGGAGAATACACAACAATGATCGGTCGAAGGTACAGGTCCAATTTCTGTCCCATGGCACAGTAGAGCGGAAAGCCGAGAAAGTTTACTGTTTCGGACACCCCTTTTTGGAAGAGGGTCGGAGCTCGCTGTAGCCTAGGGGGCAGTCATTTCGCGCGCAGCTCAAGTTGGATGTTCGTTCGTTTTCGTGCTGCTTATTTTCTCCTGCCGGCCGGTCAACGCCCAGCGGCAGCCGCGCCGTAGTCCGCACGGACCCCTCAATATTCCCTGCGAAAATTGCCACACCAACTCCAACTGGGCGCCCATCCGGGCCATTCCTGAATTCAACCATGACTCCACGCGCTACCCGCTTCGCGGCATGCACGAGAAAGTTTCCTGCACCGGATGCCATACCAAGCCGGTGTTCACCGATGTCGGGAAGAACTGCTCGAATTGCCACGCGGACATCCACCGAGCGCAATTCGGAACGAACTGCGCGCAGTGCCACACGGTACTTGGCTGGCAAGTCTCGGTGCAATCTATACAGCAGCACTTCAACCGCTTTCCGCTGCTGGGCGCCCATGCGGTGGTGGAATGCGAGGAATGCCACAAGAACGCCGCGGTGGGAAATTACCTGGGACTTTCCACCGCCTGTTCATCCTGCCACCTGTCAGACTGGCAGAAGACCAGCAATCCCGTGCATCCTTCGGCGGGCAGCGCCTTTGCGGCCGCCAACTGCACCAGTTGCCATTCGTTTGACAGTTGGCTCAACGCCAAATTCGATCACAGCTCGACCGGCTTCCTGCTGACGAATGGCCATGCCAACGTCGCCTGCGCGCTCTGCCACATCAACAACAATTACAATCTGACGATTGCCCCGACCGATTGCGGCAACTCGCAATGCCATCTGACCACCTGGCAGCAGACCAATAATCCGGTGCATCCATCGGCCGGCTCTGCGTTTGCCGCGGCCAACTGCACCACCTGCCACAACACGGTCAGCTGGACGACGGCGATCTTCGACCACAGCAGCACTGGATTCCAGTTGACCAACGGCCATGCCAACGTGGCCTGCTCTCTGTGCCACATCAATAACAATTACAACCTGACGATCGCGCCGACCGATTGCGGCAACTCCGGCTGCCATCTGAGCACCTGGCAGCAGACCAACAATCCGGTGCACTCAAGCGCGGGATCGGCTTTCGCTGTAGGGAATTGCGCTACCTGCCATACCACGGTGAGCTGGACGACGGCTGCCTTCGATCACAGCACCACGGGCTTTGCGCTGACCGGGACGCACATGTCGCCCACGCCGACGCCGTGCACCGCCTGCCACATCAGCAACAACTACTCGCTGAATTCCACGGACTGCTACGGCTGCCACCAGGCGGCTTTCCAGAGCACCACGACGATCGGCGGCAACGTGCCCAATCACGTCACCGCGGGATTCCCGACCACTGCGTCGGCCTGCGCGACGTGCCACCCGATTACCACGTGGTCGGCCGGAGTTTTCGATCACAACGCCACCGGCTTTCCGCTGACCAATGGGCATGCGAACGTCACCTGCAATCTCTGCCACATCAATAACAACTACGCCCTGACAATTGCTCCCACCGACTGCGGTAATTCCCAGTGCCATCTGACCACCTGGCAGCAGACCAATAATCCGGTGCACTCGGCCTCCGGCGCGGCGTTTGCGGCGGCCAACTGCTCCACCTGCCACACGACCAAGGGATGGGATGCCGCATCCTTCGACCACAGCGTCACCGGCTTCACGTTGACGGGCACGCATATGTCTCCCACGCCGACGCCCTGCGCCTCGTGCCACATCAGCAACAACTACTCGCTGAATTCCGCGGACTGCTACGGCTGCCACCAGGCGGCTTTCCAAAGCACCACGACGATTGGCGGTAATGTGCCCAACCACGTGACCGCCGGATTCCCGACCACCGCGTCGGCCTGCGCGACGTGCCACCCGATTACCACGTGGTCGGCTGGAGTTTTCAATCACAACGCTACCGGCTTCCCGCTGACTAACGGGCACGCCAACGTCGCCTGCAGCCTTTGCCACATCAACAACAACTATTCCCTGAACATCGCGCCGACCGCCTGCGGAACTTCGGGCTGCCACTTGACGGATTGGCAAAACACCAACGCGCCGCCGCATTCCGCCGCCGGACCAACCTTCGCGGCTGCGAACTGCACGACCTGCCACACCACGGTAAGCTGGACGACAGCGACGTTCGACCACGGCATGACGGGTTTTGCGCTGACCGGAACGCACGCTTCACCCACGCCGACGCCGTGCGCTTCGTGCCACGTCAGCAACAACTACTCGCTGAACTCCACCGATTGTTACGGCTGCCACCAGGCGGTGTTTCTCGGCACGGCCACCATTGGCGGCAGCGTGCCGAATCACGTCGCAGCAGGATTCCCGACCACGGCGGCGCAGTGCGCCTCCTGCCATCCGATCACCGTGTGGTCCGCCGGCGTCTTCAATCACGCGTCGACCGGCTTTCCCTTGACCAACAGTCACGCCACGGTGGCCTGCAGTCTCTGCCATATCAGCAACAACTATTCGTTGAACATTGCGCCCACCGCGTGCGGAACCTCGGGCTGCCACTTGACCGACTGGCAGAATACCAATGCGCCGCCGCACTCCGCGGCCGGAGCCACATTCGCGGCGGCAAACTGTTCGACTTGCCACACGACCGTGAGTTGGACCACCGCGACATTCGATCACAGCACCACCGGATTTGCGCTGACCGGAATGCACGTCTCGCCGAGCCCCACGCCCTGTGCTTCGTGCCACGTCGCCAACAACTACACGCTGAATTCCACGGCCTGTTACGGTTGCCACGTAGCCGCCTGGCAAAGCACCACGACCCTGGGCGGCGCGGTGCCGAATCACATCACGGCAGGATTTCCGACGGACTGTTCGATCTGCCATTCAACAACGAATTGGACCACCTCCACGTTTAATCACAGCACTACCACATTCCCGCTGACCGGAGCGCACACCACCGTGGCCTGCGCCCTGTGCCACGTGAACGGCAACTACAGCGGCACGCTGCCGACGGATTGCTACAGCTGCCACACGGCGGCTTGGCAGAGCACCGCCACGCTCGGCGGATCGGTGCCCAATCACATAACTTTGGGCTATCCAACCACCTGCACGTCCTGCCACACCACCACGTCCTGGCTCGGCGCGACGTTCAATCACAACACCACAGGCTTTCCGCTCACCGGCGCGCATACGACAGTGGCATGCAATCTTTGCCACACCACGTCCAACCCGCCGCCCACTGATTGCTACAGCTGCCACACGGCGGACTGGAACAGCACCGCAACCCTCGGCGGCGCCGTGCCCGACCACACCGGTAACGGATTCCCGGCGTCCAGCACGTGCTCGACCTGCCATAGCACTACGAACTGGACCACGGCCACCTTCACTCATTCCTGGTGGAGGATTCCTCACCAGTCGGCGACCTGCGCGAGTTGTCATCGAACCGCGGGGCTGCCCTGGAATTACGTGACGTTCAGCTGCATCAACGGCTGCCACACTCCGGAGTCAAGCTGGCAACAGGACTCCGGCCGGCACAACACCGGCAACTATGGACCGATGACCTGCACGGCATCCGGGTGCCACCCGAATGGTTAGGCGAAGAGCCAAGGAGTTGCGCCGAGGAATTAGCGAGTGTGGGCTGCTGCTCACGATGGCGTTGTTTATCGCGCCGGTGGCGATGCTCGCCCAGAATCAGCCCGCTCCCGCGGCCGCTCCGGTTGCGGAGCCGGCGCCGGACTCTTCCCCCGCACCGGCGGCGGTGCTGGCTCAGGCTGCCGAATACGCGACCAATCCCGCGCCAGTTCCGCAGAAAAATATTTTTCTCGTGAAATATGTTTCCGACGGAGCCATTTATCTTGATGGTGGCCGCAACGCCGGACTCGAAGAGGGAATGGTGTTGCATCTGGTGCACGCCGACCCGAACGGCGGCACGACGGACGCAGTCCGGTTTCAAGGGCAGGAGCCGGTGGCGGATGTGCGAGTATTTTCCGTTGCGGACTCGTCCTCGGCGGCGGAAATCATCAAGTCGAGCGGTGACGCGGCGGTGGGTGACGTCGCCTATCTCGACGTGCAGAGCGTTCACGTCCGGGAAGACCGCATCAACGCCGCGCAATCCGAAAACTATCCGGTGGTGGTCACCTTTTCCTACGGCGATCCGCTGGACGAAGAAATCCGCGCCTCCACCGTGTCCGAAAAAAGAGGAGTCACGATCGAGAATCAGATTCGCGGCAGGATTGGGTTCGACGCCGGCTATCTTTCCGAACCGGGCGGCGTCAGCTCGCGGCAGCTCGGCCTCCTGATCGATGCGGACATCAGCCGCATCGGCGGCACGCACTGGAACTTCACGGGCTACTGGCGAGGCGATCTGACCACGCAGAATACCGGCAACTCCAGCGGAGTCTCCGCGCTGACGCTGAACGAACTGCTGAACCGCACCTACCACCTGGGGCTTTACTACGAGAATCCCGATTCGATCGTCACCATGGGCGTCGGGCGGCTGTACCTGCCGTATGCGCCCAGCCTGAGCACGATTGACGGCGGATATTTCGGCTACCGTATCAACCAGCGTTTGACCGTCGGAGTGTTCGGCGGCTCGACGCCGGACCCGACTTCCTGGAGCTACGCCCCCAATCAAAATATCGCCGGAACATTTGTGAACTACCTGCGGGGCGACTTCGATCACCTGCGGCTTAGCGACACGTTTGGACTGGCGATGACCAGTATCGCGTGGCACCTCGCGCGCGAGTTCGCCTTCGCCGAAAACACCATCTCCTTCGGGCACGCATTCTCCGTCTACAATTCGCTGCAGTTGGATAAGGCGCGCACGGCGCCCGGCGGCGTTAGCTACGGCACGGGCCTGACGCAAAGTTTTTCCAGCGTTCGCTTCCAGCCGATCCATTTTCTTACGCTGGACCTCAATCACAACTATCTGCGCAATCTGCCGACGTTCGATCCGGTGCTGATCAGCACCGGCCTCCTGGATCAGTACCTGTTTCAAGGCTTGAGCGGAGGCGTTCAACTGCAACTGCCGTATCGGATCGGCCTTTCCACGGATATCGGGCGCAGCCACAGCAGCACTGACTCGGCGTCTTCGTGGAATCAGATGTACGGCTTTACGCTCGGCGAGATTAAGAAGACGGGACTGCAACTGGACCTGCGCTATACGAAATTCAACAGCTCATTCGGGCAGGGGTCGTACGAATTCGTGTCCGTTTCCAGAAGCCTGGCGGACCGGTTCCACATTCAATTGCAGGGCGGAACGCAGCACCTGAATTCCGCGTTCAGCACCAACTCGAATTCCAAATTCATCACCAGCATCGTGGATTGGTCGATCGGGCCGCGCTACTTCTTCGAGGGCCTCTTCAGCTGGAATATGGGCACGACGATGAACTACCAGCAGACGAATTTCACGTTCGGGTACCGCTTTGGAGGCAAGCTCCGCAAATGAAGCGGCTCATCCATCATCGCAGGAATCATCGCGGCGGCAGCGCCTCGTTGAAATGCTGCGTCGCGTTCATGCTCGCCGCGGCATTCTTTGGGATGGGCGGACACTGTCTGGCGCAGGCGCCACCGGGCGAAATTGCTGCGGCCTCCGACACGCTCGATCCGCTGGCGCTGGCGCGAAAACACGTGCAGGAATATTTTGAAAAGTTTTCCGACCTGGCGTGCAAGGAATCCGTGACGCAGTTCGTGCTGAACAGCAGCGGCCACACTATCTACCGGGAGAATTCCGCCTTCGATTATCAGTTCGTGGCCAGCGGTGAGAGCGGAAGCTTCAAGTTCAGCGAGACGCGCGCCGTGCGCAATCCTGCGTATCGCGATCCGGGCCGAACGCTGCTGGTCACCACCGGCTTTTCCAGCCTGCTGCTCATCGCGCACCCCATGTACGAAGCCAGCTATACGTTTGAACCGGCCGGCAGCGAGCTGATTGACGGCGTCTCCTACGCGAAGATTCGGTTCGTTCCCGTTCCCGGCGCATCTTCGCCGGCATCCCTTCGGCTGCGCGGCAGAAACTATGCTCTCCCGATGTCCGGCACGCTCTGGATCGACCCGCAATCCGGCGCCATCGTGAAACTCGAAGCCAATGTCGATTCCAGCCTCAGTGATCTGGGGCTTGCCGGGCTGCACAGCGAAGTTCACTACGCGCTGCACACCTTCCGCGAACCAGCGGAATCGCTGTGGGTTGCGGAGTCCGCCGCAATCGACGTTGAGACTCCGCGCCAGCACTGGCGCAACCTGCACAAGTTCTCTGACTACAAACGATTCAATGTAAACGTTCAAGAGGAGATCGGTAAATTGCCATGAGTCAATCCGCAGCCGTTCAAAGCATGATCTTCAGCAAGGAAGAATCGGAGCGCAAGCACCGCTTCCGAATTCTGATCGCCTGGATGGTGTCCCTGGCGTTCGTCGGAGCGTTCGCCGCCTACGGTTTCGATTACTACACGCTGGCCTGGAAGGACCGCCCGTTTTCTCCGAAACACATGCTGCTGCGGCCGAGCGGCCCGGTCGGCGTGAATCTGGGAGTGTTTGGAGTGCTTCTATTTTTCTTGATTTATCTTTACCCGCTGCGAAAAAAGTGGGGCTGGCTCGGGCGGCAGGGCAATTCACGCCACTGGCTGGATTTCCACGTGGTGCTGGGCACCGCGGCGCCCCTGGTGATTGCGCTGCATTCTTCGTTTAAGTTTGGCGGCATCGCCGGCATGGCGTTCTGGATCATGACGGCTGTGACCCTCAGTGGATTCATCGGCCGGTACTTGTACTCGCAGATTCCCCGGACGCTGAACGCCGCCGAGCTGACCATCAAGGAAATTCAGGACGCCGAAGTGCAGCTGCGCTGGAACGCCGAAGACAAACACGAAAAAATTGGCACGAGCCTGATCGAACTATTTGCGCTGCCAACACCGAAACAGGTGGCCAGCACACCGATGCTGGCGGCGCTGTGCTGGATGATCTGGCTGGACATCAAGCGGCCGTTCCAGGTTTCCTGGCTGCGATTGCGGGCGGCGGGATTTTTCGCATGGATCGCCTCACTTTTCGGAATTTTTCCCACCCGTAAGCCCGAACTCGAGGTGGCGATTCAAACTGCTCGCCGGCAGGCGTCCCTCTCCAAGCGGATTCTGTTTTTGTCCCGTACCAAGCAGGTGTTCAACCTTTGGCACGTCGTTCACCGCCCGTTTAGTTATTCGTTTGCTATTCTGGCCATCCTTCACATTGTCGTGGTGCTCGGCATGGGTTATAGGTAGGAAGCAGAAAGCAGTAGAGGGGAGACTTGGCATGAAGCGCGCCGTATATTTTCTGACCGTCATCGGGCTTCTGGTTCTCTTTACCGGATGCAAGAAGCAGGTGAGCGATGCGGACGGGATTCGCTCCGGAATCAATCAGCACCTCGCCGGATTGAAAACCCTGAATCTCGCCGCGATGGACATGGACATCACCAACGTCTCCATCCAAGGCAATCAGGCTCAGGCGCAGGTGGAATTCAAGCCCAAGACGGGAGCACCGCAGGGCGCCGGAATGCAGGTGGCCTACTCTTTAGAAAAGCAAAATGGATTGTGGGTTGTACAAAACAGCCAGCCGTCGGGCGGCTCGATCAACCATCCCGGTCCCGGCGAGAATCCGCACACGAATGAAACTTCGCCGTCCTCCGGCTCAATGCCCAACTTCCGCGACCTCGTCCCGGGAGGCGCGGGCGGCGGCAGCAATGCGCTGCCACCAGGCCATCCGCCGATCAATGGCCAAAGTAGTCCCGGCCAAAGCAATCCGGGCCAAAGCAGCCCCAGCCAGGGTAGTTCCACCGCGCAATGATTTTGTAGCGTGAGCCTTCAGGCGGACACGTTAGTGAGAGGGCTCCGAAGCCTCAGTGGAAGGCGGCCGCCGCGACGTCTCACACGTGGGACAGAGCCGATTGCTTCGCTTCAGCGCTTCCCTCCGAGGTCATGTCGCGCAGCCCGACGCGCACGCCGATTTTCTTGAGGAATGCCGTAGGCGGCTCGCCCCCGGCAAAGATCCACACAAAATCGTTGGGAATCTCCTGCATCTTGCCGCTGACGTCGAGGGTCACTGAGTTCGGCTTGAATTCCACCGGCATCGAATTAAAAATCACGCGCAACTTTCCCTTGCCGATGCTTTCCTGAATCCTCTTTTCGTTGCGGTCTTTCAGCCGGGTGAAACCTTCCTTACGGTAGGAGAGCGTCACCTGGTTTCCCACCTGATGTGCCAGACCCATGGCCGCTTCCACGGCGCTGTCGCCGCCGCCGACAACCAGAATTTTCTTGTTCACGTAGTGGTCCGTTTCGATCAGGCGGTACATCACCTTGGGCAATTCCTCTCCTCCCACGCCCAGCTTGCGCGGGATGCCGCCCTTGCCCAGCGCCAGGATCACGGCATGCGCGCGATACTGGCCCTTGGTGGTGGTGACGTTGAAAATTCCGTCTTCGCCTTTCTTGATGTCCTCCACCTTCTCGCCCTTGCGGAATTTGAAATCCACCTTCTGCAGGATTTCGCTCCACACGGCCAGCAGGTCTTCCTTGGATAGTTCCGTCTTTTTGAATTTGCCGTAGAGCGGAAGTTCCACCGGGCTCGTCAGCACCAGTTTCTGCCGCGGATATTTTGAAACCGTGCCGCCGATTTCGCCTTCGTCCACGGTGAGGTAGTTCAGCTTGCGTTCAATGGCGCGCAGCGAAGCGCTGATGCCCGCGGGACCTGCTCCCACAATAAGCGCGTCGAGTGCGTCGGCGGCCGGCTTTCCTTTCCGCAGCGCGGTGATGCGCGCGGCGACCGTATCGGCACAATCGCGGCCCTGATTGACGGCATTCTTGATCAGCGCCAGCCCGCCAAGTTCGCCGACGATAAACAGATTCGGAACGCTGGTCTCGAAGTCAGAAGTCAGGTGCGGCAAATCCGCGCCCATGCTCGGACTGGCCATCACCATGGTGATCGCGCCAACCGGGCACGCTTCCGCGCACAGGCTGTGACCGATGCACTTGTACCCGTTGACGATGGCCGCCTGCCCGCCGAGCATCGCCAGGACGTCCCCCTCCGGGCAAACCGTGGTGCAGGTAGCGCAGCCGATGCAATACTGCGCGTCGATGTGCGGGTGCTGCGATTGCGGCCCGTCGGAACGCAGCGTACCTTTTTTCGCGGCCTCCTGCGCGCGTGTCTCGCGCTGCTTCTGCTCCTTCAAGTACCGGCGTACAAAAAACAGCGTCACGATGATGGCGATCGCCAGTCCGACGAGGTTATTCATATCGTAATTTTCTCACGGGATTGGATGCCGGCAGGCGCCTCTGGGGAAGCCTGTGCTGAGAGCGGCAGCAGCGGCGTGGAAGACAATTTATGTAGAATGGAACTGGATGGAACCGATGCGCGAACTCGGAAGGGTCATGGTGTTCGCCGGTGTTGCGCTCGCGGCCGCCGGCGCACTGGTGTGGCTCGCAGCGCGCCCAGGAGGGTTGCCGCTCAAACTCGGGCGTTTGCCGGGCGACATCGCCTACCAGGGAAAGCACGGCTCGTTTTACTTTCCAGTGGTGACGTGTATCCTTCTGAGCGTGGTGTTCACGCTGATTTTGTGGCTGGTGCAATGGCTGAAAAAATAAGACAGTTCGAGCTGAATCTCGCTCCGGAGCGAAAAATCTGGAGCGTCGCGGAGCTGACGGCACGCATCAGTGGCGTGTTGTCCACGCAATTCTCGAATTTGTGGGTTGAGGGAGAAGTATCCAACTACCGTCCCGCGCAGTCCGGCCACCTTTATTTCACTCTGAAGGACGCCAAGGCGCAGATCAAATGCGTCTGCTTTCGCAGCCAGGCCATACGCCTGAAATTCCGCCCTGAGGATGGCTTGAAACTGATCGTGCGCGGATCGCTCGGCGTGTACGAGCCGCGCGGCGAATATCAGATTTATGTGGAGCACATCGAGCCGTCAGGAGTCGGCGGATTGCAACTGGCGTTCGAGCAGCTCAAGAAGCGGCTCGATGCCGAAGGTTTATTCGATGAGGCTCGCAAAAAGCCGCTGCCCATGCTTCCCGCGCGCATTGGCGTGGTGACCTCCCCGCGCGGCGCGGCGGTGCGAGACATCATCCGCATCCTGCGACGGCGTTTTCCCAATCTGCACCTGATCGTCTACCCCGTTCGCGTGCAGGGCGAAGGCGCGGCGGAAGAAATCGCCGCGGCGCTGAAATATTTCGATCGCAAGCAATCGGTGGAAGTCATCCTTCTCGCGCGCGGCGGCGGATCGATCGAGGATCTGTGGGCCTTCAACGAGGAATCCGTGGCGCGGGCCATCTCCGCGTGCACCATACCGATCGTCAGCGGCGTGGGGCACGAAACCGACTTCACCATCGCGGATTTCGTGGCCGACGTGCGCGCATCGACCCCTTCCGCGGCGGCCGAGATCGTGGTGCGATCGCGGCAGGAATTCCAGCGCCACTTGCTGGAACTGGAGCACAAAATTTCGCAGCGCACGCGGTACGTGCTGCTCGAGTATCGCCACCATCTGAAGGAATTAGCTACGCACATCGGCTTCCGGCGGCTCGAAGACCTGCTGCGCCGCCACCGCCAGCAGACGGACGAGCTGACATCACGGCTCGCAGCCGCGCTCGAAAATCGCATCGATGCGCTGCGCCACCGCTACACGATTGCCGGCACACGCATCGCGTCCTTCGACTTGCGCGCGCGCATCCGCTCGCTCGGCTTGCGACTCGTGCAGCGTTCCACGGAACTTGGTGTGCGCATGGAGCGGCTGCTGGTCGGGAAAATCCAGCGGCTGGAAACGCTGCGCGTGCAGCTCGACGAACGCAGCCCGCTGCGCGTCCTGCAGCGCGGGTATGCGATCTGCACGGATGCCGATGGAAACGTATTAAGCGCGGTCGACCAGGTGGCGTTGGGCGCCGAAGTTAGCGTGCAACTCGCGCGCGGCCGGCTGGGCGCGGAAGTGAAGCGCAGGGACATTCCAAAGCCGTGAATCTAGATCTTTGTAGCACGGCTTCAGCCGCCGGCTTGTGGCGCATGCTTTAGCTTGCGGCGTTTCGTTGCAGCAGCAGGCAGGATTGCAAAATAGTTCCGCAAGCTAAAGCATGCGCCACTATTCGTCCGAGGTGCTGGCAACCTTCAGCACCGCGAGAAAAGCCTCCTGCGGAATATCCACGCGCCCCACGCGCTTCATGCGCTTCTTTCCTTCCTTCTGTTTCTCCAGTAGCTTGCGTTTGCGCGTGATGTCTCCGCCGTAGCACTTGGCCAGCACGTTCTTGCGAATCGCCGCCACCGTTTCGCGCGCGATCACACGGCTGCCGATGGCCGCTTGGATAGGCACTTCAAACATCTGCCGCGGGATCAGCTTGCGCAGCCGCGTGACCAATTCGCGCCCGCGCTCGTAGGAAAATTCGCGATGGCAGACCAGCGCCAGCGCGTCCACCGGTTCGCCGCCGATCAGGATGTCCAGTTTCACCAGGTCGGCTTCCTTGTATCCCGCCAGGTGATAGTCCAGCGAGGCGTAGCCGCGCGAAGCGCTTTTCAGCCGGTCGTAGAAATCCAGCACGATTTCGTTGAGCGGCAGTTCGTAAGTCAGCATCACGCGCTGCGGAGAGAGGTACTCGAAATTTTTCTGCACCCCGCGCTTTTCCTCGCACAATTGCAGAATGCCGCCCACGGAATCTTCCGCGGTGATAATCATCGCCGTGATCACCGGCTCCTCGATCTTGGCCATTTCGTTGGGCGGCGGAAATTTCGTGGGGCTGTCGACTTCCACCACATCGCCCGCGGTGGTAGTGATGCGGTAACGCACGCTGGGCGCGGTGGTGATCAGGTTGATGTTGAATTCGCGCTCCAGCCGCTCCTGGGCAATTTCCAAATGCAGCAGGCCCAGAAATCCGCAGCGAAAGCCGAAACCGAGGGCCACGGAATTTTCCGGCTCGTAAAAGAATGCCGCATCGTTCAGTTGCAGCTTGCCGAGCGCGTCGCGCAAATTTTCGTAATCGCTGGCCAGCACCGGAAACAGGCCCGCGAACACCATCGGCTTGATCGCTTCAAATCCGGGCAATTGCGGCGCGGGCCGCGCGGCGTCGACGACCGTGTCGCCCACGCGGGCGTCGGCCACCTGCTTGATGTTGGCCACCACGAAGCCCACATCCCCGGCCACCAGTTCGTCCAGCACGACGGGCTTCGGCGTGAGCGCCCCGAGCGCCTCAACCTCATACACCTGATCGTTGAAGCACAGCCGGATTTTCATCTGCCGCGTGATGCGGCCGTTCATCACCCGCACCAGAATCACCGCGCCGCGAAAGGGATCGAACCACGAGTCAAAAATCAGCGCCTGCAGCGGCGCTTCCGCTGTTCCTTTTGGCGGCGGCACTCGCGCCACCACCGCTTCCAGCACGTCTTCGACGCCCAGGCCGCTCTTGGCGCTGATCAGCAGCGCGTCCGAAGCGGGAATCGCCAGCACATTTTCGATCTGCTCCTTGGCCTGTTCAGGCTGCGCGGCCGGCAAATCGATTTTGTTGATCACCGGAATAATCGTCAGATTGTGCTGCGCGGCGAGAAACGTGTTGGCCACCGTCTGCGCTTCGACGCCCTGGCTGGCGTCTACGACCAGCAGCGCGCCTTCGCACGCGGATAGCGCGCGCGAGACTTCATAGGAAAAATCGACGTGCCCCGGCGTGTCGATCAGGTTGAGCTGATATTCATTTCCATCTTTCGCCTTATAGTGCAGGCGAATACTCTTGGCCTTGATGGTGATGCCGCGCTCGCGCTCCAGATCCATCGAGTCGAGCACCTGCGCGCTCATCTCCCGCTGGCTGAGCGCGCCGGTGAGTTCGAGCAGGCGGTCAGCCAGCGTGGACTTGCCGTGATCGATGTGCGCAATGATGCAAAAATTGCGGACGAAGCGTGGATCCATCAGTTAGCCTGCCGGCGCGAAATGTCACGCGCCAGTGAAACTCTCCTGTCCGAAGCGATGTGTGGGCGCAAGTCGAGCGGCTCACTACGGAGCGCGGCGAATACTCCGTTTCTCGACATTTCAGTGTGCCACAACCGGGCGCAGGCCGGAAGCGCACCCCGCGCTGATCAAATCTTTGTGAGATGGAATACACGGTCCGCGGCGCAAGCGAACGCTATTGTTTTTCCTTCGCGTGCTCTCGCGCCTCATGCTCGGCGAAATCGCGAGTGAGTTTCGTCGCATCGCCCGGATCGGGTCGGAACCGCGCGCCGCAGATCGAACAGCGGTACTCGCCGCTCCAGCAGCTTTTGCCGTCGCGAGCGACCATCACCGCCTTCAGGCATATTTTCCTGATTTGCACCACGTCAGTTTAACGCGCTCCAGAGTCCCCCGCGAGGTCGCCGGCGGGTCCGAAAGGGCTGCCCGCAAACTAGACCACCGGATCGCCATGGATTTCCACTTCTTCCATCTCCACGCCGCATGCTTCCGGCAGCGGCAGATGCCCGCCCCAGTTGGCCCATCCCCAGAAAATAGCGGTGGTCGAACTCAGGAGGCCCGCCACGGTTCCGATCACTCGAGCGCTATAGTGCGTCGACGCAATGCCCGCCGCGGTCATCGACAGCATCATCATCGACCACGTCAGCGTTTCCACCGTCGAAAAGACCCGCCCGCGATACTGGTCCGAAACGGTTTTCAGCAGGTAGGAGTAGTTCAGGACCGAATTTACCGCCATCGCGGCGCGAGATAAAAGAATGAAGGCCAGCGCCCACTCGAAGCGCTGCATCCGGCTGAACAAAACGTAAGCGCCGCCATGCACCACGTAATCGACAAACACCACGAGCTTGTACTCCTCAAACGACAGCCGCTTGCCCAGCCAGTTGGCAAACGCGCCGCCGACGAGTAGCCCCAATCCGGCGCAGCCCCAAATCACGCCGATCCCCGCGGCGCCCCGGTTGAAAACCACTTCGCCAAACAAAATAAATAGAATCTGCGCCGCTCCGCCGCCCGTGGCCCATCCCACCGCCAGCAGGGCAATTGCAAATACGAGTGGTATGGAGCGCATGTACCGCAGCCCTTCGCGATATTCGTGCCACGGCCGGACGACTTCCGCCTCCGTGAGGTCGCGGTGCTCGGCGCGAAACTGTTTTCCTTTCGGCGGCCGCAAATTCCAGATGGCCCACGCCGAAAAGACAAACGACAGCGCGTTGAAGATGAAAGCCCACTGGTATCCGATGCCCACTACCGTGGCGCCCAGAAATGTTCCGACGGTCAGGTTGGTCCACTGCGTCGTCTGCGTCAGCGAATTCGCGGTATGAATTTCATCGCGATTGGCGATGGTCGGCAGGATGGCCGAGCGCCCCGCCGTGAAAAACGGCGAAGCGATCATCAGCAGGGCGCTGAACGTATACAGCAGCCAGACCTCCTGTTGCCGGAAAGCCACGATGAATCCGAGCGCCACCACCGCGCGGATCAGATCGCTGGCGATCATGATCTTTTTGCGGTCAAAGCGGTCCAGCATCACCCCGGCGAGCGGTCCGATGGTGATGGCCGGAATCGCGCGCGAGAGCATCACGCCCATCACCACCAGTCCGGAATGGGTTAATTGCATGGCCAGCGCGAACACGGCGATGTTGTTGAAATTGTCGCCGATTTCGCTGACCACCTGCCCCATCCACGTGTAGCGGTAGTTGCGGTTTTGGCGAAGGAGTTCCAGGAATTCGCGCATCAGTCCGTGCGGCCCTTGCCGGATTTCGCCGTGCCCGGCGAACCTTCCCTAAGCGAAGTGATCTTTGCAGCGCGCATCCGTGAAAGTCTGACACACTTCCGATCGGCGCACATCTCCCCGCTCCTCGGGATGTGCCGGAATTGCCGAATTGAACAGCGCCGCCGCGATCGGTTTGGCGGGTCCGCGCGCAGCGGTATATAGTATTTTTGTCCTGGCAAACGGCCTTCCGCGAGTCCGCGGGAGCCATTTCACATAGGAAAACCGCCCGAGCACGCATGAGCGTGGATATCGTCAAACAACTGGAAAAGGCCAAGCGCTTCGTCGAGAAGAGCCGCATCGACGACGCCATCGAGGCCTATCAAGCGGTGCTCACCGCGGTTCCCAACCACCTCGAATCCATGCAGTCCCTGGGCGACCTCTTCACCATGCAGAATCGCCCGGACCGCGCGGCGCTTTTCTACGGGATGCTTTTCGACCGCCTCTCCGCGCCCCGGGAAGAGCCCAAGGCCATCGCGCTGTACACCCGTTTTTTGAAACCGCAGCAGCAGCCTCCCGAACGCGTCTCGCGCTACGCCGCTCTACTGCAAAAACAAAATCGCCTGGAAGAATCGATCGAGCAATTCATGTCCGCCGCCCTGGCGTACGAACTGAGCGGCAAGGAAAACGATGCGCTGGAGTGTTTCGTCCACGTCGCCCAGATGGATGCCGAAAATCGCGATCGCCACATCGCCGTGGCGGAGCTGGCGGAGCGCCTCGGCAATCACGCCGCGGCATCCCGCGGCTATCTGCGCGCCGGGCAGCTGACCACGCAGAATGATGACGAGGCGCTGGAGTTTTTCGCCAAGGCCCATGAAATCCTGCCGGGCGATCGCAGCACCTGCCTGCTGTATGCCCAGGCGCAACTGCGCAAGGGAAACGCCGCGGCCGCCGCAACGCTCCTCCACCCGCTCAGCGAGACGGAAAAGGATGCCGCCTTCCTCGAAAGTTACGCGGATGCGCTGATGCATTCAGGGCAGCTCGACGCCGCGCGCGCGGTTCTCGACCGCATGGCCAGTCTCGGAGAAGGTTCCTCGGAACGATTTTTTTCTCTGGCCACCGAATTTCTTCTGGTCGATCAGGACGAGAAGGCGGTCGAGCTGTTGTCATCGACCAAGAAAAGCATGCTCGCGGCGCGGCGCGAATCGGAATTCGCCGCGGCCCTCGACCGGCTGGCGGAATCGTTTCCCTCATCCCTGCGCCTGGCGCAGTTCTGGGCGGCGCTCTATAGCGAGATCAACCGCGAGTCGAAATATTTTGACGCCCTGGTGCGCCTCTTCGATTTATACCTGGCGAATGATCAGCTTGCCGGCGCCTGCGAATCCTTTGAAAAGCTGGTCGAAATCGATCCATACGATGCCCGCAACCAGCAGCGCCTCGAACAATTGAACGGGCGGGCGAATCCCGAATTCTTGAGCCGCGTGAAATCGCGCTTGTCCAATGCGGCGACGCATCGCCCGGAAGTTCCCGCGCAGCAGCCCCGCACCAAGAGCCGGGAACCGTCGCACGCCATCCTCGCGGAGGTTCAATCCGCGCAGACGCTCGAGGACTTGCTGGTGCAAGCGGAAATTTTCGTTCAATACTCGCTGCAGTCCAAGGCCATCGAGCGCCTGCAGCGCATCTCGGAATTGTTTCCTGGAGAAGAAGACCACAACGAACGCTTTCGGGGCCTGTGCGACGCGGCCCATTGGTGGCCCGAGAAGGGCGGCGCTCCCGTCCGGCAAATCGAGCCCCAGCCAATTGCGGAGGAACCGGAACCGCACGCCAGCGCCCCGTCTGCGTATGCGCCTGAAACCTTGCGCGATCTCGCGAAAATTTCAGAGATCAACCAAAACGTGTTTCGCCAGCCGTCACCGCGCGCGATGCTCTCGGTTGCCGTGAACGAAGTCGGCAACTACCTGCGCATCGCAAGGTGCCTCGCGATCATCGGCCCTCCGGGCCAGCCGCCGCAAATGGCGTCCGAGTTTTGCGCTTCGGGCGTGGAGGCGTCCTCCGGCGGCACCATCGTACGCCTGATCGGGCAGATCGAACGCGCCGTCCCGGATTCGCTCGGGGGATTGCCGCTGGATGCAGCTGCCGCGCCGATCCTGAGGGAAATGGGCCTCGAGACGGCCCTGGGAGTCCAGCTCAACGATCCGGAATCGCAAACTCCGGCCGGGATGATGATCGCCGGTTTCGCATCGCCGCACGTCTGGAAGCCCAACGAAACTTATTTCCTGCAATCCATCGGCGATCAGATGCTGATGTGTGTGCACCACACGCGCCTGCGCACGCTGGT
This sequence comes from Candidatus Acidiferrales bacterium, assembly GCA_035295105.1. Classification (GTDB taxonomy): domain Bacteria; phylum Acidobacteriota; class Terriglobia; order Acidiferrales; family UBA7541; genus Palsa-360. The sequence continues at coordinate 41,148 of DATGJQ010000082.1, read as the reverse complement.
GCGCACTCTGGCCGTGGCCGATGAAAAAACCGGCCTGCTTGCGCGAGGGTCCTACATCGATTGCCTGCTTCACGAATCGCAGCGCGCGCGCACCCAGGGAATTCCTCTGACGCTGGCTCTCTTGCAGATTGACGGCGGTCCGGAAATTCTCCGCCAGCAGGGCGAAGGGCCTTTTGACCGCTACATGGAGCAAGTCGGAAGGGCGGTGCAAGCAATCGTCCGCCAATCCGACCTCGCAATCAAGTACACTTCGTGGGCGCTGGCGGTGGTCTTGCCGGACACGCCGCTTTCGGGCGGGCAGACCTTCGCTGAAAAATTGAAGCGGTCGCTCGGCGGAATGCGCCCACCGTGGGACGGCGGGCACCTGACGATGAGCGTCGCGGTGGCTGAGGCCGTAACCCGGCAGGATTACGACAATGAGGACGTCGTCACCGAGCTTATCAACCGCGTGGAAGCGGGCCTCGAGGAAGCGCGCAGGCGCGGGGGAAATGAAATCGTCACACCGGAATTGATGAAGAGCTGAATCAGAGGTGAAGAACTGATTCAGAAAGGATCGAGGGACGCGCATGGCGTACGAAAATCTGCTCTATGAACGGCGCGATAGCATCGGCTTCATCACCTTTCATCGCCCCAAAGTATTGAACGCGCTGAACCGGAAGACCATGGAAGAGCTGCGGGACATTCTGCTCTCCGCGCGGGACGATAGCGAAGTGCGCGTGCTCATTCTGACCGGCGCCGGCGAAAAATCGTTCGTGGCCGGCGCGGACATTTCCGAACTGGCCGTGCAAACTCCTGTAAGCGGCAAGGAAACTGCCGCGTTTGGCCAAAGTGTTTTGCGCTTGCTGGAAACCATCGGAAAGCCGTCCATCGCCGCGATCAACGGCTTTGCTCTCGGCGGAGGTTGCGAAGTCGCGCTCGCCTGTTCGATGCGCCTGGCCAGCAAAACCGCAAGACTTGGGCAGCCCGAAGTGAAGCTGGGAATCATGCCCGGCTATGGCGGATCGCAGCGCCTGACGCGCTTGTGCGGCACGGGAGCGTCGCTCGAACTGTGCCTCACCGGAGAAATGATTTCCGCGGACGAAGCGCAGCGCATCGGCCTCGTGAATCATGTCTACGAGCCGGCCGACCTGCTGCCCGCGGCGGAAGCGCTGGCCAAAAAAATCATCGCCAACGCGCCGCTGTCAGTGAAGTTCACGATGGAAGCGATCGTGAGGGGCACGGAAATGCCGCTCGAAGAAGGCCAGTACCTGGAAACCGCGCTCTTTGGCCTGTGCGCGGCTACCGAGGACATGCGGGAGGGAACGCGCGCGTTCCTGGAAAAGCGCCCGGCGCAATTTCGCGGGAAGTGAGTGGGACAGGCTTCAGCCTGTCGGTTTTGCTTCACGTCTGGCGCAAACCTAAACCAGACAGGCTGAAGCCTGTCCTACTTAAAAACACGACAGGAAAGCCGAAGCCATAGAATGAAGAGACCTTTCAACGCTAAGGAAGTTCGTGCCGCCGCAAACGCCGCGGGACTGCGCTTCGCCCTGGTGGTCAGCCGCTTCAATAGCTTTATTACGGACCGCCTGCTCGCGGGAGCCGTCGACGCGCTGGAATCTTCCGGCGCGGATCCCGATAGCGTCACCGTAGTGCACGTCCCCGGTTCATTTGAAATTCCACTCACGGCGAAAAAACTCGCGGAGGCCGGCCGCACCGACGCGGTAATCGCCATCGGCTGCATTCTGCGCGGGGAGACCGCGCACTTCGACTACGTAGCAAGCGAAGTGGCGCGCGGCGTGCAACTCGCACAACTCGACACCGGAATCCCCGTGATTTTTTGCGTGCTCACCTGTGACACGCTGGAGCAGGCCATCGACCGCGCCGGGTTGAAGAGCGGGAACAAGGGCTATGACGCCGGGCTCGCCGCGATTGAAATGGCTAACCTCTCGAAAAAACTCCGCGCGCCGGAAGCATCCCGCGGCGCCAAATCCGCCGCTCGAGGGAAACGCCGCTAGATGACACTGCGCCGGAAATCCCGCGAGTACGCCCTGCAGATGCTATTCCAATGGGAAATGGGGAAACAGGAATTCGCGCGAATCGAGGAGGGTTTCTGGAAAAACGCCAAAGCCCAGAAATCCACGCGCGAGTTTGCCAATCAACTTTTTGAGAATGCCGCGGCGCGCGCCGAGGAACTCGACCCCATTATTTCCACGCATGCGAAGAACTGGCGCATCGAACGCATTGCCGCCATCGACCGCGCAATCCTGCGCCTGTCCCTGGCCGAGATGCGCACCACGACGACGCCCGCAAAAGTAGTGATCAACGAAGCCATCGAGCTGGCCAAAAAGTTTTCCTCCGAGGAAGCCTCCGCGTTCATCAACGGCATCCTGGACGCCGCCGCGAAAGCCCAGGGCGAGAAAACAGCAGGCTAAACTGTGGCGCACGCTTTAGCTTGCGGAGTGTAAGGTTTGTGCCGTTCACGCCCAACGCAGCGAATCGTCGCAGGCACAGACTGCACAGTCCGCGCAAAAACCAAAAACGGTGTCATTCTGAGCGAAGCGAAGAACCTCTCAGTGTTTTGCCTCGTACCGTCGATCGAAGAGAGATTCTTCGCTTCGCTCAGAATGACAGCAGTAGATGTTTTGTCCGCAGTCTGTGGAGTGCGCGCGACCGCGAGTGAATCTTCAAGTCGCGCTGATAGTTTTTCCAAGGGATTCTACAAGCCGCGAACGACCGCGCAAGCATGCTCGAGGATCTTCCGCGTGGCCGCCGGACTGCGCGTCTCCGAATAAACCCGCAGCATCGGCTCAGTCCCCGAAGCGCGCAGCATCAGCCAGCCCAGATCGTCGAGATACAGCTTGATCCCGTCGAGATCCTCGCGGCGAGCCACGCCCCACTCGAGCAGGCTTTTCACCTGCGCGCCGCTGAAATGCTCGATGGCCCGTTCCTTCTGGCCGGGCTTCAATTCCAGGTCCACGCGCCCGTAATGGTGCTCGCCGAATTCCTGCTGCAGCAGTGACACCAACTGGCCCAGCGATTTTTTGTGCCACGCCATCACTTCCACCAGCAGCAAGGCCATCACCGTGGCATCGCGTTCCGGAAGGTAGAGTTTCGTGCCAATGCCGCCGGACTCTTCTCCGCCCAGCAAGATGTCGCGCTCTAGCATCAATTCGCAGATGTATTTGAATCCGATGGGCGTCTCAAATATTTTACGGCCAAATTTGTCCGCGATTTTGTCCAGCATTTTGGTGGACGAAAAGGTTTTCGCCACGTCGCCGGAAATTCCGCGCGTGCCGGCCAGGTGCCACAGCAAAATGGAAAAAATCTGGTGCGGCGTGATGAACGTGCCATCTCGGTCCATCGCTCCGATGCGGTCGCCATCGCCGTCCGCGCAAAGCCCGGCGTCATACTTGCCGGCGATCACCGCGCGGCGCAGGGTTTCTACGTGCGGCTCGATCGGCTCGGGATTCACACCGCCGAACATTGGATCGCGCGTGCCGCGTATTTCGTCGCACGCGACGCCGTGCCGCGCCATCAACTCGCGCAGCAGCCCGCGCGCCGCGCCGTGCATCGGATCCACCACGAAGCGGAACCCGGCCGCGCGAATGCGCTCCCAGTCCACGATTTTGTCGATGGTTTCAAGATACGGCGCCAGGACGTCCAGCGTGGCAATCTGGTCCGGCTGCGGCGGAAGCGGCGGCACGCCATTCGCCAGCACCGTCGCCAGTTCCTTCTCCACCTGCGCGACAATTGACGGAAGCGCTGAGCTTCCATAGCTGGCCTTGAATTTCACGCCATTCCATTTGTACGGATTGTGGCTGGCGGTAATCATGATCCCGCCCGCCGCGCCGCGCTGCCGCACAAGCAAGGAAAGCGCCGGCGACGGGCAGGCTTTCTCCGCGATCCACACCGGCATTCCAGCCGCCGATACCGCTTCGGCTGCGGCTCGCGCAAAACGTTCCGAGCCGTAGCGCGTGTCGTATCCCACCAACACGCCCGCGCCGGGCTTTTCCGCGCGCGCCACGTACCGCGCGATGGCGCAGGCCACCTTGCGCACATTGGCGAAAGTGAAATCGTCGGCGATCACGCCGCGCCAGCCGTCGGTGCCAAATTTAATTGTGCTCACGACCCAAAAGTATATGCGAACGCGTCCGGCTGTGGGGAAAAGTATCGCGAATAAACTCTAAGAGTGGGACAGGCTTCAGCCTGTCGGGATTTGGTTAGCGTCAGGCATAAATCTAAACCAGACAGGCCGAAGCCTGTCCTACTTGTGGGCGGCGTAGTAACTAAATACGGAATGGCTTCCCAGGAATCTCCCGCCCAGGTCATCGCTTTCCGTAAACTTTAGACGAGGCCGTTCTGATGATCCCGGCGATAGCCCTCCTTCTGGCGCTCGGTTGGCCGCAATCGGCCGGCAAAGCGCCGCAGCCACGCATCTCCGCATCCGGCACGGCGTATCTTGGTTGTTCTGCCTGGACCGGCGAGAGTTGGACCGCCGCGATCACGCGAGTGTCCCGGACGCCCGTGAAGGCGTCGCCCAGGGGCTTTCGTGCTTATGCCGAGGTAAAAGCCGTCGCCTCGGGTGATGCCTGCGAAAACACCACTCGTCTTTACGTGGCAGCGTCCGGCGCAACCACGTACAAACTGGCCTACACAATTTCGCCTGCCGCGAGGGAAGGGAACGGCATTCGCCTGATCGGCTGGTCGCCCAACGGAGAGAAGCTGCTGGCCGAAGTCAATTTATGGGAATACGAGACGGAGGGCGGCTTCGATCATGTCATTCTCGTTTATGACGAAGCCGCGCAATCCGCGAAAGTGCTTCATCCCGATCAGGCACTATCGCGCCGCTTCGGCGCCAACTGCGAATCGGAGCTCTCGATTGACGCGTGGGAAACCGACGAGCGGGTGCTGATCAAAGTTTCCAGGAATTCCGAGGACGAATCCTACCAGCGACGCTTCTGCGTCCAGGAGCCTCGGGAACTCGTTTTCGATCTTCAGAAACAAACCCTGCAGCCGCGCCAGTAGGACAGGCTTCAGCCTGTCTGGTTTAGATTCAAATGTGCCACGAAATTTAAACCAGACAGGCTGAAGCCTGTCCTACGCGCTCTACAACAACTTGGACCGCTTCTCCGCTTCCAGCCACTTCACAATCTTTCCCACATCCTGCGCGCGGTCCCGCGGGCAAAGCAGCAGCGCGTCGTCGGTTTCCACCACCACCAGGTCGCGGATCCCGACGGCTGCGATGAATTTCTTCGGGCTCCACAGAAAATTTCCCTGCGCGTCAAGCGCGGTGAACGCTCCGGCAGAAACATTTTCGCCGGCCTTCCGCGCCAGCAACTCGTACACCGCGGCCCAAGAGCCGATATCGCTCCAGCCGACCTCAGCAGGCAGGACGAAAACGCTCGGCGCCGCAACGCGCCGCGTCACCGGCTCGAGGATGGCGTAGTCCACGGAAATGTTTTCGAGCTTAGGATAAATACGCGCCAGCGTACGCGCGTAACGCGGCGTTCCGATTTCCCCTGCCAGGCGCATCAGCTGGTCATGCGTATCGGGCAGAAATTTTTCCAGGTTGCCGAGAAACGTTGACAGGCGCCAGAAAAACATTCCCGCGTTCCAGTAGTAGCGTCCGGAATATACGTACTTCCGGGCCACGAGAAGTTCCGGCTTTTCCGTGAATTGCTTCACGGCATAAACAGGAATGCCGTCGGCATCCACTGCTTTCCCGCGCGCGCGTTCCACGTAACCGTAGCCCGTCTCCGGCCGCGACGGCGGAATGCCCAGCACCACCAGCGAGCCCGCGGCATGCGCGACATGCAGCGCGGCGCGCACGATCTTCAGATACGCCGCCGGCTTGGCGATGTAATGATCGGCGGGCAGCACCGCCATCAGCGCGTCATTTTCCGCCCCCAGCCCGCTGTGCAGCAAGTGCGCGGCGGCCAGGCCGATCGCGGCCGCGGTGTTTCTGCCCACGGGTTCGGCGAGAATGTGCGCAGCCGGGACGCGCGGCATTTGTTTGCGCACCGCCGCGGCCTGCTCGGAATTGGTGACCACCCACTGGCGCGAAGCCGGGAAGAGCGGCGCGAGGCGCGCGGCAGTCTGTTCCAGCATGGTGTCCTTGCCAACGATGTTGAGCAGTTGCTTTGGTGTGCGTGTGCGGCTGCGCGGCCAGAAGCGTGTGCCGCGGCCTCCAGCCAGAATAATGGCGTGTGCAGCGAGCACGTCGCCGCCTCGTGCGTTCTTCACGGGTGCACCACGCGGGACCATTCCGCTTCCGCTATGCGCTCATCGGCCAACCGCTGCACAAAGCCCTGGAGGTCGGGCACGTAGGCGCGCAGAAGCGTGCTGCGCGATTCCGGCGCCAGTTGGAATGCGCCGAGCGCCGCGGGAATCAGCCACACCTGCGCCGGCGCGTATGCGTCGCTGCCGGCGGCACATTCGATGCGCCCCCGGCCCTCCAAGAAAATAAGCAGATCGAAATGCTCAGGCGACGTAACCGAGGCGATACGCTCGCTGAATTCCCATCGTTCGGTGGCGAAGTGCCGGCACGCGGCGTAGATCGTTTCGGTCAGCGCTCCGCGCGTGATGCTCACCGGAGCGCACAGCCCGCCGCTCTGTTCGCCGAACTGCATCACGTCCAGCGCCTGCCGCAGGTGCAGCGCGCGCGGCTTGCCGTCCGCGCCCACGCGGTTGTAATCGAACACGCGATAGGTAATATCCGAGTGCTGCTGAATTTCGCACAGCACCACGCCAGGGCAAATGGTGTGTGCCGTGCCGGCCGGAACGAAAATGGCGTCGCCCGCCCGCACCGCCTCCGTTCCCAGGCAATCTTCCACCGTGCCATCGACAATCGCGCGCTGAAAAGTTTCCCGGGTCACGCCGGGATTGAGCCCCACGCGCACCGCCGCATCTTTGCGGGCGTCGACCACGTACCACATCTCCGTCTTGCCAACGCCGCCCGCCGCGTACTCATTCTTCTCGGCGTACGCGTCATCCGGATGAACCTGCACGGAAAGTTTTTCTTCCGGGAAAATAAATTTCACGAGCAGCGGTATGCGCGGCAATCCGCGAAGCGCCGTCCCGGTCCATTCCTCCGGGAGCGACGGCCAAACCTCGCCGAGCTTGCGTCCGGCAAATTCACCGGAAGCGAAAAAACACTCATCGCCCGTCAGCCAGGCTTCGCCGATGGACTCCAGTTCGTGGGAATGTTCGGGAAACAGAGGGGAAAGATCGCGCGAGCCCCAAATGCGCGGGACAAAAATCGGGGCGAGCCGCACAGGCGCCCGCCCCAAACCGTTGGTGCCAAAACTCACCTGGCTGCTTCCGCCATGGAACAGAATTTCTCGAGCCGCCGCAAACCTTCCTCGATGCGCTCGATGGAAGTCGCATAGGAGATGCGGATATGCCCGGGCGTTCCAAACGCGTCGCCGGGAACCGCGACCAGATGCTGCCGCTCGAGCAGTTGCTTGCAAAGCGCCGTCGAATCGGCAATCCCGTTGCCGAGATGCGCCGACAGGTTTGGAAACGCGTAAAACGCGCCGCCCGGCTCCACGCAAGTCACGCCGGGAATCGCGCGCAGCCCGGAAACGATGCGATTGCGCCGCCGCGCGTATTCTTTGAGCATTGCGGCCACCGTGTCCATTGGTCCGGTCAAGGCTTCCAGCGCCGCGTACTGCGCGATCGAAGTCGGATTGGACGTAGACTGGCTTTGCACCTTGATCATCGCCGAAATCAGCGGCTCGGGCGCCAGGGCGTAGCCCACGCGCCAGCCAGTCATGGCAAACGTTTTGGAAAGTGATCCGGCGACGATGATATTCGGCTTCGTTCCCGCAACGCTGGCCAGCGACCACGGCTTTTCATTTCCGTACACGAAGTGCGAGTAACATTCGTCGGTCATTACCCAGACATTTTTCGCCCGGCAGACTTCGTAGATTTTCACGAACTCGTCGTTGGGCACCACCGCGCCGCTCGGATTGCTCGGTGAATTCACGATCAGCAGCTTGGTGCGCGGCGTGATGGCGCGGGAAACCTGTTCGGCGCGCAGGCGGAATCCGTCAGACTCTTCCGTATTCACGGGAACGGGAGTCGCGCCGGTGTACAAGACCTGCTCCGGATAGCTGACCCAGTAGGGCGCGGGGATCAGCACTTCATCACCCTTTTCCAGCAGCGAGCAAAACGCATTGAAGATGGCGTGCTTGCCGCCCACCGTCACCACGCATTCCGGCACGGTGTAGGAAGAACCGAATTGCGTCGCATGCCATTTGCAGATGGCCTCGCGCAGCGCTCCGATCCCGGGAGTCGGCGTGTACTTGGTCTTGCCCTGCTCAAGCGCGCGAATCGCCGCGCGCTGGATATGCTCCGGAGTGGGGAAGTCCGGCTCGCCCGGACCGAAGTCGGCGAGGTCCGCGCCGGTGGCGCGGAGTTTTTCAGCCGCCGCCAGTACGGCGGAAGTCGGTGAGATCGCAATGCGGTTGACGCGAGCTGCGAGTTGCACGGGGTGACTCTCCTTTTCCTGCAATCCTATAAATTCAATAAATTAGATTCTACAAATGCGGCGTCGCCAGTAGTACAGCCAATTTGTCTGTACGAATTTGTAAACGTGCTTCCCGCTCTCTACAGAATCTTCGCGCGCAGCCGTTCCTCGACGATGGGCGGCACGAAACTGGTAATCGACGCCCCCAGCTGCGCAATCTCGCGCACCAGCCGCGAGCTCAGGTAGCTGTAGGCCACCGCCGGCATCATGAAAACGGTCTCCACGTGCGGATTCAGCTTGCGGTTCATCATGGCCATCTGCAGCTCGTACTCGTAATCGGAGACCGCACGGATGCCGCGCAAAATCACATTAGCCTCGCGCAGCCGCGCGTAGTCCACTAGCAGCCCGCTGAACACGTCGATCTCGACATTGGGCCACGGCCGCGTCACGTCGCGCAGCATCTCCGCGCGCTCGTCGATCGTGAACAGCGGATCCTTGTCCAAGTTGCGCAGAATGCTGACCACCAGGCGGTCGAATATCTTGGCCCCGCGCTCGATCAAATCGAGGTGCCCGTTGGTCACAGGGTCAAACGACCCCGGATAAATGGCCAGGACATTTTTCATGGTTGAGCCGCCTGTGTCCGCTCGGTTCCGCCCCATTGTAGCGAAAAAGCGAGTGGATTACGCAAGGGAATTGGCGGGATGGGAGAACTCACAGTTGAGGAATTTCCGCTGGCGCTGCGAAATAAAAAATAGCTGCAAAATCTGACCCTTGTTTGAAATTGCGGCCCGCATGTGGCGCATGCTTTAGCTTGCGGAATTTCGCTTCGCGCGCAACGAAAAGCCGCAGGCTGAAGCCCGCGCCACTGGGCGGTACTGGAACTATCATGACTCCAAATGATTGGCCAAAGTCGGAAAGTTGAGGTGCCCGATCCAGGAATCCAGCTTCTACTGGGCCGGCCGAAGGCCCCGTCAATCTTCGTATCCATATATAAAACAAAGACTTAACAATCAGTTTCTGCTTGGCACAGGGCTTGCTCCTAAGGGAGGCGTTAGTCAACTTACGGTGACTGAACTCTGGAATTCGACAAGCATTCAACAGGGAGGATACAGATGAAGCGAATGATCCGTTCCATCGATGGCAACCTCCACCCGTCCTCAATCCGGACTTCTCTTGTGTGCGCGACGGCAGGTTCCAGTTTGCTGCTGTGGGCGATTGCGTCGATCTGGATTCGCATTCCTTAATTCGGATTCGCCCGCGGTCCAGCGCCTTCGCCTGCCGTATCCGCGAGGCTCCGCCGGAGACCGGAACAAAGAAAGAAGGAGAACTGAAAATGAAAACGGCGATGCTGGCAGCATGCATGTTCGTGGCGGTCGCAGCGGGCGCCCAGGCTCAGCAGAGCCAGGCGGCCCAGCCGGAGCCGTTTGGGTTCAAGCAGGGGATGACCAAGGCCCAGATCATCGGCCTGGTCGGAGAAAAATCGGTCGCCGCGGTCAACGGAGACGTTCTCGTTCTGACCAGCGCGCCCAATGCCAATCCTGCGATCGACAAATATTGGGTGATTGTTTCCGATACTACCGGCCTGGCCAAGGTTCAGGTCACCACAAAAAACGTCAAGACCAACTCTTTCGGCGAGGCCCTTCAAGGCGAGTTCAAGGGACTCCAGGCGACACTGGAGAACCAGTACGGCGAAGTTGACACGATCGATTCATTGCAACCGGGGAGCGCGTGGGACGATCCGCGCGATTGGATGACGGGCCTGTTGCATGACGAGCGTGCTCTGGCAGCGGTGTGGAAACTGGAAGGAATCAGCATCCTGGAGCAGGCGGTGGCCCTGTCCAGCAGCGAAGGATACGTAAGAGTAGTCTACGAATTCCCGAACTTTCACGCCTGGAAACAAGACCACGAAGAGAGAAAGTCTTCCCGCCTCTAAGCGATTGACTCCTGCGACGGGCTTTCCCGCTCCCGCGTGTTTTACGCCTCAGCCGTCCGGTGCTACTGCACCGCCGCCGCCACGTTCGTCGGTGGCAGAACTGCATTTCCAGTCGAAATCGTGAAGAAAAATTGCAGGTCGCCTTCCGCCGAGGGCGTGGCATTTTCATCCGGCCAGTTGTTCCAGCTGCTGCCGTCGGCGCTGTATTGCGCAAAGCCGTCTCCGAAATAGGCGGGAGCGCTGAAATTGTGCGTGGCTCCCTTGCGCAGCGGGAAAATTGAATATGCCGATGAAGAGGGAGCGCTGAGGACCACCTGGTAGGCGTTGCCGGCTGCCAGCGTGTGGGGCGCGGAGAACGTATACGTCACCCAGTTGTCTCCGGCGTTCCCCGCGGCGACGAAGCTCCCGGCGGTGATCGTTCCGGACTCAATGACTCCGGTGGAATTTCTGAGCGTGACGGTAAGCGGATCGCTGCCGCTGTCATGCCGCAACCGCACGGTGACGCTGGACACGACCTGCGTCCCGGTCACGGCGGTAATGGTTTCCCGCGCCTGATTGTTTCCGCTGATCGTTTTTCTGCTGCTGAAGATCCAGGACTCCATGTAACCGTTGCCATAGACGGTTCCGTCGCCGTACACCAGCTGCATCGTCGGCATGTAGTTCCCGCCGTCCACAGGCGTCGCTTCGCTGCGCAGGTGCCAGGACGGGCTGGACACCGTGCCCTGATTATAGAGGTGGGACCAATCGGTGTTGGGAACCGTCGGCTGCGCGGTGGCCGGAGCAGGATCGCCCCACCACATCATGTCCAGTGAACAGTAGTTGGCCGATGGATTGGCGTCCTTGTTGGTGTAGACGACGTGATACAGCGTGCCGGCGACGAGCGTGGCAGGGCTGCTGAATGTCTGAGTTGTGAACAAGGATTCGGGGCTGTTTTCCGCCGTGGTCGCCAGGACATTTCCGGAGGCGAAGTGATTCGCCGTCCCGTCGTCGCTTTCCAGATCGACGCGGTAGCTGCCGCCGGTTCCCGCTCCATATCCGGGATTCTTGCAGATGAAAAATGTGTGCACCGCGGCCAGCGTGCCGCTGTGGGTGGCCCGAAAGCGGTAGTCTCCCTGGCTGATCCCGTTTCCAATTACAGTATTCGCAAGTTCGTCCGCGCCCCACTTCACTCCGTAATACTGCTGGGCAGAGCAAGGATCGATGGCGACGAAAAGCGCCACTACCCCACAAAGAATCGCTAACCAGGCCGAAGATCGCATAACGTTACTCGTTCCCCTGAAAGTAGAGCCCACATCCATGAGCATTAATGTTTCTTAACCATAAAAAACCATTGCCAGGACCGGGTCTACTGTCCGGAAGATCAGGAAATGTCCATCCGAAGCGACGGCCACTCGGGCAAGAGGGATGCTGGCCGGGACTGGTTACGGACATGCACACGCACTTCGCACAGAGCAGGCGTTAGGTTCCGTTCGTCCTGAACCAAAATGAAGCACGATCCGCAGCCGGCTTCATGGACTGGTCGTAATCAACCCGCAATGGAATTGACGCGTGGCTCAATCTGATTCAACATTGCGCCGCGTGAACACCATGTGGAAGCCCTGGTCCACCGTCCGGCAATGTCCACGGTGCGGCAGTTTCGACGTGCACCGGCACCGCGGCGGAAGTCCGTTCAAGCGCTTGGCGCTCGGGGCCGTTCTTGCTCGCCGCTATTCCTGCATGTATTGCAACGGCTTGTATTACGGGTACGTCTTCAGCCGAAGGAAAGATGGGAAGACGCGGGAGAGCGTGCGGCAAAGCAGCAGGTAAGTGGATCGAATCTTTCGCATTTTATCGTTGCGCGCGGAGAACTGCCGGGCCTTCGATGAAAGCGCGATAAAAGCGGCATCCCGTTCCGCGCGACGGCCATCCTGCAGTTCCATCCACGGCAGTGCCTCTTAGTTCACCGTCTTCCAACTAGCCGCCACTGTTCTCAAGCTCCGGTCGTGCGTGCCGATAGCATGTTCGAGCGGTTTGGGGAATAAATTGCCGGAGGAAAAAACTAGCTCTAATTTGCGCACCGCCGAGCTACGGTCGGACACCCGTCTGCGTGTCAGTGTGCCCGTCGAGGTGGCCAAAGCCGGCGTCGATGGACGTCAGGTCACCGAGCGAACCTGCATCCAGGACGTCAGCGATTTTGGCTGCCGCTTCTCGGTGTCCTTCGTCATCGCCAAGGGCGACATTGTGACCCTGAAGGTTCTGGCGGTAAACGCCACAGTGCTGGCCCACGAACAGCCCCGCCGGTTTGAAATCATGTGGGCTCAGCGCAACGGCAAGACCACCACAGTGGGCGCCCGGATGATCGGTGGGCAGAAGATGGACAAAGCCAAACTCGCTGAAGAAAATCCAGCGCCTTCCCAAGGTACCCACGGCACCGATTCCTGAAGCGTTGCCCTGGTTCGGACGGGTTGCGCAACAGGCGTTGTGCTCGTAGAGAATCTGTTTTACGCTGGCGGCGCTGGTCCCGGAAACCGGCGAGGCCAAATCCAACGTGAAACCGAAACCCTTCGCGCTGCGAGTTGCCGCTGCATTTTCACTGTGCGCCGCTCTGTGTCTTTCCGGCGGCGTCACACGCGCCCGTTCCCGTCCGCAAGCCACGAGCGGCACGCGCGGCGTCAAGCTGAACGACGATCCCAAGGCCAAGGCCGCAGCGGAACTCAATGGCCATTACTATGCGCTGGTCATCGGCATTAACAACTACCGGCACCTTCCCAAGCTGACCACCGCGGCTCCCGACGCGCAGGCCCTCGCCACGCTGCTGCACTCGCAGTACGGATTTGAGACCAACGTTTTGCTGGACGCCACCCGCGACCAGATCACGAAAGCCCTGAACGACTATCGCCGCAACCTCGATGAGAACGCCAACCTGCTGGTTTACTATGCCGGCCACGGCGTCTATGACAAAGCCGCGGACAAAGCCTACTGGCTGCCCGTGGACGCCGACAGCGACGATAATTCCCACTGGATCATGGCCGATGAAATTACCACCGAAATGAAAGTGATTCCCGCGCGGCACATCCTGATTATCTCGGACAGCTGTTATTCCGGCGGGCTGACCCGCGACGTCACGCCGGCCTTCACGCGCCAGGAGCGCGACCGCTTTCTGGAAAAAATGATTCTCGGAAAATCGCGCACGCTGATGTCCAGCGGCGCGCTCGAGCCGGTTTCCGACAGCGGCGGAGGCGGCCATTCGGTTTTCACCGGCGCGCTGCTGCAGGCGCTGTCGACCACGACGGATTCGGTTTTTCCGGCCGAGGGAGTTTTCGACCAGTACATTCAGGTGTCCGTCGCGGGACGCTCGGACCAGACTCCGCAGTACGCTCCGGTGCGCAATTCCGGCCACGACTACGGCGATTTTGTTTTCGTGCGCTCCGGCCAGGCCCCGCCGCCCGGTCCCGCGCCGAGGAACTCTCGCGTCCAGCCGGACATCTCTCAGGTTCCGCCGCCGCAGCCCGCTCGCCCGCCGGCCGCGCCCGCGGGCCGTGGCGACAATCCCAGCCGCGCACTCTACGAATCCATGGCCGGCGAGTATGATTTCGGCGCGATCGTGGACAGCATTTCGGTAAGCCCGGACGGCATGCTGATGTCCCTCTTGCCCGGCCAGCCGCAGTACGAGCTCGAGCCTACCGGCGATCTGCAATTTAGCGTGAAAGGCGCGCCGGGATTTTCCGCGGAGTTCCGCCGCGACGCGGAAGGGAAAGTGATCGAACTTGTCTCCCACCAGCCCGCCGCGAGTTTTATCGGCGAGCGCCGCAGCGGAGAAAAACTCGATCGCGCGGTGCTGCAATCGCTGGCCGGAGAATACACCGTGGGCGCGCTGACCGTGACGGTCGCGGTGCGCGCCGATGGCGCGCTTACGTACTTCGTGCCAGGCCAGCCGCTCTACGAGCTGCGCTACACGCACGGCCTGAACTTTGTGATGGCTGGAATCTTGGGTATATCGATCGAATTTCGCCGCGCGGGTGCCGGAGTGGTGGGCCTGGCAGTTCACCAGCAAAGCGGCGACGTATTTCTACCGCGAAAGAAATAAAGTGGCGCACGCTTCAGCTTGCGCAGTTTCAGTTTGCAGGCACCAAAAGTGCGCAAGCTGAAGCATGCGCCACGAAACTAGTAATACCGCCCCCGCCCGTCCAGTTCCTGCCCATTCGCCAGAATCACTTTTTCAAAGCGCATCGTAGGCGAGCCGTCCTTGTTGCAATTACCCACGATGGTCACCTCATCCCCGGGCTTCAGCGACTCCTTGCTCCAGCCACGATTGGCCAGGCGGTTCGGGCCCGGACCCTCGGCCACCCACTTCTGGGTGTTCCCGTGATCGTCCGTGACCGTGAAGATGATCTGCGAGTGCGGGTTGGACCAATTGAATTCGTTGATAGTCGCCTTGAACGAAGTGTCATGGCTGCGGTCATACATGGACATGGAGTGATGAGCGGCCGCCGGCCCGGCAAATACCAGCATTGCAGCCATGGAAATCACACCGCCAGCCAGGAGGGCAAAGAGACGAACTTTCATCGCGGCACCTCACGACGTTTGAATCTGACCCAGGAGTCGCGGGCCTTGCGCCCGCACTCATTAGACGTTCTCGCAACTCGCGCAGTTCCCGCAAGGTAAATATTTATTCCTGCGGGAAACCGCGAGATTTGAGCATTCGATTGCGATAGAATCCACTGAAGAATGCCGATGCGAGGAGCCATGCGAACCATTCATCTCGGTTGGGTCGTCGCGCTGTTCCTGTGGGCGCAGCCTCCCGCATTTGCGCAAGCGAACGCGCAGCATGCCAGCGCGAAATCGAAGCCCGCCGCCGCGGCATCGTTCTCTTTTGAGCCGCTGGACAACTGGAAAGCCGCGGTGCTCGCCGGAAACAAATCCGCGTTGATGAATTTGTATATGACCAATCCCGCGGCGAAAGCCAAGACTCCCCAGGGCGAAACGCTCGATCCCGCCGAAGAGCCTTCCTTCTGGTCTTCCCTGAAACCAGCGGGCCTCGACCGCCTGAATGTTCAGGTGCTCGAAGCGAATCCGCTGCAGCCCGGCGTGATGGCCTTGACGCTGCGCATGGAGGCCGGGATCAAGTCCGGCGCGGCGGAGAAGTCCGTGATCATCGGAGCTTCGCAGGTGTGGGTGCAGAGGCTCGGCGAATGGAAAATCATCGCCACGCAGCGCAGCGATCCCAGCGAGAAGCAGGTGAGGCGCCTGCCGGAACCGGCCAAGCCAAATACGCAACTGTACCCGCCGCCGGAGGAAGCCCAGGCGGAAATTTCCTCAGCGCTGGCCGCAGCTTCCAGGGATCACAAGCGCGTCCTGCTGGTCTTCGGCGGAAACTGGTGCTATGACTGCCACGTGCTGGACGCCACCTTCCGCTCCAAGGATTTTGCTCCGGTAGTGAATGCCAACTATCACGTGATTCACATCAACGTGGGCAACTACGACGCGAATCTCGACCTCGCCGACAAGTATCAGATCCCGCTGAAAAAAGGCGTGCCCAGCCTGGCGATCCTCGACCCCGACGGCAAACTGGTAGTCAGCCAGAAAAATGGCGAGTTCGAGTCCACGGTCAGGATCGGGCCCGAAGACGTACTCGAATTTCTGAAAAAGTGGAAGCCTCAGCACGGAAGCTGAAGACACATCAGATTACATATCTGATCGCATCTTTAATGACGAAAAACTCAAGAATTTGTCATTCTGAGCGAGGCGAAGAATCTCTCTTCGATTCAAGTGTAAGAGAACTTCAGCGGCTATTGGAGTAGGACAGGCTTCAGCCTGTCTGGTTTAGATTTACGCCTGACGCTAGCCAAAACCAGACAGGCTGAAGCCTGTCCTAGTGGCTCCCCTCAGGGAATTTGGCGTATACTCCGCGCATAATCGACTCCCGATTCGAGGACAAAGTTTCCCGATGAGTGCACCTGCTCAAATCGCGGTGGCTCCAGGCCTTCCACTTGCGGCGAGTGAAACATAAAGGAGACCGGGCATGACATCGAACCGAACACGGTCAAAGTTCGCGGCCCTCTTCGCGGCTGTTTTGATTCTTCTTTGCGCCCGGCCTTTCCAGGCAGCGGAAAATAACTCCACCATCGAGGGCGTGGTGCAGGACGCCTCGGGCAAGCCAGTCACCGGCGCATTCGTGAAGCTGAAGAACAACGAGCGCCATCTGGAGTTCATGGTCATCAGCCAGGCGCAGGGCCGCTACACGGTCAGCAATCTGCCCGCCGGGCAGTACATCGTCCAGGGAGTCGGCGGCGGATACCAGAGCGCCGTTTCCGCGCCGCTGGATGTTGCAGAGGGCAAGACCGCAAAACAGGATCTCTCACTCAGCGCGAAGCAGGGCCCGCCGCTGCCGCATGCCTGGCCGATGAAGACTCCGGAAGCGCTGATGGTCACCGTCTCCAAGGAATTGCCGGAGGGCGACGGCAAGAAACTGGTCTCCGCGCGCTGCACCACCTGCCACAACACCGAGCGCTTCGTCGGTTTCCATATGCCGCGCGAGGATTGGGCGTTCACCATTCGCAGAATGCGCGCCCGCATGCGCACCGCGAAAATCCGCGACCTCACTCCGGAAGAAGCCAAGCTTGCGCTCGACTATCTTTCCTCCAACTATGCTCCCATCCGCCAGGCCGATCTAAACGATCGCCTGCCGCGCACGCTGCTCGAAGGCAAGGCGCTGCACTACCGCGCCGTCCAATATGACATCGTCGATACGATGGTCGGCTCCGAACCGCACGATGTGGCCGTCGATCCCCGTGGCAACGGCTGGGTGAGCCAGCGTGCGGGCAAGCTCGGCAAGCTCGATCCCAAAACGCTGGAGTACAGCGAAATCTCTCTCCCCGACGGTCCCGCGCTTCCCGACGGCCAGCTGCTCGGCAATTTGCAGATCGATGCCAAGGGCCAGCTCTGGGTTCCCGACGGATCGAATTACCGCTGGCTGAATTACGATACCAACACCGGCAAATTCACCGCCTATGACTGGCCGAAGGACAACCGCGCCGACGCCGGCGGCAATTCCATGCTGATCCATCCGAACGGCTCCATCTGGGAGACTGCCGGCAATCAGGTCCGCATGCTTAACACCTCAACGAAGGAATTCAAGTTCTTCGACGCGCCTTCCTACGCCGCCACGCAGCAGCCTACGGGCGCCTACGGAATCACGGTCGCCGGCGACGGTTCCATCTGGTGGGCTGAGGACACCGCTGATCGCATGGCGCGCGTCGATCCCACAACCGGCAAGACCGAGGAGTACAAAATTCCTTATGATGGCTATGCCTACCCGCGCCGCATGAGTCACGACGCCCGCGGCGATCTCTGGGTCGGCCTGTGGAACGCCGGCCTGCTGATGAAAATCGATTACGAAACCAAACAGATGTCCTTCTACGCTCCGCCGACGGAAGTTTCCGGCACCTATTCCGTGACCGTCGATCGCAAGAACAATCTCATCTGGGTGAGCGAGCAGCAGGCCGACAAGATTGCCCGCTTCAATCCCAAGACCAGCGAATGGGTGGAATTCCCGCTGCCCGATTCCGAGTCCGATCCACGCCGCCTGGAAATCGATCCGAACAATCCCAACCGAGTGTGGTGGAGCGGAAACCTCTCCGGCCGCATGGGATTCGTTGAGGTCCTTCCGGAGAAGTAGTTTTTCGCAGCGGGGATCCGCCTGGCTTCCGGGACCCCGGGAGAGCACTCTTCCGTTCACCAGCGAAAATCCGCCAATCGACCTCCATCCGGGCCAATTCGGTGCACCGAGTTTGACCAACCCGACCAAATCAGTCGTAATGTAACCTACTGGCCCGGTGGGATTTGCCGATATGAGAATTGCTTGACAGCGGCCCAGCCCAGATCGTATGATTCAAATGCGACTGCTTCGGTCGTATATCGCATGTTAAAGCTGTCCAAGAAAGCGGACTACGCCCTCATCGCCGTTCGACACTTGGCGACGCATCGCGGGGTTTCGCAGAGCGCGTCCGATATTGCCGAAGCGTATGGAATTTCATCGCCGCTTCTGGCCAAGGTGCTCCAGCGGCTGGCGAAACATGGGCTGGTCACCGCGCGCCACGGTTCCAGCGGCGGATACCAGTTGGCCCGGCATCCCAAGGAAATATCGGCGCTGGACGTAATCAACGCCGTGGACGGGCCGGTGGTGATCACTTCGTGCGTGACGAATCACGGGAACTGCGATCAGAGCTCCACGTGCACGGTACGGGAACCGCTGCGGCGTGTGAATGAGAGCATCGCGCAGGTGTTGCGCGCGGTCACCATTTCGCAAATGGCGGAAGATTCGCCCGACGCCGAACTGGTCGGGCTGTCGATTTAGAGTTTGATATAGGTTTTGTTGTCATTCTGAGCGAAGCGAAGAATCTCTCCGTTCCGCTCCAGCAATCGAAGAGAGGTTCTTCGCTGCGCTCAGAATGACAGCCAAGCATACTGCGTCAGGGGAATCGTAAGAATTCGAGACGGGAGACACAAGCATGGCTATTAAGCTGCCGATTTACATGGATTACCACGCCACCACTCCGGTGGACCCGCGTGTGGTGGAGACGATGCTGCCCTACTTCCACGAGAAGTTCGGCAACGCCGCCAGCCGCAATCACTCCTTTGGCTGGACGGCCGAGGAAGCGGTCGAGAACGCTCGCGCGCAGATCGCCCGTCTGATCAACGCCACGCCCAAGGAAATCATCTTCACCAGCGGCGCGACGGAATCGAACAACCTCGCGCTGAAGGGCGCCGCGGAAATGTACCGCGAAAAGGGCAACCACATCATCACCCAGGTCACCGAACACAAGGCGATTCTCGACACCTGCAAGCGCCTCGAGAAGTACGGCTACGAAGTGACCTATCTACCGGTGGCCAAGGATGGCCGCATCGATCTCGACGACCTGAAGCGCGCCATCACCAACAAAACGATTCTGATCACCATCATGTACGCCAACAACGAAATCGGCGTGATCCAGCCCATCCAGGAAATCGGCAAGATTGCCAAGGAAAAGGGCATCCTCTTCCACACCGATGGCGTGCAGGCCGCCGGCAAGATTCCGGTCGACGTGCAAAAAGACAACTTGGACATGATTTCCCTGACCGCCCACAAGATTTACGGGCCCAAGGGCTGCGGCGCGCTGTACGTTCGCCGGCGCAATCCGCGCGTGCAACTCTCCGCGCAGATCGACGGCGGCGGCCACGAGCGCGGCATGCGCTCCGGTACGCTGAACGTTCCAGGCATCGTGGGCTTCGGCAAGGCCGCCGAGCTTTGCCAGATCGAAATGGCCGATGAGAGCCGCCGCCTTAGCGGGCTGCGCGATCGCCTGAAGGACACCATTTTCGCCAAGCTCGACGAAGTCTATATCAACGGCTCGATGACCCATCGCCTGCCGCACAACATCAACATCAGCTTCGCGTTCGTCGAAGGCGAATCGCTCTTGATGGGCATCAATGACGTGGCGGTTTCCAGCGGTTCGGCCTGCACCTCGGCCACGCTCGAGCCCAGCTACGTGCTCAAGGCTCTGGGCGTCGGCGAAGACCTGGCGCACACCTCGATCCGCTTCGGCCTGGGCCGCTTCAATACCTCGGAAGAGGTGGACTACGTAACCAATCGCGTGATCGAAGTGGTGCAGCGGCTGCGCGAATTGTCGCCGCTCTACGAAATGGCCAAGGAAGGCATCGACCTCAGCAAGATGAATTGGGGAGCATCAGCCGGACAGCACTAGGAAATACAAGAATCCGGACAGAGATTGATTCGTCAAATATAGAAGGAGAGTGCAATGGCTTATTCCGACAAGGTAGTGGATCACTACGAGCACCCGCGCAACGTCGGCAGCCTGCCGAAGGACGATCCGAATGTAGGCACCGGCCTCGTCGGCGCGCCGGAATGCGGCGACGTCATGCGGCTGCAGATGAAAATTAACCCCGAGACCAACGTCATCGAGGAAGCCAAGTTCAAGACCTTTGGCTGCGGTTCGGCCATCGCCAGCTCCTCGCTGGCCACCGAATGGGTCAAGGGCAAAACGGTTGAGGAAGCCCTGGCCATTTCCAACACGGATATCGTGAAGGAACTGAGCCTGCCTCCGGTGAAGATTCACTGCTCTGTGCTCGCCGAGGACGCCATCAAGGCGGCCATCTCGGACTGGAAGAAGAAGAAGGAAACCTCCGCTTCCTCTCCGTCCGCCGCAGCGACAACCGTTGGCAGCTAAAGTAGGACAGGCTTCAACCTGTCTGGTTTAAATTTTGGCGCGCTGACATCTAAATCTGACAGGCTAAAGCCTGTCCTACTGGCCTGCAGCGGCCAAGATTGCGAACGATTGGAACGAAAATGATTCATGTAACCGAAAAAGCGGCCACCAAAATTCAGGAGCTGCTCGCCAAGGAAGGCGTAGCGGCGGAAACCGGCGGCCTGCGCGTAGGCGTCCAGGGCGGCGGCTGCTCCGGGCTGACGTATGCCATGCGCCTGGAGACGCAGGCGCGCGACCGCGACAAAGTGGTCGAGGAAAACGGCGCGCGGTTGTTCGTCGACCCTAAGAGCTTCCTCTACTTGAATGACACCACGCTCGATTATCAGGAAGATCTGATGCGGCGCGGCTTCGTGTTTCAGAACCCGCAAGCCACCCGCAGTTGCGGCTGCGGCAGTTCCTTCACGCAGTAAAGTGGGACAGGCTTCAGCCTGTCGCCTTTCCGAGTGATCGACGGACGCCGTCAAATCAGGTAGCAGGCGCATCCTTGAGATCCGAGTGAAACGCGTGGTTGGCCGGGATGGGGAGCCCGCCAGCCATTTTTTTTGCTTCTAAAGTGGCACAGACTTCAGTCTGTGGGGTTTAGTCCTGGCAAGCACGAAACCCCACAGACTGAAGTCTGTGCCACGAAATCCTCCCACACAATCATGAACGCAGCATCCACAACCGTGACCCTTTCCGCAACCTGCCGGAATTGCTCCGCACCGACGAACGGCGCGCTCTTCTGCCCGTCCTGCGGAAAAATTCAGCCGCTGCCGCGAGGCGCCGATTACTTCTCATTCCTCGGCCTGCCGCAAAAATTAACTTTGGATCTGGACACGCTCGAGCAGCGCTTCCACTCGCTCTCCTGGAAGCTGCATCCCGATCATTTCGTGCGCGCGACGGAAGAGGAAAAGCAGCTCTCGCTCGACTTGTCGTCGCAGTTGAACGACGCCTACCGCACGCTGCGCGACCCGGTGGCCCGCGTCGAATATCTGCTCAGCCTGTCCGGCATGCGCAAAGAAGGCCAGAAGAAGCAGCAGGCTCCGCCCGAACTGCTCGAGGAAGTGTTCGAGCTGAACGAATCGCTGGACGAACTGCGCGAAGCGCGCGACTCCGGCGGCAGCCCGGAACAAATGCAGGGCCTGCGCGCCAAGCTCGAATCGGCGCAGCACAAATTTGAATCGAGCCTGGCGGACGTGGACCAGGAACTCGCGGGCGTCGGCAAGGATTGGGATGCCGCCATCGATTCCGCCGCCGACGAAGCGGCCGGGAAAAAGCTGATGGAGCGAATGAACGAAGTCCTGAACCGCCGCTCGTATATCAGGAATCTAGTGAACGGAGTGCGCCAGGAACTGGCGGTGACGTGACCCGTGGCCCGCGAACCGTGTCCCGTGACAATCTTCCTCACGGGACACGGGCCACGAAACACGGATCACGCGTCAACTCGAGGAGAGCTTACACACCTTGCCAAGAACCGTCGGCATCGATCTCGGCACCACCTACAGCCTGATTGCCTATCAGGATAAGCGCGAAGCGCGCCCGAAATGCATTCCGGGTCCGTACGGCACGCCGCTGTGCCCGTCGGTCGTGAGTGTGGACGCGGACGGATCGATCATCGTGGGACAGGCGGCGCAGCGCCGCTTGCTGACGCAGCCCGAGCGCACCATCTACTCCGTGAAGCGCCTGATGGGCCGCGGCCCCGCCGATGTGCAGGACGAGCTGAAAATTTTTCCTTTCCGCATCGACCCGGCCAGCAAAAATGTGATTCGCGTGCGGCTCGGCGAACGGGTGTTCACGCCGCCGGAAATTTCCGCCTTCATTCTCCGCGAGCTGAAAAGCTGGGCGGAAAATTATTTCCAGGATTCGGTGAGCCGCGCGGTCATCACCGTGCCCGCATACTTCAACGACGCACAGCGGCAAGCGACGCGCGACGCCGGGCGCCTTGCCGGCCTTGAGGTTCTGCGCCTCGTGAATGAGCCGACCGCGGCGGCCCTGGCCTACGGCCTGCACGAGCAGAAACGCGGCAAGGTGGCCGTGTACGATTTCGGCGGCGGCACGTTTGACATTTCGATTCTGAAACTCATCTCCACCAGCGACGGCGATATCTATCAGGTGCTCTCAACGAACGGCGACACGCACCTGGGCGGCGATGACATTGACAACGCGCTGCAATCCCTGGCGCGCGAGGAAATTCGCGGTCTCGGCGTGGATCTCGCCGCGCATCCCGATACGGTCCAGGAATTGCGCAAGGCTTTGATCGCCGCCAAACACGAACTTTCGGACGCGGACAAAACGGCGATTAAATTCCCGCTGCCTGATGGCAACGTCTATTTCCGGGAAATTTCCCGCGCCGAATACGAGCGGTTGATCCGCCCGATCGTCGATCGCACCATGGGCCCGGTGCGCCAGGCGCTGGCCGACGCCAAGCTCAAGCCCGCAGAAATCGAGGAAGTTGTTTTGGTCGGCGGCTCGACGCGCGTTCCGCTGGTCCGGCAAACGGTCGAACAGTTTTTCGGCCGCAAACCGCACGCCGAACTCAATCCTGACGAAGTGGTGGCGCTGGGCGCCGCCGTGCAGGCCGATATTCTCGAGGGTGGCGTGAACGACATGCTGCTCCTCGACGTGACGCCGCTGTCGCTGGGCATCGAAACGATGGGCGGCGTCGTCGCGAAAATTATTCCGCGCAATTCCACAGTCCCGGCGAGCGCGCAGGAACTCTTTACCACCGGCGTGGAGAACCAGACCGGCATCGATATTCACGTCCTGCAGGGCGAGCGCGAACTGGCCAAGGACTGCCGCTCCCTGGCTCGCTTCCAGTTAAAAGTTCCGCCCGGCCCAGCGGGCCTCGCGCGCATCGAAGTGAAATTCCTGATCGACGCCAGCGGCATCCTGCAAGTTTCCGCCAGCGATCTGCGCGCCGGAACAGAGCACTCGATCGAAGTGCAGCCAACCTATGGCCTCGACGATGCCGAAGTCGAACGCATGCTGGAAGAATCCATCGAATTCGCCGAGCAGGATTTCTCCGAGCGCCAGTTGATCGAAGCGCGCAACGAAGCCGAAAGCGTCCTGACCCTCACGGAAAGGGCCCTGGCGCGCGAAAAGTCCGAAGCCCCCGGCGAATTGCCCGAAGAAGAGCGCCGCTCGGTGGAAGACGCTGTCGTGGCGCTGCGCGAATCGCTGGCCGGCACGGACTATAAGCGCGTTCGCGCGCTGACAGACGTTCTTAATCAAGCGTCCACGCCGTTAGCCGAACGGATGATGAATCGCGCACTCGCCACAGCGCTCGAGGGCAAAAAGCTAGGCGAAGTGTAGCGCTCGCCTTCAGGCGAGCATGTGCTTGAGTAAAAGTGCCCGCCGAAGGCGATCAAGATGTTTGTAGGGCACGGCTTCAGCCGTGCCGTTAGGTCTGCGGAAGTAAGGCGGCTTCAGCCGCTGGCCGTATCGGAATCGAGTCATTGCGCAAGGTTAAGCAATCTAGAAGGAGAACAACATGGGCGGCAGCAATCCCTACATCGAACAGGTCAAGTACACGCCCGCGAAGAAAAAGTTCAAGGTGACGTTCGTTCGCGAAGGTCAGACTGTTGAAGTGGACCCCGAAAACGTTCCCTACGCGCGCGAAGGCCTGCCGGGCAGCATTCTCGATATCGCCACCGGATTTCACATGGGCCTCGACCACGCCTGCGGCGGAGTGTGCGCGTGCTCCACGTGCCACGTCATCGTGCACGAGGGTCTCGAGTCCTGCAACGAAGCCACCGACGACGAACTCGATCAACTGGACGAAGCCGCCGGCGTCACCGCGAAGTCGCGCCTCGGCTGCCAGTGCGTTCCGGACGGAACGAAGGATCTGGTGGTCGAAATTCCCGAGTGGAACAAGAATTACGCGAAGGAAGCGGAACACCACTAAAAAGTAGGACAGGCTTCAGCCTGTCAGGTTTAGATCTCAAGCGGACCGAATCTAAATCAGACCGGCTGAAGCCTGTCCTACCAAGATCTGCGCCGCCGCATCTGGAGAAAATTATGCCCGCGACATTCGATTGGGACGACGCCGAAGAAATTGGAATCCAGCTCACCGACAAATATCCGGACGCCGATCCGCTGTCGGTGCGCTACACCGACCTGCACAAATGGGTCACGGCGCTCGAAGGTTTTACCGGCGACCCCAAGCAATCCAACGAAGGCAAGCTGGAAGCGATCCAGATGGCCTGGCTCGAAGAGCACAACGACCGCAAGTGAATCAGTAGGACAGGCTTCAGCCTGTCAGGTTTAGATTTCGGTGTCACGTCAGACTTCGCTGTCGGGTTCAGAGTTCCCTTCGAGCCCTGAATTTCCAACTGGCCGAATCTAAACCAGACAGGCTGAAGCCTGTCCTACGCAAGCGAGTGTGCTAGAATTCAACGACGCAAGGCTCGCCTCGCGAGCGCCTCTGTGGCCCGGTAGAGTAATGGTTAACTCGTCGCCCTTTCAAGGCGAAGATTACGGGTTCGACCCCCGTCCGGGCTACCAATCTCCGCGGTAAACGCGTCACCCACCCTTCCGGGAATTTGCCTCCCGCTTTTCAGTTTCCATTCTTCCGCGGCATCGAAGCGAAAAATTCCGCATCCAATAACCTCGTGCAGGTGCGAGGGAGCTTGCGTGACGGCACGCGCCGCAGTTCGGCACGGGCAAGCAAGCGAAGTGTCGGAAGCTCAGCAAGATCGGACCGAAGCCTGCGGCGTCACCTGATTGCTTTCTTCAACCTTCGGTTGTATGTTGCCGATAGGCCGTAGACGGAAAAAACGCGCAATGAACTCCGCCGGAAAGTAATGGCCGTGGAACGCAGCAGCAAGTTCCCACGACGGAACATCTGAAGTCTTCATAAGTCCACCGACGCTGGCAAATCACTGGCGCCTGTCCCTGGCGCCGCCGACCCATGGCACCAAGAAGCACTCAAAAGGAAACTCATCTATGGCCGACGAGCACCCATCTGACTTTGCAGTTGACTCCAGCAGAGAATCCGCGCCGCCCGCGCACCACCAGCGCTCAAACAGCCGTAGAACGATCGCCATTGTCGCAGTCGTTGTCGTCGTCCTGATCGTCGGCGGTTTTTTCCTGTGGCGTTATCTCGGGAGCTACGAATCGACGGACGACGCGCAAGTCGATGCGCACTTGTATCCCGTCAGCGCCCGCGTCTCCGGCTACGTGACCAAAGTGAATGTCGGAGACAACCAGTACGTCCAGCAGGGAACCGTGCTGGTGGAGATCGATCCGAAAGACTCCGAGGTCGCGGTGGAAGCGGCCAAAGCCAATCTCGCCAGCGCCGAGGCCACCGCCCAGTCGCTCAACATCAGCGTGCCGATCACCACCACCAATACCGCCAGCCAGTTGAAATTTGCGTCGTCCGGAGTCGTCAGCGCCGGCGCGGCCATCACCGCCGCGGAAAAACAGGTTTCCGCCGCGCATGCCCAATTGGAAGCGGCCCAGGCGAACGACGTGAAAGCTCAGGCCGACCTGAAACGCTACAAGGCGCTGGTCGACAAACAGGAAGTGGCCGCGCAAGTTTACGACCAGGCGGTCGCCGCGGCGAAGGCCAGCGCCGCTTCGGTGGCAGCCGCGCGCGACACCGAAGCGGCGGCCGAACAGGCGGTGCAGCAGGCTCGCAGCGAGCTCGGTCAATCGGAAGCCAATCAGCAATCCGCGGAAACCGGACCGCAGCAGGTATCCTCCACGCGCGCCCGGGCTCGCGCAGCGATTGCGGAAGTTCAGCAGAAGCGCGCCGCCCTCGATCAGGCCCAGTTGAATCTGCAATACACAAAGATCGTCGCGCCCATCAGCGGCGAAGTGACCAAATCGGTGGTGGTCGGCATGAATGTCCAGGCCGGGCAGCAATTGCTCACCGTCGTTCCTCTCGACGATGTGTGGGTCACCGCCAATTTCAAGGAGACCGAACTCCGCGACATGAAAGTCGGTCAGAAGTCCGACATCCATATCGATTCCACAGGCAAAACGTTCCACGGGCATGTGGACAGCATCGCCGGAGCCACCGGCCCGCTCTTCAGTTTGCTTCCTCCGGAAAACGCCACCGGCAACTACGTAAAAATCGTGCAGCGCATCCCGGTAAAAATTGTTCTGGACCCGGGAGAGAATCAGGATCACCAGCTTCGCCCGGGCATGAACGTGGTGCCCGACGTTTACGTCCGATGAGCGATTCCGCGTCTTCCATCGCCGCGCAGGAAATCTGGCGGCCCAAGTTCAATCCCTGGCTGATCGCCGTGGTCGTGGCTATGGCCGCGTTCATGGAGGTGCTGGACACCAGTATCGCCAACGTGGCGTTGCCCTACATGGCGGGGAATCTCGGAGCCAGCAACGACCAGAGCACGTGGGTGCTCACTTCCTACCTGGTCTCCAACGCCATCGTGCTCCCGATCAGCGGTTGGCTCGCCGGAGCCCTGGGCCGCAAACGATTTTTCATGACCTGCCTTTTTGTTTTCACGGTGAGCTCGCTGTTGTGCGGGATCGCGCCGAGCCTGGGCCTGCTGCTTTTCTTTCGGGTGTTGCAGGGCGCGGGCGGCGGGGGCCTGCAGCCCATGGCCCAGGCGATTCTAGCGGATACGTTTCCTCCGGAGAAGCGCGGCCTGGCCTTCGCGCTGTACGGAATCACGGCCGTCACCGCGCCGACGATCGGGCCCACGCTGGGAGGCTGGATCACCTTTAACTATTCCTGGCGCTGGATTTTTTTCATCAATCTTCCGGTCGGCATCCTGACGTTGTTCCTGGTCTACCAATTTGTCGAAGACCCGCCATACCTGGCGCGCCTCAAGGCAGCCGGCGTGAAGTTGGACTATATCGGCATCGCGCTGCTGGCGCTGGGAGTCGGCGCGCTGCAGGTGCTGCTCGACAAGGGCCAGGAGGACGACTGGTTTGGCTCGCGTTTCATTACCTGGCTCGCGATTATCGCGGTGGTCAGCTTGGTCGTCCTGATCATCTGGGAATGGTTTCAGAAAGCGCCGGTCGTCGATGTCCGCCTGTTCCGGAATTTCAATTTCGCCACCTCCAACCTGATGATGTTCGTGCTGGGCATCATGTTGTTCAGCAGCCTGGTGCTGATGCCGCTTTTCCTGCAGACGCTCATGGGCTACACGGCGCAGGTCGCGGGCCTGGCGATTTCCGGAGGAGGATTGTGCCTGTTGGTCGAAATGCCCATCATGGGGCAACTGACCACCAAAGTGCAGGCGCGCCGCCTGATCGCCTTCGGCTGGTTGTGCCTGGCGCTGGCAATGTACTACTCCACCAGGCAAATCGATTTGCAGATCGGCTTCAGCACCGCGGTGTGGCTGCGCATCGCGCAGGTATTCGGCATGGGATTTCTTTTTGTGCCGATCACCCTGGTCGCGTACATCGGAGTTGCGCCGGAAAAAAATAACGCGGTTTCGGGGATCGTCAATTTCATGCGCAATATCGGGAGCAGCGTGGGAACCTCGATTGTCACCACGCTGCTGGCACGGCGCGCGCAGTTTCACCAGCAGGTTCTCATCGGCCACATTCGACCCGACAATCCGCGGCTGCAGGCCGGGGTCGCCGGCTTTTCTCAGCGACTGGCGCACTCCGGCCTGGACCAGCATGCCGCGCGAGCGACGGCCTATGCCAGGATTTACCAGACCATTCAGGCGCAGGCCAGTGCCGCCGCGTACATTGACACCTTCATGGTGCTGTCCATCGGATCGGCCATCATGATTTTTCTGGCGTTCATCTTGAAGAAAAACGATCCTGGCGGAGGCCATGTAGTGGCCGAGTAATAATTTCCGGTATAGTATGGCCGCAAGGCGAATCGCGCGAAGCTTTCTGGAGACGCCATGTTCCGGATCGTAACGGTGGAACGCGAATATGGATGCGGCGGCAGCGAGATCGCGCAGCGCCTCGCCGAGCGGCTCGGCTGGAAGCTTTGGGACGAACTGCTGACCCGTGAAATCGCGCACCTCGCGCACTGCTCGCAGTCCGTCGTCGAGCAGCACGAAGAGCGCACCGACCCGCTTTACTACCGGCTGATGAAATCCTTCATGCGTGGAAGCTACGAAGGCAGCCTCAACGCGCCCAAGTTGAATCTGGTGGACAGCGAAACGATCCTGAAGATTACACAGAATGTCGTCCTTCGCGCCGCCGGCAAAGGGGAGTCGGTGATCGTCGGTCGGGGATCGCAGCTCTTCCTCAAGGATCGTCCCGACACCTTCCGGGTGTTTCTCTACGCTCCGCGCGATGCCAAGATACGCCGCCTGCTGGCCCGCGGAAAGAATGAGAGCGAAGCCCAGGAACTGGTGGACACGGTGGACCGCGAGCGCGCCAATTTCCTGGAAAGATATTTTCACGTGGAGTGGCCGAGCCGCGCCGTCTACCACGTCATGATCAACACCGGCGCCGGCGACGCAAACGTAGTGCAAAGCATCGTCGATGTGATGAAATCGGCTGAACCGTCCGCCTCGTAGGACTCATGTAGCGTCCGCCTTCAGGCGGGCATCCGAAGGCACCCTCCCTCCCGAAATTCCGCTAACCCTACATTCTTTTTCAATTTTGCCGATTCCCTCCAAGGGAGCCGCTCGGCCCGGTAGCGAGGTGGCTCAGAAAAGCCATCGAATTGAGCCCGAACGCGTTGCGCCGTCGGTGAACGCGGGATCGCGCCTAACCCACGAGTGTCGATAACGAACCCGAATGGAGGCTGCGGAATTCGAACCGTTTTGTACAGTTTCTATCCATCGGTCTCCAGAAGCGGCATGCTGGGCACCCATAGGAAAGCTATAACATCTGTGTTTCTAATCATTTCAGGGGCGCAGCGGCTTGGCTGAGCAGTTGCTCTACTCCTGTTGCGCCCCAATGGACGAAGGCGGAAGCGATCGGGCAGAGGGCTAAGGAAACCTGAAATGACGCAAGCTGTGGCACATCGAAAAGCGCGACGTGATCGCGGGTACAGCCTGGTGGAACTGGTGATCGTTATGCTCATCGGCACCGTTCTGACGGCTATGGCCATTCCCCAAGTGAAATCGCAAGTGTATTCCTACCGGCTCAACAGCGCGGTGGCGATGGCTAAATGGGCCATCCAATCGACGCGGTTTCAAGCTTTGCGAGAGGGGTATCCGTTCCAGGTGGCGTTTACGGCTTCATCGCAAACCTACCAGATTCAAGATCTGCCCAGCGGAACGACCTATCAAAACGTCGGCGGCGTAGTGCCCCTGGCGGCCTGGCCGATGACTTTTAGCGCGGATACGACGATTAACTTCAAGCCCAACGGCATGGTGACCGCGACGGTCGGCTCAAATTCTTTCACCATCACTTACCAGGGAACGACCAAGACTATTACGGTATCCAACTATGGAAACGTTAAAGTACAGTAATCATCGAAGTCGCAAGGCGGGTTTTTCCGTGGCCGAGCTTCTGATCGCGGTCGCGGTCATGACCATCGGCCTGTCGGCCATGGCCGGACTGGTCGCCCAGAGCCTGAAGGGCACCGAGAGCGCGCGGTATATGGCCCTGGCCACCACTCTGGCCTCCGAAAAGCTGGAGGACCTGAATCGCTGGACGGCGGTCGATCCGCATGTGGCTACGGGCGGAAGTCTCACCACTGACACCACGGTCGGCACCCTCCGATACTATGATGACATCGACTTGTCCAACACGACCGGGCAGGTTTCTGAAACGGTCGCCGTTACCGGCGGATATTCGACCGTAGTCCACATGGCCACCGGCGAAGTGGACAACAATAACAACACCGCCGCACCCAGCGGCGTGGGAGTCGTGGCCTTTCACCGTCGCTGGCTGATCGAGGCAAATCCGGTCGTGAACAGCATCACGATGACCGGAATTCGCCGCGTCACGGTGATCGTCACACTGAACAACACATCGATTCGGCCGGTCGTTACCTACCAGATGAGCACGGTGCGCCCGTGAGGGAATCCATGCGAACTGAGAGAGTTGCAAACCGAAAGCGGCAGTCGGGGTTCACCCTGGTCGAGTTGCTGCTCGCCACCGCCATCTTCACTATCATCGCCGGGGCGACGCTTTCGCTCTTCGCGCAGCACCAGCCGATCTTTAACCAGCAGCAGAACCTTGCGGAAGTTAACATCGCTCTGCGCAACGCGGTCGCGCAGATGCAGTTGGACATCGCCAACGCCGGCGCCAATTTCTACACCGGCGTCAACATTCCCAACTATCCCGTGGGCGTGGTGGTCTCCAACAATGTGATCGCGTCCGGCGGCGATTGCCGTTCGGGAACGCCCCTGCTGTATGGCGCGAATTGCTTTGACAGCATCAGCATTATTACCGCCGATGAAGCTACGCCGCCCACCAACCCCAGTAACGGCAGCGGCGCCAGCGTGGCGATGAGCACGACGACGTTGTATCTGTCCCCGCCAGGAAGCGCGGGATATGCCACTGCCGCGGCAGCGACGGCCGCTGCGGCGCATTACCTGAGCGGCGACCAGATCCTGCTGGTGAAGCAAGATGGCTCGCAATACAGCACGGTGAAACTCACCGCGGCAGGCAGCACCCAGACGATCAGCGGAAATATTCTGGTGAAGCTGGTCCATACCGCGACCACCTCCTGCACCGATACGACGGTGACGCCGAACGTCACTTATACCGGCTGCAACACCACCGCGAGCGGCAACGATCCCTATGGCATGACCACCCATGCGAATACCATGCTCGGTGAGACGTATTCGCAAACCGATTTCGCCTTGCGCATTACTCCCGTTCAATACGCCGTCGACGTGACCACGGATTCGTCGAATCCGACGCTCACGCGCACGGTGGCCGGACTCTCGCAGACCACCGCCCAGAAGACCCTGGCCACGCAGATTATCGGAATGAAGATTGGAGTATCGCTCTTTAACAGCACCACCGATACCGATACCACCATCTACAATTTCGACGCTTCCAGCTACACCAACAACGGCGTCGCCGCGGGCTACAACTACACTTTGGTCCGGTCCGTGATGGTGTCGCTGATCGGCCGAACCACTCCGACCAATTCTCCCGCGTATGTGTTCCGCAATACATTCGACAACGGCGCGTACGAAATTCAGGGTGTTTCAGTGGTAATCAATCCCAGAAACATGAGCATGACCGATTGAGGACTCCTATGAATCTCAATGATCAAAAGCAGTGGCAGCACGGGCGCGAGCGCGGCGTGGCATTGATTACGGCGCTCTTGATCCTGAGCCTTTTCACAGTCATGACATTATCCATGGTGATTGCCACCATGTCGGATACGCTCATCGACGGCTACTACCGCAATGCGCGGGCGTCCTTCTACGCCGCCGATTCGGGCATGAACGTCGCCCGCCAATACCTGATGGCCCAGTTCGCGGCGGCCGTACCAAATCCCTACACCGCGTACAGCACCACACCGCCGGTCGCCACCGGAACGGAAACGACGATCTTGTCCGGTCTCGTCAATACGTCCAGCGGATTCGGAGCTTACAAATCTATCCTCGGATCGCAAGCTTCCTGGACCGGACAGTTTAAAGTTGATTCCACCAACAGCACGTTGAGCGCGCCGACCTGCACGATTCATTACACGAGCAGCACCGGCACCATACCCACTTGCACCAACGCCGGCAACGGCTCCGCCACATACTACGCATATTCCTATCCCTACACGCTCACCGTGATCGGGCAGTCAAACGCAAACGAAACGAACACGATCCGCGAGTCGGGAACCATCGTTTTGACCGCAACGATCCATTCCACCAGCTCCACCAACACCAACTTCGCGGCCTGGGGCATGTTCATCGACCAGTCCCCCATTTGCAACGGCAGCTATCTCGTTCCGGGAACCATTACCGGTCCGGTGTTTACGAACGGCGCCTGGAACTTTGGAACCAGCGGTTCTTACATCTTTACCGACGAAGTGGGCAGCGCCTCCGCGAATCTTGGCTACCAGTTCAGCAGCTGCTACCAGTCCTCGAACAGCAGCTATACATCTGGATCGCAAACGATTCATCCGACATTTCAATCGGGCATTGCGCTCAACCAGCCGAATATTCCGCTGCCTACGGATTCGTTCAACCAGAAGGAGGCGGTGTTGGATGGCATTGGCAACGGCGGATCGCCCAGCATGCAGGCCATCCTGAAAGACGTGAACGGCAACCCGTATCCGGCCACGGCGCCTTCCAGCGGTGTGTATTTGCCGTATTACAGCAATAGTGGAACCTTGACTTTCGGGTCGTCCGGCACTCCGCCAGGTTGCGGCGGAGGAATTTATGTCGAGGGAGCCGCTTCTGTAGCAGTTTCCGCGGGCACCGTAACGGGCACCAGCTCGCCGCAAATCTATACAATCACGCAAGGTTCCGCGGTCACCACGGTGACCGTCGATAACCTCGCCAATACCACAAAAATTGTGAAAGGCGGCACCTCCAAGACAATCACTGGCGTGCCCACGCAGTGCAACTCTTCCAGTACGTTCCAACGCGACGCCACCATGTTGTACGTCGATGGCAACATTACCGGTTTGCAGGGAGGCGGCCAGGGTGTCGGTTCGATTCAAAACACCACCGCGCTGGACATCGTGGCCAACGGCAGCATAACCATTACCGGAGATCTTCTCTACCAGAGCGAACCGGTCACTCTCACACAGAGCGGTTCGACGCCTGCCGACACCTTGATCGCCGCGAATAATCACGGCCAGACCCTGGGCATTTTCACGGCGAACGGGAATATCAACCTCAACAACTCGCAGTCCAACGGCAACCTCGAGATTGACGCTTCGATTGCCGCATTGTCCGCCGGCGGAAGCGGCGGATTGACGAATACAGGCAGCAACATCAACACGCTGACCATCGTGGGCGGACGTATGCAGAACACCATTCAGAACATCGGCGCCACCACGCGAAACGTGTGGTTCGACCGGCGCTATGCGCAGGGCGGATTTTCGCCGCCATGGTTCCCGTCCACCACAGTTACCTCGTCGACGACTTACACCACACCTGTCCCGGTGGTCTCCGCGAATCGCATCTCGTGGGTGAACACCACGGCCGAGTAGCGATTCTCAAAACCAGGCTGAAATGAACCGAACCCGGCCGATCCTGAGCCGGGTTCAGTTTTTTGTGGCGCTGCAGATGCAGTTCCCATCCATCCAAATCGATCTGAATTCCAATCACGGTGACGCCCGGACCCGCGCAGAAAACGGTGCGGCCGGCGCCGGCACGGTGCAGGCATATTGCGCCGGCCATTCCGGATCGCTGGTCGAATTGCGGCAAAGCGAGGTCATATTCCCGATCACGCGTCCGAGCGTGACCGGACCGTCGAGCGGCTCCGCGTAAATCCGGTAACTCTGCGCGCTTCCGGCCGCCAGCCGTTGCAGCGAAAAACTTCCGTCGAATTGCGCCGGCCCCGGATCGCCGCAACTCCAGCCCGCCGTCACCGCGGCAGCTACCGTGCCGGTGGCGTCGTTCAACGCCACCACCTGCGCGGGAAAAATTCCAGTCACTCCGATCGGCGAAATCGGGAGGGCCAGGGGATTCGCGGGCAACACGCGCCCGCTGATTGCGCCGATATGCACGGAGTCGCTGGGATCGGGATATAGAACGCGCAGCCCGGTGCGATCGTCATCCGAGAGCGGCGCATCGGGGGCCAGCGCGGTGGGGCGCGTGCCAGCCACGTGACCAGGCGACGGTGCGAAGGGAAACATCATCGCTCCCCAAACCCCCGAATGGTTGAAGCCGAAGGAATGGCCCAGTTCATGGGTCAAAATCGACTCCAGGTCATACGAATCCGGATGGGACGCCAGCGCTGCCGGTGTGGCGAACGTGGTGTTCGGGTCGTTCGGCACGAGCAGCGTATCCGCGTCCAGAATTTCGCCGACGAAAGTGGACGGCGGAGTACCCGGAGAAAGCTGCTGGCCGATGGTGTCCGCCGAAACGACGCGCGTGAACGCCAGAACGCCCAGCGTGAATCCGGGATCGTTTTGATCGAAACAAATGCTGTTGAGCCCGTCGGTGGATGAGCACGCGCCGGTCAGCGATGTCTGCTGGAGCGGCCCGAGCGAGGCAGGGGTGAGCAGGCTGCCGGAGACTCCGGTCCATACCGCGAGCGATTCCTGAATGGCGTTCTGGATTTCGTTGATCTGTCCGTCCGTGGTGATTTCCGCGGTCAGAATGGTCGCAGGACTCGTGCTGAGCGAGGTGCTCCACTGGCGGTTGATCGAGCCGGGAGTCGAAATGTCGAAACGCGTGAGTTGCGGGCAGGAAGTTCCTCCGGACCGTTCGGGTGCTTGAGTCATGTCCGCCACGATCGTTCCAAGATCGTACGCGCCCGTATATGCCGCGGTGATTTGCAGGAGGAACAGGGAAGCGACGGACAACGAAACAGCTGTTCGGAGCCTGGAAACTTTGCAACCTGGGCGGTGGCGTCTTACGCTCATCGCGTCCTCCCATCGTTGCGGGCCACGGCGGCGGCAACGCGTGCGCGAAAAACGTTGACCGGCATTCGGCGAATGCCCTCGGTGCGGAAGGCGCGCGCCGCGGCGTCAAACGTGGCAAACGCGCTGGAATCCTGCGTCACGGTTTCGCCGCCGGTGCGCGGGTCGCGCGAAATTCGGAAAGTTCCCTCCACCCAACCGGCGATCGTAAATCCTCCGGCGCGCGACGGCTGCAGAAACAGGATCGCTTGCGTTCCCGGAGCGAATCTCGGCGTGCCGTCCACCGCGGCGGTCAAGTGCCCGACGCGTCCGCCCGGCAATCGCACCGTGATGTTCTGCGGCAAATTGCCTTTCATCGTTTCCAGGACGTTCATCTCCACGAGCGTCCAGATCGAACCGTTTTCCCACCGCGAAGAGACGCCGGTGCAGCGCACCCGCGCGACGGCCGCCGATCCGGCCGCCAACTGCTCCAGGCTGAGCCGAGCCAGTGTGGTGGCGCGCCCCGCGGCCACGAAGAGCGTTGAAAAAACGAGCGCCGCAAACAGTAGAAAGATAAATTGTCTTGCGATTCGCTTTCGCATCCATGCACCTCGTTTCATCACACGTCACCGCATCGCACTTCTCTGCATCGCACTTCTCTGCATCGGTCCCCACCGCATTGCATTTCACGGCGTTGGATGCACGGTACCGAGCGGCATCTCACTGCACTTCCAGCGCGCCGGTGGCCGCGGCCATGTCGCCCGCGGGGTTTTGAACGAAGAGAGTTCGCGGCCCGGGGGCCGCGTTGGCGGGAACCTGCAGCGTCAGGTGCAGGATTCCCAGGCCCAGCGGTTCGCGGTTGCTGACTGTAATGTCAGGCGTGGGCGAGCCGCTGATGGTGTACTGAAAGAATGGATTGAGCCCGCTCACCGAAAAGACGCACACGTCCGCGGTGCCCGTTCCTGACGGCGGCCGCGGAACAATGACGGGACTTGCGCCGAGCGTGCACGACGACGTCGCCACGAGGTACGCGCCGATGGCGGCGACGTTCAAGCTCACGTTCGCCGGATCGCCTGATCCGCCATTGGTGCTGAGATCGACCACCACGATGTCATTTCCGGGGCTCGCGGGCGCGCCGGGAGTCAACGAAATCGTGCCGGCCGACGCGCCGGGCGCGAGAACCACGAACGTTTGCGAATTGGAAAGGGACGTATCGGGATTCTGCACCTGCACGGACAGGTTTCCCGCGGATTGCAGGTCTGCGGCGGAGAGCGAGGTGACGCACTGCGTCGGAAGCGCGCACGAAGTCGCCCGCGCCGCGCCGGCGATCAGAAGAATGGATCCGGGGCCCGGATCGGACGGCGAAAAATTGTTGCCGGAAACCAGCAGCGTGAACCCGCCGGCCGAGCCCGCATAAGCGCTGGTCGGGCTGAGAGAAAAAATCGCCGGCCCGCTGGTGATGGTGAGCGCCGCGGTTCCCGACTGGCTGGTATCCTCGAGGCTGGTGGCGACGACGTCGATTCGATCCGGCGACGGCGCGGCCGGAGGCCCGGTGTACAGGCCGGTGGAATCGATGGACCCGCAGGAGGACGGAGCGCTGCACGCCGGACCCGTGATGGTCCAAACGACCTGTTGATTATCGGTGCCGGCAACCGCCGCGATAAATCGCTGCTGCTCGGTGGCGGCGATGGAAATGTTTCCGGGCTGAACGCTGACCACGATGTGCGGCAGGATGGTGACCGCTGCGGATGCGTTTGGAGCGTTTGGCGCCGCGCTGGTTGTGGTGATGGTCACCGGATTTGGGGAAGGCACGTCGAGCGGCGCGAGAAAATCGACGCTTCCTCCGTTGCTCGTGGAATCCGGTTGGCAGGGATTCGAGCCCGCGACGCAAATCTGTCCGACCGCGGAATTTCCGCCGGGAATGGAATTGACCAGCCATGTAACGCTTTGATTGGGAGAGTTGTTGACCTGCGCGGCAAACGATTTCCGCTCCCCAAGCGCCAGAGTTGCGCTGGCGGGAGAAAGCGTCACGTAAGCGGCAGCCGTGAATCCGATGGTCGCGCTGGCGAAGACCGTTGGGTTAGCGTTGCTTCGGGCGCGCACGGCTACCGATTGGCCAGCCGGCATCACGGCCGGGGACGTGTACGTGGTGCGGTCGGGATCGGTTTGCGAATTCGCAATGGTCCCGACGATAGAATTGCCGCCGACAATTCCATTGACGTCCCACGTGACGCTGGGATCCTGTGCCCCCGTTACCGTGGCCCGGAATGTCTGGACCGCGCTGAGCGCGAGCGTGGCGGAAGAAGGCGACACGGAAATCTGGATGGAGAGCGCAATCGAAACCGAAACAAAAGCCGCCTTTGCGGGATCGGCCTGCGGCGTGGCGACGACTTGCACCGTCGCAGGGGACGGCGGTAGAGCAGGCGCGGTAAAGACGCCGATGGACGTGATGGTCCCGCACGCCGCCCCTGAACATCCCGCGCCCGAGACGCTCCAGGAAATCACGCGGCTGGGATTGGAGTTGAGGGGCACGGTAAACACGGCTGAAAACGGGACGCTCGTGCCAGAGGTGACCGATGACGGGCCGCTCACAAGGACGCTGAAAGAACTGGTGACGGTAATCGCCGCCGCGGCGGATTTCGATGGATCGGCCGCGCTCGTGGCGCTGACGGACACGGAAGCGGGCACTGGAAGATCTGCGGGAGCGGTGTAGACGCCGCTGGCGTCAATCGTTCCGGCCGCGGCGTTTCCGCCGGGAATTCTGTTCACGCTCCAGCTCACCGCCGGATTCTGCGTGCCCTCCACAGTTGCAGCGAAGGCTTGCGATCCGCCGAGCGGGACAGATGCATTGGCTGGGGCGACGGTGACGCTGATATTTGCGGGAGGGGGCTGCGGCGGGCTCGAACCAACCAGTCCGCCACAGCCCGGGAGTGACGCAACGAAGAGCAGCGCGGCACGCCACCACGACTGGGTGAGAGTCCGAGGGCGGCGCGCGCGAAGTTTCGTGCTTCCTTCCATTGAGACGCTGAGAGCACGCGCTGTGCCAGTGTGGCGCATTGAAGAAAAGTTTTCAGTGTCGTGAAGTCGTTGCCCAGGATCGACCGAGGGCCGTTGAGGGCAAGGCGCATGCAGTCAAAGCATTGCTCGCGCAAGCTCGAACAGAGATGGTGGCCTGCTCGGGTGGCGGCACTTTCGCAGTGACGGCGTACAAAGAGAGAGCTACACCACAATGGGAATCGCAATCGGGAATCGTGATTCACTTTGGAGCGCGAAGCGGGTTACCCGCAACGTTGACACGGCTGCTTGTGGCGAGAATAATCAAGCCATGCCACGACCCGAAGCGGCACACCGAGTGAAGAGCTATTCCGCGCAGACTGGCTTTGTCTACCAATACTATTTCTACGAGGTTGAGAAATCCAGACGCGGCAAGGCCGAAGGAACTGAGTACGTCTACATGGCTTCGGTCGACCGCAAGCATGTTTTTCCGGTGCGGATTTTTGTGAACAAAGCGGCGCTGGAAAAATGGTCGGCGCGCACCGGGCGGCGATTTACCGGAACGGAAGAATACGCCGTAGCCAAAATGCGCCTGTTTCAGGCCTTTGACGAAGTGGAAGACTTTTCGGGGAAAAATCCCGATTTTGTCGTGGATGAGTCCAACCTGGATGAGTTACAGACCCAGTTGGATCTTTGATTCGCTTTCCTTGCAGCCTTTCCCGGATAAATCCTGGCGGCTTAGCGTTTAAGTGGCATTGCGGTCGCAACCGGATGCCCGCCTGAAGGCGGGCGCTACGCTAGTCAATACCGAACGAGTGTCATTCTGAGCGCAGCGAAGAATCCCTCTTCGATTTCACTGTCGCGCAAGAGAAAGCGGGAAAGATTCTTCGCTTCGCTCAGAATGACAACTTGGATGGTTTTGTCGGGGTTGTGGAATCTTGCGCGACTCCGCGCACTGGAACGGCGATGTGGCGAAATTCTGCTGCGGCTAGAATAGCAGAGTCACAGTCGATGTCAATTCCGATGATGTAAAATCTCGGCCGTCGCCCTGATTTCTTCGGATTTCTTTTCGAAGAGTAACATTCCGACCCGAGCTATTTTCGAAACACTTCCGCGAGCGCGCCCGCGAGATCGGGCTGCCGGAAGACGTATCCCGCGGCTGTTAGTTTGGACGGTGTCACCCGTTGGCTGCTGAGTAGCAAGGCGTCCGCCATTTCGCCGAGAGCGAGACGCAGCGCGAATGCCGGGGCGGGGAAGAGCGCGGGGCGGTGCAGCGTTTTTGCCAGAACGCGAGTGAACTCCGCGTTGCGAACCGCGTTCGGCGCGACGACATTGACGGGACCGTTGAGGCCCGGCGTCGCGAGCGCGAACTCGATGATCTTCACCGTATCTCCCAGTGTTACCCAGGACATCCGCTGGCGGCCATCGCCCAGGCGGCCGCCTGCACCGAGCTTGAAGGGCAGGGCCATCTTGGCCAGCGCGCCGCCGTGCGCCGCAAGAATGATTCCGAATCGCGTGTGCACCACGCGCGCGCAAAATTCGGCTCCGCGCGCGGACTCCGCTTCCCACTCGCGGCACAGTTCGGCGAGGAAATCGTTTCCCGGGGCGCTGGCTTCGGTGAGAATTTCATCTCCACGGCTGCCGTAGTAGCCGATCGCCGACGCCGCGACAATCACGCGCGGCGGCCGCTGCAATTTTCCGAGCGCGGACATCAGGTGGCGCGTGGCGTCGATCCGGCTGGTGCGCAACAATTGTTTGCGCGAGGCGTTCCACCGGCCGTCGGCGATGGATGCTCCGGCGAGGTGCACCAGAGCGTCGAAGCCTTCGGCGGCCGCGGCATCGAACTGGCCTGCGACCGGATCCCAGGGGATGCTTTGCTGTGCCGCCGGGCCATCGCTTTTCGACGATCCGGGCCGCGCCAGCCGCGCGACGGAATGATTTTGCCGCACCAGCGATTCGACGAGCGCGGTGCCGACGAACCCGGTGGATCCCGAAACCAGGATGCGCATTTGCCCGACCTCCCCGTACTCCTTTCCACGCTACGGCGCTGGTACCGAGGTCGTCAATTTAATTCCCGAAATGTAATTTCTGATGGCGCTGAAAGTTTTGAAATTACGGAAACATCAGAGCTCGATAGGCTGCGGGATGGTTTTGTCATTCTGAGCGGAGCGAAGAATCTCCCCTTGGTTTCTTTTCCGCGATAGTGAAATCGAAGAGGGATTCTTCGCTTCGCTCAGAATGACAATGCTCTTAGTTTTTCCATTGCTCATGAAGTTCTGCCGTACACAGATTCGACTGATGTGATTTGGCTGCCAGCCTATGGCCGTGAGCTTATCCTACGGCGAAGTGGAACTTTCGTTGGTGCGCGGATAGAATGGGCCTCATGCGCGTGCGCGTACTTTTCTTCGGACGGTTAAAGGATATCGTGGGCCGGGGCGAGGAGCAGGCGGAGCTTTCCGACGGGGCTCGCGTCGAGGATCTGTTCGAGCGCTACGGCAGGAATTTTCCGGAGTTGGCGCGCTTCCGGCCTTCGGTGGTCGCATCCGTAAACCAGGAATTCGCGGAATGGCGCGCGCCGCTCGCTGCCGGTGATGAAGTTGCTTTTCTGCCGCCGGTGAGTGGTGGCGCGAATACCTCCGGGGCCTCGGTCGAGGAAAACTTGTGCGCGCTGGTGCGGCGGCAGATTGAGACCGCGGAAATCGTGGCGCAACTGAAAGCCCCGCCCGACGGCGCGGTGGTGGTGTTTGAAGGGATCGTGCGCAACCATTCCGGCGGTCGCTCGACGCTGTACCTGGAGTATGAAGCGTATGAGCCCATGGCCATTGCCAAAATGCGCGAAATCGGTGCGGAGATGCGTGAGAAGTTCGCGATCCGGCGATTTGCCATGATTCATCGCCTGGGCCGGCTCGAAATCGGCGAGACTTCGGTGATGATCGCGGTTTGCTCGGCGCATCGCGGCGCGGCCTTCGACGCCTGCCGCTACGGCATCGACAGCCTGAAGCGCAATGTGCCCATCTGGAAGAAGGAATTCTTCCGCGACGGCGCGGTCTGGGCCGAGGGAGAAATTCCGCCCGCTCCCGGTGCATCGCAGAAGTGAATCGCCTGAGCATTCCGAGCAATTTGAGCAATCCTTTTGGCTTCTTCCCGAATCCTACTCCTGTGCCGATTCCGTCATCTGGCAGGGTAT
>DATGJQ010000081.1:0-32616 GCA_035295105.1 Candidatus Acidiferrales bacterium | reverse complement strand
TTTCCTGAATCTTTTTCTGAACGCGCGCGATGCGATGCCTGCCGGCGGAATCGTTGAAATTCGCACGGCGGCGCATAACGGCTCCGTGGAAGTCGAAATCATCGACAGCGGCGGCGGCATTCCGCGGGAGAATCTGAATCGCATTTTCGATCCCTTCTTCACCACGAAATCCTCGGGACGCGGCACTGGCCTCGGACTCTCCGTGAGCTACGGCATCGTCAAGGAGCACGCCGGGAAAGTGGATGTGCGCTCCACGCCCGGAAAGGGCACGTCCTTCCGGCTGGAATTCCCGGTGGCTCGGAAAGCGGTACATGTCTAAGGGCGCCATTCTAGTCGTCGACGACGAATCCGAAATTCGCGAGGGCCTCGAACTTCTGCTGAACATGGAAGGGTATTCGACCGCCAGCGCCGAAACGGGCGAAGCGGGCCTGGCGATGCTCGAGGAGAAGCCCTTCGATCTCGTCCTGCTGGACGTGAGCCTTCCCGATCGCAACGGACTGGAACTGTTGCTCGAAATTCGCCAGCGCGATCCCAATCTCTCCGTTGTTCTGATCACCGCATACGGGTCCATTGACATGGCGCGGGCCGCCTTCAAGAGCGGCGCGCAGGACTACATCACCAAGCCGTGGTCCAACGACGAATTGCTGATCCAGGTGGCGCAAGCCGTCGAGGGACGCCGGCTGCGCGAGGAAAACGTTCAGCTGAAGCGCGCGCTGAAGCAGCGCTACAATTTTCCGAACATCATCGGGAAAAGCGAAAAAATGTATGCGGTGCTCGACCTGGTCGGGCAGGTGGCGCCTTCGCGCTCCACGGTGCTGATTCACGGCGAAAGCGGTACGGGCAAGGAATTGATCGCCAAGGCCATTCATTCCGCGTCGGCGCGCGCGGACAAGCCTTTTGTGCCGATCAACACGGGGTCGATCCCGGTGGACCTGCTGGAATCGCAACTGTTCGGACACGTGAAGGGCGCCTTTACCAGCGCGGTGGCTTCAAAAAAAGGGCTCTTTGAAGTGGCCGATCAGGGCACGATTTTTTTCGATGAAATCTCCACCATCGGTCCGGAGACGCAGGCCAAGCTTCTGCGCGTGATTCAGGAGCGCGAATTCATGCGGCTGGGCGGCACGGAAACGATCAAGGTGGATGTGCGCATCATCGCCGCGTGCAACGTGCAGTTGATCAATCTGGTGCGCGAAGGGCGGTTCCGCGAGGATCTGTACCATCGCCTGAACGTCATCGCGGTTCCCCTGCCGCCGCTTCGCGAGCGCAAGGAAGACGTCCCGCTGCTGCTCGAACATTTTCTGCGCATCTTTGCCAAGGAAAATAACCGGCCGGTGGGGCGGTTCAGTCCCCCGGCGCTGCGGCTGCTGGTGGACTATGAATGGCCCGGCAACGTGCGCGAACTGGAAAACGTCGTGGAGCGCGCGGTGGTCCTGTCCTCGCAGGAATTGCTGGACGTCGATGTCTTGCCGGAGAGCGTGCGCAGCAAGGAACTGGTGGGCGGCATGCGGTTACAGCTTTCCGAAATTCTGCCGCCGCTTCCGGGAGAACACGGCTCGCGCAGCGGCGCGGACAGCTCCAAGAATTCCCTGTTTCAGATCATGGATGAAATCGAGCGGCGGGTGATTTGCGACATGCTGGAACGCACCGAATGGAATCAGACCGAGGCGGCGGAAAATTTTCAGATTCCGCTCTCCACTTTGAATCAGAAGATCAAACGGCTGGGTATTGAAGTGCGGCGCCGCGGGATGCCGCGCACGGAATCGTCGGCGTCGGCCACGGGCAAGTAGCGCGGCCACTCCTGGCTGTGCGGATTTTGCGATTGCGCGTCCCGGGCGGACTTTAATCTTACAAAAGCGCACAGCTAGGAGTGGCTGTGCTACTCAGCCCTTCCGGATATCCCTTACTACCGCATCCTTCAACTGCGCACCGTCCAGCTTCACCTCGGTCAAATCGATTTCGCGGAAGCTGGCCAGCGCCAGGTCCGAGCCGGAAAAATCCGCGCCGCGCAAATTGGCTTGGCGCAAAACGGTTCCACGCAAAATGGTCTTGTGCAATTTCGCGGAGCGTAAATCGCCGCGAAACAACTCGGTGCCGCTTAAGTCGGCTTCGCTCAGGTCCGCGCCCCCCAGCATGGTCTCGGTAAAATCGCAATTCCGCAAATCGGCCTGGCGCAGGTTGGCGCCGCTCAAATCGGCGTGGCTGAGCTTGGCGCCGCGGAGATCTGCTTTGCGCAGGTTGCTTCCCGCAAGGTTGGCACCAGTCAGGTCGCGTTTCTTCAAATCCTGACCGGAGAGATCGGCGCCGGCAAGATCGGCGCGCTCCCCTCCCGGATGCCCCTTGTGGAATTTCTCGTGGGCCTCGAGGATGTCCTTCAGTTTTTTACCTTTGTGTCGAATGGTATCCGCCTTCCGCGGTCGCTGGTTTCGGGCCGCACTGGGTCCGCCGGTCCGATGGCTTGCGGCTAATCCGCTGGATTGAGCATCCATTCTACAGAAATCGGCGGGACCCGCAAACCTGTGATAACTTGGGCGGGTGATGACGCTGGTTGAGAAAATCAAGGCCCGAGCGCGGGCGCGCCCGCAGCGC
This sequence comes from Candidatus Acidiferrales bacterium, assembly GCA_035295105.1. Taxonomy (GTDB): domain Bacteria; phylum Acidobacteriota; class Terriglobia; order Acidiferrales; family UBA7541; genus Palsa-360. The sequence goes on along the minus strand of DATGJQ010000081.1, from coordinate 30,030 downwards.
ATCGTCCTGCCGGAGGGCGAAGATCCGCGGATCGTAGCTGCCGCGGCGGCGATTGCGCGCGAGGGATTTGCCAAGATTATCCTGCTCGGCCGCAAGCAAATCATCGGCTCCGCCGCGATGGACCTGCATGTGGCGCTGGGGGACACCGCGATCGAAGATCCGGCGGGCAGCGTTCGCATGCCAGCATACGCCCAGCTCTATTGCGAGCGCCGGCGGGCTCGGGGAACTACGCTGGACGAAGCGATGGAAATCGCGCGGCGTCCGCTGTATTTTGCGGCGCTCGCGGTGGCGGCCGGAGACGCCGATGGAACCGTGGGCGGCGCGGCGAATACCACGGGAGAAACAGTGCGCGCGGCCTTGCACTCGATCGGCCTCGCGCCGGATGCCAAACTGGTATCCAGTTTTTTTGTCATGATTGTACCCGAGCGCCCGGAATTGGACCTGGGTACTTCCGGCGCGCTGATTTTTGCGGATTGCGCGGTGGTGCCGGATCCCAATCCCGAGGAACTCGCGGAAATCGCGCGGGCTACGGCGGAAAATGCGCGGGCGATTCTCGATGCCGAGCCTCGAGTGGCGCTGCTCTCATTTTCCACGAAAGGCTCGGCAAACCACGGGCGTGTTGAAAAAGTCAGGGAAGCGCTGCGGATTTTAAAGGCGCGCGTGCCACAACTGGCGGTGGATGGCGAGCTGCAAGTGGATGCGGCGCTGGTGCCTCGCGTCGCGGGCTCCAAAGCTCCGGGTTCGCCGGTGGCCGGAAACGCCAATGTGCTGATTTTTCCGGACCTCGACGCCGGAAACATTGCCTACAAGCTCGTCGAGCGGCTGGGCGGCGCGCAGGCGCTGGGACCTATCTTGCAGGGGCTGGACCGCCCGGCGAACGACCTGTCGCGCGGCTGCTCGGCGGAAGACGTGGCGAATGTCGTGGCTTTTACGGCGCTTCAGGCGATTGCCAGGAAAGAAAAGATGCTGGAACCACAGATTCACACGGATTTACACTGATGAAAGACGTGACTGGAAACGATAGACGACTCTTGACTGTCATTCTGAGCGAAGCGAAGAATTTCTCCTTACTTCTTTGCTCGCGCTTAAATCGAAGAGAGATTTTTCCCTTCGCTCAGAATGGCAGCGCTTTGCCGGCCTCGCTCCTGTTTCTTGCAGCTTTTCTGTTTGTTTTTGCTTGCATCCTTCCTACGCCGGGATTCGCTCAGCAATCCAGCGATCAGGAAGTGGCCGTCAATTTGGCCGAGGGCCGGACGGTGATTTGCGCGACCAAGGACGCGATCATTCTGGCGGCAACGGACGCGCATACAGAGGCGGGCTCCTTGCCGCCGGGCATTTCGATTCTTTCCGCGGAGCGCGTCGCGGTGATGCTGGGCGCGGTGGAGTGGGTGCTGCCCGATTCCAAGGATCAGCCCATTCGGCTGGACGGCGAATTTACCAGGCTGGTTGCCGCGGCGCTGAATACCGGCGGGCAGAAGGATGAAGGGTTTCGCGCGAGCGATATCGAGTCCATCGGCATCGCCGTGCTGGAGCGCCTGCGCGTGCTGGCGGGTTCACTGCATCACAAAGTGACGCTTGGCGAGGACGAACCGCTCATCCGCATTGTGCTTGCGGGCTATCTGCGCGACTATGGCCCAGAGGCTTGGGCCATCGACTACCGCATCCAGCAGGATGAACTGGGCAACGGCATCTTTCGCACCCGCGTCTTGCGGCCGAGTTACAACCAGCTTTATCCTCCCGAGAAAGGCAAGCCGAAAACACTGATGGAAGTTCGCTATCCTCCCGAGAACCGCGCCAAGGGCGAGCCGGAACTTCTCGACCTGCTGCAGCAGAACGACGCGCGACTGGCAAAAATCCGCGCGGCCACGGAAATTGAGGCCAAAGCCATGACGCTGGTGGTCGATGGCCAGAGCCAGAAAAGCGACGCGGCCAGCGTGGTAACGTTCTTGAAGGCGGCGCTTCCCGCGACCACGACGCCGGAAACAAAACTTTTCATGGTGAAAGTCGATTTCGATGCCGGAATCCAGTGGATCATTCAACCGCCGAAAGCTCCCGCTCCCCCGCCCGCGCCCGGCCAGAAACCGAATGAGAATACGCCGGACGAATCCGACCGGCCCACGCTGCGGCACAAGTCCGAAAACTGATCGGGGGAAATATCGCAATGAGTTCATCGCCTCAAACATCGCCGCAAAAGCCTTTGGAAGTTACGATTCGGCAACTGCGTGAGGGAGATCTTCCGGCCGCGGATCGCGTGATGCGGCTGGCGTTCGGCACATTTCTCGGCATGCCCGACCCACTGAAGTTTATGGGCGACGCGGATTACGTGCGGACGCGCTGGCGGGCCGATCCATCCGCTGCCATAGCCGCGGAAGTGGGAGGAGAACTGGCGGGAACGAACTTCGTAACGCGCTGGGGCAGCGTCGGATTTTTTGGGCCGCTCACGATCCGCCCGGATTTCTGGGATCGTGGAATTGCGCAACAACTGCTGCGTCCCACGATGGGCCTGTTTGAGAAGTGGGGCGTGCGCCACGCCGGCCTGTTTACGTTTGCCAACAGTCCCAAGCATGTGAACCTCTACCAGAAATTCGGTTTCTGGCCGCGCTTCCTCACTTCGTTGATGGAGATTTCCGTGCCGAAGGATGCCGCTCCGGCGCCCAAGCGTTGGGCGCGGTTCAGCGATCTGTTTGCCGGCGACAAGGAACTGTGTTTGCAGGCCTGCCGCAAGCTGACCAACTCCATCTACGAGGGCCTGGACGTGCAGCGGGAGATTCGCGCGGTGGACGCGCAAAAATTAGGCGATACCGTGCTGACGTGGGGAGGTGGAGAGCTCACCGGATTCGCGGTGTGCCACGCGGGGCCGGGTTCGGAAGCGGGAAGCGAAAAATGCTACATCAAATTTGCCGCGGTGCGCAGCGGCCCCAACGCGGCGCAGGAATTTCGCCGGCTGTTGGATGCCTGCCGCGAATTCGCGCGTTCGCGCGGCGCAAACTCACTTTCCGCAGGCGTGAATCTGGCGCGCCTGGACGCCTATCGCGAGATGTTGGATGCCGGGTTCCAAGTTGCCAGGCAAGGCATCCTCATGGAGCGAAACGGCGCGCCTGGGTATAACCGTCCGGGAGTATTTTTAATTGACGATTGGCGGTAACTTCGCGGCCGTCGCTATGGCTTGCCTGGGTTGTCCGGTGGCTTCATCATGGGCGGGCCCGGAACATCCGCATTGGAGTCGCTGCCCGCCGGCTTGAAATCGCTCCACTTCACGATCACCCGAAGCGGCACGCTGACATCGCCGGACTGAATGGTTTCGTCGGAACGCGAATACGCCGGGAACCACAAATCCTTGCCCACCTGCTGGCGGTAGGTCTCGAACACGGTAAACGGAAGGTCAGAGGCCGTAACGTCGCCCAGCTCGGTCACCCACTTGCCCATGGTCTTCACGATCACCAGATCTTGAATATCCACCCACACTACCCCTGAAAAATAGGCGTAGGCGCGGTCCACGGCGCGCGGCTTGATCGTGAAATAGTACGCGGTCAATTCATCGAGAGGCTGCTTTCCTCCGTAGATGATCTGGTATTTCGGAAGCATGGCCGTGGTCAGCGGAAACATCGGCGTGGGGGCCAGCAGATCGGAATCGCCTCGGTGCAGATCCAGATAATGAAGCGTCGAGGGCTGCCGGCTTACCGGCTTCTCAGACATTTTGCCTTCGGGAGAAACTCGCACCTGCGTCACGATGTCGAGTTGGCCGGCGGACTTGTTGTTCGGGCCGATTTCCTCGATGCGCACTTCTTTCTGAAACGTGTAGCCCTTGATGGCGCGCACCATTTCATCTTCTTTGGCCGCGAACCGGCGGATGATTTCTTCCGGAGGAAGCGTTGGGGATTCGGGCTTGGCTGCCGGCGGAGGCGTGGGGAATTTCGTGGACTCCGGCGGCTGCATCGGCCCGGAACCCTGGGCGCGCGCGGAACGAGGCGCAGCCGCCAGAACCAGAGCCAGGCCGCAGAGCCCGGCTATGAATTTTGTTTTGGGAAACATGCAATTTGCTTCCATTCGTTGGATGCAGGTTGCGGCCTTAGTGTAGCGCGGAGAGCGCCGGGAGGACAGGCTGTTGCGCCTTCACGTGGGCATCTTGCTTGGCCAAAAATTTGCCTGCCTGAAGGCGGGCGCTATGCTGATCCCGGCGCGGTGAACGCAACTCTTGGCTTGCAGATTCCCCTACATGGGCGCTTGCCGTTTGCTACAATCGCCCGGCTGTGGTGACTCGCTTTTTCTGTTGCGCGCCGCTATGGGGATGCAGGCCAAGCGATTCTTCGTTTCCGGTAGGGTGCAAGGGGTGGGCTTCCGCTTCTTCGCCCAGCGAACTGCATCCAGCCTGGGAGTCAACGGATACGCGAGAAATCTGTTTGACGGACGCGTGGAAGTTTATGCTATCGGCAGCGCTGAACAGCTGGAAGCGCTGCTAAATGCGTTGCGGCGCGGCCCGCGCATGGCGGGAGTGGATCGCGTGGAGGAACACGACGCTGAGATCCTGCCGCAGTACGCGAACGGATTCTCCATAGAAAGCGACTAGCAGGCGCGGCAAGCACGCGCCGATCGCGGCAGTTCAAATGTTTGAATTTGCCGAAATTTTCTCCGAAAGGCGGAGCAAGCGGAATGAATCATCTGAAGCAATTTATACGAGAGGTTCCCGACTATCCGAAGCCGGGAATTCTCTTTTATGACCTGACCACGCTGCTGAAAAATCCGCAGGCGTTTCACGGACTGGTCGACGAGCTGTGCGATCACTACGCGGGACAAAAGGTGGACGCCGTGGTGGGCATTGAGGCGCGAGGATTCATTCTCGCTCCCGCACTGGCTTACCGTCTGCAAGCGGGATTTGTGCCGGTTCGGAAACCCAAGAAGTTGCCGGCCAAGGCAGTTTCCGTGACCTATCAGCTGGAATACGGCACGGACACGCTGGAAATTCACGAGGACGCCATCAAGCCCGGACAAAGCGTGCTGATCAGCGATGATTTGCTGGCCACCGGAGGCACCGCCGCGGCGACCGTGGAACTGGTGCGCAAGCTGGGCGGGATAGTAGTCGGCGCGTCGTTCGCCGTGGAGCTGACATTCCTGAACGGCCGCGCCAAATTGCCGGGAATCGACGTCTTCACGATGATCCAGTATGACAAGTAGGAAGAGCAGCGCGGCTATTTCGCCGCGGAGGCACGCTGCCGCACGGCCTCGAAGAGGACCACTCCGGCGGCGACCGATACGTTCAGCGCGCGTACCGGTCCCGTCGTGGGGATGGAAACGAGGAAATCGCAGCGCTCGCGTACCAGGGCATGCAATCCTTTGCCTTCGCCTCCCAGGACAATTCCCACGGGAACTTTGAAATCGACTTCTGTGTGCAGCTTTTCGGCGCGCTCGTCGAGCCCCACCAGCCAGTAGCCAGCTTCCTTCATCTCTTCCATCGCGCGGGATAGATTGGTGACGCGTGCCACCGGCAAATGCGCCAGCGCTCCGGCGGATGCCCGAGCGACCGTGTCCGTGAGCCCGGCGGCGCGGCGCTCCGGTATCAACACGCCCTGCGCGCCGGCGGCAAGCGAGGTGCGCACAATCGCGCCGAGATTTTGAGGGTCTTCCACGCCATCGAGTAAGACGAGGAGGCCGGGAGCGGTTCCAGCCGCGCGCGGCTTCAGCAAATCGTAAAAATTCGCGGTGGGTGCCGATGAAATGTATGCGACAACGCCCTGATGTTCGCGAGTTCCGGCGGCGCGGTCCACCTGGGCGCGCTCCTCAAAACGCACCGGGACGTCCAGTTTTCGCGCGAGGCGTACCAATTCCTCGATGCGCGTGCCGTGGGTGCCTTTGGCGATCAGCAGGGAATCCAGCGGGCGGGCTGCTTCCAGCGCCTCGCGTACCGCGTGGATTCCGGTGAGACGATCCATGTTCGGCGGGTTCTCCCTTGAGGATTACGATTTGTTTGCGGCGCCGGTGTGCCGCCCCTGCCGGGGCTTGTCCGTTGTGGTCCGCGGAATCCCACCGCTTCCGCGGTGGGCTACGATCTGCCGTCCCTCCGGGACTTCCCTATCATCGGCGGCCGGGTTGAACTTTTAGCTGCGCGGCCTGACTGCACGCCTGACTACGTGAGTCCTGATTTCCGCGGTCTGAATCTGCGCGTCTCGACTCTACTGGAATCGGCTCGATTGATATTCGATGGCGAACCGATCGCGGCGCTCCCGCTCCGCTCATCTCTCCAGCGTGGCGACCGCTTGCGCGGCGATGGCTTCGCCGCGGCCGATGGCGTCGACGCCTTCGTTAGTTTTCGCCTTCAAGTTGATCAGGGACGGAGCGATGCCCAGCGATTTTGCCAGCGCTTCGCGCATGGCCGGAAAGTGCGGGCCGAGCTTCGGCTTTTCGGTGATGACGATGGCGTCGATATGCACGATACGAAATTGATGCTGGGCCAGAAGATCGCGAATGTGCTCCAGAAATCGCAGGCTGGACGCGTCTTTCCACCGGGGATCGGTGTCCGGAAAATGCGTGCCGATGTCGCCAAGGCCCGCGGCGCCCAGAAGTGCGTCGCACAACGCGTGCGCCAGCGCATCACCATCCGAATGTCCCACCGGGCCCTTTGGAAACGGAAGTTCGATGCCGCCGAGGATCAGCTTGCGGCCTTCCGCGAGGCGGTGCAGGTCATATCCGATTCCGGCGCGGCTCATCGGCCGGCGCGCTCCTGGCGGAGGTAAAATTCGGCGAGTTCCATATCGCCCGGCCGGGTAATTTTTAAGTTGCGCTCGGAGCCCACGACGACGTGGACGTCGCGACCGATGCGCTCCACGAGGCCGGCTTCGTCCGACGCGGTGACGCCATCCTGCCTCGCGCGCCCAAATGCTTCGAGGAGCAACGCCATGCGAAACACTTGCGGAGTTTGTGCGAGAACCACCCGCTCCCGCGGGATCGTGGCTGTAATTAGCGCCACGTCCGTCGGCAGGCTGGCGCGCTTCACTTCCTTCACCGTGTCCATCGCCGGAATTCCCAGGATGGCGGCGTCACAGGCGGCGGCTTCCGCAATCACGCGCTCAATCTGGTCAAGGGTAACCAGCGGCCGCACCGCGTCATGCACCAGAATTAAATCAGCCTCGGACGGAACTTCGGTCAAAGCATTGGCTACCGAATCCTGGCGCGTGTCGCCGCCGCGAACCACTCGGACCGGCCGGCCAAGATTCTCCGATTTAACGCTGGCTGACAGCGATTCGATCTCCTCCAGGCGCGTGGCAATGACGAAATCCGTGATTGCCGGGCAGGCCGCCAGCCGGCGCAGGGTGAAAAGCAGTACCGGTACGCCGTCAAGCGCAAGAAACTGCTTCGGCGTCAGGGCGCCCATTCGCGTGCCCAAGCCTGCTGCGGGCAGAATGGCGGTTACACGGATCATCATGACCTCGTCAGGTGAGCAAAAAAGCTTACACCAAACGGGGGGAGTTATAAACAGCGGCTATCCACAGGCTTTTCGCTGGGGCGGGCAGGGGCCATGGCGATGAGTTGGCTTGCGCGAGCGGACGGTCACCGGCTAATGCCCTCGCCACGGCTGTTTTATCATCACAAAAAGAGAACCAGACGAAAGATTTCTTCGATTTGACGGTTTGGGTGTTTACACGATACTCTGCCTCTTCGCCAATAGGTTCGGGTGTCTTAGTGCAGGCGGGAATTCTGTCTTTACATTTCATTGATTAAGGAGATCCAACAAGAACCATGAAGAAATATAAACTTGAATATATTTGGCTTGACGGCAAGAAACCCGTTCCGGAACTCCGCGGCAAAACGACATTAAAGTCCTTTGAGAATCCGCCCGGCCTGGCGGATTTGCCGCTCTGGGGTTTTGACGGCAGCTCGACCATGCAGGCCGAAGGCAGCAAGTCGGACTGTATCCTGAAGCCCGTGGCCCTTTATCCGGACGCCAGCCGTAAGGACGCGTATATCGTTCTCGCCGAAGTCATGCATCCGGACGGCACTGCGCATTCGACCAACATGCGCGCCACGATTGAAAACGATCCGGACCTCTGGATCGGTTTCGAGCAGGAATATTTCCTCTATAAGGGCGGGCGCCCTCTCGGATTTCCGGAGCAGGGTCACCCGAGCCAGCCGCAAGGTCCGTACTACTGCGGCGTCGGCTACAAATACATGGGCGACGTCGCGCGAACGATCGTCGAGGAGCATCTGGACCTTTGCCTCGCGGCTGGCATCAATCACGAGGGCATCAACGCGGAAGTCGCCAAGGGCCAGTGGGAATTCCAGATCTTCGCCAAGGGCTCGGCGAAAGCCGCCGATGATATGTGGACCGCGCGCTACCTGATGATGCGGCTCTGCGAAAAATACGAAGTGGACGTGGTGCTGTATTGCAAGCCCATCAAGGGCGACTGGAACGGTTCCGGAATGCACACCAACTTCTCGACGAAATATATGCGCGAGGTGGGCGGCAAGGATTACTTCGAGGCGCTGATGCAGGCGTTCAAGAACAATATCGCCGCGCACATCGAAGTGTACGGCCCGGACAATCATCTGCGCCTGACCGGCTTGCACGAAACGCAAGCGATCGACAAGTTCAGCTACGGCCTCTCCGATCGCGGCGCGTCGATCCGCATGCCCGTCAACTTCATCAAGAACGGATACAAGGGCTACCTGGAGGATCGCCGGCCGAACTCCGAAGGCGATCCCTACCAGATCGTTTCGCGCATCCTGAAGACCGTCAATACCGTTCCCAAGCCACAGACGGCCAAGGTTTAGACGAGAAACGGAGACGTGCCCCGCGGAATTTTCGCGGGAAACAAAACGCCCCGGAATTCCGGGGCGTTTTTGTTTTTGTGGCGTTCGGTGATTTCCGGCGGCTGCCCTGGACGAGTCCCGCCCGATGCGCGGGTGTATAGTGCGGATCGGAGGCGGACGGCCCACCCTTGACGAAACTAACTCTGGTGCTGCTTCCCGGGCTCGACGGAACCGCGGAATTGTTCGCGAATTTTCTGCCGGAAGTTCCGCCGGATCTGGACGTCGTCGCCCTCGCATATCCCAGGCAAGAATTTCTTTCCTATCCGGAACTCGTTTTGTGGTTGAGCGAAGCCGTACCGAAAGACCGGCCGTACGTGCTGCTCGGTGAGTCCTACGGATCGCCGCTCGCCGTGATGTTCGCGGGTGGGCGACCGGCCAATTTGAAAGGAATCATTCTTTGCGTCGGTTTCATTTCCAATCCGGTAAAGAACTGGGGATTCCTGCCCTGGCTGCTGGCTCGCCGGTTCTTTTTTCAATTCAATCCACCGAAGTTTGCCGTTAAGTATTTTATCGCCGGGACGGATGCTCCAGACAGCTTGCTACTCGCTGTCGAGCACGCTACGCGCTCCGTTTCCGCCGATGTGCTTGCACGGCGCGCAAAGGCGACCTTAAATTGCGCCGCCGCCCGGGAAATTCGTCTGATCAATGTCCCGCTGCTTTACCTGCAGGCCGCGAATGACCGGTTGGTCGAAAAAAGATGTCTGAAAGAGATTCAGCGCCTGCATCCGGCGACGGTTTCGGTTTCGATTCGCGCCCCGCATCTCCTGCTGCAGCGGGAGCCGCGCCTTGCGGCGCAAGCCATCGCTCAGTTTATCTCTGCGCATTGCGTGGGCCGCGATCCTGGGCTGGATGCCCCTGGTGTCGCTCGAGTCTAAGCGTTTTGCGGCTATGGCCTCGGAGACTCCGTGGCATTCGGAGCAGGCCAGCGGCTAAAGCGGCAGTTATTTTGCGCGCCCTGCGGCACGGCTGAAGCCGCGCCCTACAAGGATTGGCCGATCCTGAATCGCGGATGCTTCGCGCGTTGCGCTGGCCGGGATTTCTAGTGGCGCTGCAAGATTCGCAGGCTTAGGCCTGCGCCACGTTATGCCGTCTCGGCGGGAAGCATTGGACCCTGAGGACTCGCCGTCGCTTGCTCTCGAATGCTGAAACCGCTGATTTGCTGTGCCATCATTTGCGCCGCCAGGTTCAGGATTCGGCTGAATGCGGCCTCCGGCGTCAGGCCGCGCGAATGAATGTTGGAGATTAAGTTCCGGTTGGCATCAGTGTGGGTTTTGTGGGGCTGGTAAGCCATGTACGCGGACAGGCTTTCCGCGGTGGCCAGTCCGGGACGCTCGCCGATCAGGAGGATCGCTACTTTCGGAGCGAGCAACTCCCCGATTTCATTCAGGACGCCGACGCGGCAGTGGCGAATCACGAATGGATCCCCGAGGCTCCAGCCGCGCGATCTCGCTCCGGCATCGAGCAGGGGTAATAAATACGGAACCTGCGCAGCGACGGCTGTGACCGACAGGCCATCGCCAATTACGATTTGCAGATCAGTTCCGCGCGAGCAGCGCGCCGTTACTTCCCGCCGCGACGCCTCGTTAAGGCGGCGCCCCAGGTCTGGCTGCAGCAGGTACTGTTCCTTGGACGCCGCCTCGGTGGCCACTTCAAAAAGTTTCCAGCGTTCAATGAACGCTGCGCCGAACGCCGCTTCCATATCCAGTTCGGCGCGCACCGCATCCCGCGCGGCGGCATGCGCTTCGCGCAATTCCAGTTGCGTGGAGCTGCGGTAGGCAGCGCCTGCTCGCCCGGCGAAGATGCGCGCGGGAGTGCGATCGCGAATTTTGCGCAGAGCGTCCGGGAATTCCGCCGCCAGCAGGGAATCGTCATCGCGCGGCATTCAAACAATTTCTCCCAAAGACGATTCCAAGCCTTGCATCAACTCGCGCCGGGCGACGGGTTCGAGCAGCGCGGGCTCGTTGTCCCGAAAAATTCCCCTGGTCTGAAGCCAGCTGAGAAATTCGGGCGCCGGGCGCAATTGAAACAGTTTCCTTGCCGCCAGAGCGTCATGGTAGCTGGTGGATTGGTAATTCAGCATCACGTCGTCCGAGCACGGCACACCCATGAAATAGTTGCAGCCCGCGGCCGTCAGGAGCACCAGGAGATTGTCGGCGGAATTTTGATCGGCCGCCGCGTGGTTGGTGTAGCAAACGTCGCAACCCATGGGCAGGCCGAGCAATTTTCCCATGAAGTGATCTTCGAGCCCTGCGCGAATGATTTGCCGTTCGTCAGAAAGATATTCCGGGCCGATGAAGCCGACCACGCTGTTCACAAGGAAGGGCTGAAAGACGCGGGCGACGCCATAGGCGCGCGCTTCGAGCGTCAGTTGATCGACACCGTGGTGCGCTTCGGCCGACAGCGCGCTGCCTTGGCCGGTTTCAAAGTACATCGCGTGCTGGCCTGCCCATCGAACGTCACGCCGCGCATGATGTTCGAGAACCTGCTCGCGACCTTCGCGCAGCATTTCCAGCGTGATGCCGAAACTGCGATTGGCCGCCTCAGTCCCGGCGATGGACTGGAAGAGCAAATCCACCGGCGCGCCGCGCTTCATCGCTTCGATTTGCGTGGTGATATGCGCGAGGCAGCAGGACTGCGTCGGCACGCCGTAGGCATCGATCAAACGGGCCAGAGCCGCGAGTATTGCGCCCACCGTTTCCACCGAGTCTGACGCTGGATTGACTCCGATCACCGCATCGCCGCAACCGAACAGCAGCCCCTCAAACGCAGCGAGCAGAATTCCGCCGATATCATCCACCGGATGATTCGGCTGAACGCGAATTCCCAGCACGCCGCGTTCGCCCATGGTGTTGCGGCACTGCGTGATGTTCCGGATCCGCGCCGCCGCGAGAATCAGGTCCTTGTTGCTCATGATTTTGGCGACGGCCGCGGCAATCTCTGGAAGGATGGCCCACTGAATTCCTTTTAGTTGCTCTTCAGTGGTCGCGTCATCCAGGATCAATTCGCGGAATTCCCCCACGGTGAGGCTCTGGAGTTGTTGAAACCGGACTGCGTCGTAGGAGTCCAGAAGAAGGCGGGTCACATCGTCATCGGAAGGATCGATCACCGGCTGCCGGACAATCTCGCCGAGAGTGAGATCTGCTAGCTTTCGTTTGGCCGCTACCCGTTCGCGTTCCGAACGCGCGGCAATCCCGGCGAGTTGATCGCCGGATTTTTCCTCGTTGGCCTTGGCCAGCAGGTCGCGCAAGTCGCGAAACACAAACTGTTCGGGCATGATGGTTCCCAGCGGCGAATCGAGCGCCGGGTAAAAAGTAGCATCAATCGCAGGCGCAAGAAAAGCCGGGGAACAGCCGCCAAAGCGGCAAAGCTCGCGAAAGGGCGCCAGCGCAACCCTCACGGATCACGCGTCACGAATCACGTTTCACGGAATTTTGGTGCCCGAAAGAGGACTCGAACCTCCACTCCCTTGCGAGAACTAGCTCCTGAAGCTAGCGCGTCTGCCAATTCCGCCATTCGGGCACATCAGGTGGGGATACAGCCAAAACGATTGTGCCCGCTGGCGGCAGCGTTTGTCAACGCGTTGCGCCGCGGAGCACTGTCCTCATTTCAGAATGTCTATCCACATTGGATTGCGAGTTGGCGTTCAGGAGGTCCGACCTTCAGGCCGGACGAACAGACGCACACAAGCGTGGCCTTTAGGCCCTGAAGCTTCAGGGGCTGAAGCCCTCGCCTACTGAGGCTGAACGTCGAGGCGGAAAGCCCCGACCTCCCCAAGCGGCGCGAGCGATCGGTGACCATCCGCCCAGAAACAATCCATTATCAGCAGGTTACAGCTGTATCGAAGCGGCACGGGCGGCACAGCCTGCCGATCGCAATGCTGGTTCATATGGTGGTGCCGCGTAGTAACCATTGGATAATATTTTTGCGGCCTGCCGCGGCCCCGGTGCTATACTGCGCCCACGTTTTTCCATCGCAGAACGGCGCAACCGCCCGCGCTATTCCACCGAGCGCCGCTCTCGCAGGGAGGGATCCTTGGACGCTTCCCGTTCACTGCTGCTCGATATGTTGATGATTTCCTGGGGTGTCATCACGGTCGCTCTGGTCGTGCTGGTGGTGTACCGGGCCACGCTGTCATCGCGAGAGGACGATCAGATCTTCATCGATGCCGCCGAGCAGCATCACTATGCGGAACAGGTGGTGATCATCGACCGCATCTCGCGGCTGACCAAGCCGATCATCGCGCTGGCGGTGCTTTCCGGCGTGCTCCTGCTGGCAAGTTGCGGGGTGTGGATTTATCAGGGTTATAAAAGCTTCTAGCGATTCCCGGGCTGCACCACCGAATTCATGGAGTTGGCGGGCTCCGGAACCGAGGAGTCCACGATCGAGGAGTGGTTCAGCGTGATGAGCCACTTGCTATTGGCCTGCTTCATCAGAACCAGAGTGGTGTGCCCGCGAAATTGAACTACGTTCCCCTGCGTCTGGGCCACGTACAGGAATTGATAGGTGGCCCAGGCGGAATTGCCGCTCACCTTGATCAGGGTATTTGACCGGTCCATTCGCGCGCCGCTCACTTGCGCGCGCTGCGCCTGGTAGGATTTCAGGTAATTGTCCCAGCCAATGACCGGCGGCTCCCATGCACCACTCACCACGACCACATCATCCGCATAGTATTTGTGCAGGGATTCGGCGTCGCCAATCTGCCAGTAGCCCAGGGCTTCACCGATCTCCTGATCGATCACCTGGGTGTCCGGTGTGTTCATGGCGGCTTTGATATCGGCGCCCGCATCGGACGGCGGAGGCGCGTTTTTATTCTTATCTTTTTTCTGCGCGTTCGCCGGAACTGCGGCGACGAGCAGAGCGAGCGCCAACAGCAGCCAAAGTCTCTGGCCCCGCGCGGAATTCGTGACAACTTTTCTCATGAAGGCTCCCCGTCGGTGAAGATAGCACGAACCGAACGGGCGCCAAGCGGGAATCGGAGGAGGAAGTGCCGTGCTAGTGCATGCCGCCAAACTCTAGAAAAATGATCACTTGAAACGCGTTTTGCGCACAACATCCAGGCCAAAAGTGCCGTTCTCATCGCGCAGAGCGACCACCGAAAATTCGCGGTTGATGGTGTACTCGATCTGAATCACCTGGTATTGCGTGGTGGTTACGTCCGTGATGTAGGTGATCACCAGGCCGCGGCTCACCTGCTGCTCGATGGTGACGCTGGCAATGGAGTTTTGCTGCGTATTGAGCGTCGCGACGGACGGACCCACGCTGAAATGGCTGATTCCGAACAGGCGCTGGATGCGGCCGCCCAACTGGCTGGAAATGGCTTCGGAAAGAAGCGCCGAAGCGCCCAGGCTGGTGTTTTGCCCGGTGGCCGTTCGCGCCGCGCTTTCTTCTCCTGTTTGGCCGAGGGCCAGCAGTTCAATGATGTCGCTCGACGGCAGCGGCGGATCGGAGCGGTACGCCAGAGTGAGGCGGCTGGCGGGCCCGGTAAAATCGAGAGTCACTTCATACTGGCGAATGGTGGTGGTGGCCTCGACGTTCAACACCGGATCGAGCCGAAACGGATTCGCAAAATTGATGTCTCCGCGCGCGATGGTGTACTGGTTGCCGCGGAAACTCATTTCCCCGCTCAGCAGGTGAATGTGGCCGAGAAGAATCGGATGCTCCCAGGTGCCGCGCAGCCGCAGGTTCGCGTCCGTTAGCAGGCGCGCTCCGGTCCACTCCATGCGTGAATCCGCGCTGGACTCCGCCTGGATATCGAACTGCAAATTCTGCAGAAACGGCGAAGACGTGCTCGGCCCGGACGCCGGCTCCTTGGCGGACACCATGAAGCTGCCGAGGTCGAATCCCTCGGCCATTAGCAGCCGGTCGATGATGATGCGCCCCGAAAGCGTGGCTGCGTCCGAGTTGCCGGAGAGCCGTAAATTCCCGCCGACGAGCCAGCTCATGCCGATTGGATAGCGGATGCGCACCTGGTCGGATCGCGCGTTGAGAACGTAGGTCAGCGGACCTTGCCCGTAAGACACCGTGCCGCCGATGGTCAGGCGCCCGCCACCGGTTTCGGCGGCCACGTTATCGAACACCATGCGGTTGGCGTCAAAATTAAAATCGCCGCCGACGTTGCTCAGGCCCGCCGGAAAATCGCCGTAACGCAGCGAAGCGCCCTCCACGTGGACTTTCCCATTCAATCGCGGCGTGGCCACAGTCCCGGCGACCAGCGCATTGATCTGCGCGCGGCCCGTCGATTCCAATTGCGGGAAGAATCCTGCCAGCAGTTCGAGGCTGACGGCGCCATCGACGCGGAGATTGAGCGCCTGATCCCCCGTAAAACGCGCCGAGCCGCTGACATTGAAATCGGTGTCCGTGCCGCGAAGGCTGGCCTGCTCGACGCGCACTTCATCGCGGCGGTAGGTGAGCCGCACCGCGCCCACATTTTCCAGCTTCACATTCTGAAAATCCAAGGTGAGGCGCGAAAGATTGGCTTCCACAGCCAGAGTTTCGGGGCGCGCGCCGAAACCTGCGACATCAAAATGGCCGTCCACCAGGCTGTGTCCGTTCATGCGCGAAAGGTGCAGCGCCGAAACCAGGAACGGATTGAAATCAATTCGCTCCGCGGTGACTTGCGCGCTGACCGGATAGTCGCCCTCGAGCCCAACATCCAATTTCCCGGCAAGCCGGCCCGAGGCCATCGCCGAATCGATGGTGGCGCTCAGATGGCGCCCGTCGGAATCCACCTTGCCGTCAAAACTTCCGACCACATCGCTGCCGAGCTTCAGGTCAATGAGTCGCAGCGTGGCGTGGAGTTCAGGGGAGCGCAGCGGGCCCTGGCCGTGGGCCTGCAAGTTCAGACGTCCCGCAACGGGGAGCCGCGCCATTTGAATTTTTTCGATCGATTCAAGGGGAATCGCGGCGCCTGTGAAATCAAATGTCACTTCGCCCGTGCCGGTACGATACTCGAAGTTGCCGGTGACCACTCCGGCGGGAGCGCCGGGTGCGCGCGCTGCGAGGCGCAATTCCGCATTGGCGATTCGCACCTCACCCGTACGCATCGATAGTTGGCCGCGCGCGCGCTCGAATCGCCACGCCCCGGAACTCGCGTTGGACACGTCAAACAAGCCGGCAAACTCGGGCGCAGCTCGCGTGCCCTGGCCGTGAAATCTTCCGGTCACGATTCCATGCGCCGGGTACGATTTGCCCAACATTTTCTGCAGATCGTCGGTGTCCGCGCCGACCAGATTGATGTCGAACGACCACTCGCTGTCCGGATCAAAGCCCCAGTTGTCTAGGTCCAGAGCCAACTCCAGCTCCGCGGAAGATTTCCCTCGGCGCGCCCGCCCTCTGCCGATTTGCAATTCGTCAGGCGAATAGGTCAGCTCGCCCTCCAGATCGTCCCAGAACAGCGAACTGTACTGCGCGTTGGTTCCCTTGAACCGGCCCGCAAACGTCGGTCCGCCCAAAGGTCCGGTCAAGCGTCCGTCCCAATGGAATTGCCCGCCGATCACCTGCGGCTCGGCGTCCGTGCCTCGCAGGCGGTTGATGAAATCGTCCCACGGCGTGAGGTCGTCGGTGTCCACCGAGAGATCCATCGAGGTCTCCACAGTGCTGAGCGAGCCATGAAACTGGATGCGGCTCGCTGGTGTGGAAATTTCGCCGGGTGAGAGCTCGAACTGTTTGTGGTCCATGTCATAGTGAAACTCAAATTCCGCGGACGTTGAAATCAACCCTGGCGTAGGCGTCGCCGGGGGCGTCCACACGGAATGCCCGCGCGAATCGACGTGCTGAAATCCTGCTACCCACGTGGTGACCGCATCCACATCCATCCGACTGCCCCAGTGCAGAGGATTGATCGGCAGGCTGGGATTGTCTTCCGCGTTCATGGCCTGGTGCAGATCCATGCTGCGAACCTTGGTGTCGGCGCGAAAGATCATCTTCGTCAGATCCACGTGGAGGTGGCTGTTCACGGTACCGCCGAGCACCAGGGCTTCGAGATCGGGCAAGTCGATGCTGCGATTGTCAGCCTGGTAGCTGCCGTGCAAGGAAATATTTGAGGGATGAAACCATTGGTATTTGATGGCGGTGCGGTCCACCGTGTAGCGCCCGCTGAAATTCATCTGTTCCGGCGAATAGGCGCCGTCACCCGCCAATTCGATGTGCGCGCCGGGCATGTCGCGTCGTCGCAGAATTGTCCACAGATCTTCAAGGCGAACTTGAGCCCGGTAACGAAACGTCCACGCGTCCGGCTGCGCGAAGCTGGCAAGGTTGGCCTGGGCATCGAGTTCGCTGCCGGCCGTCTTCCATTGCAACTGCGTTATAGAAAAGGAATCCGGGCGCAGCGTGAATCGCGCCGAAAAGCTGGAACGGAAAGGCATGTCGTGCAGCGCCGCGACTTCAAAGTTCTGCCAGCTTGCCTGGCCCAGATAAATGGGGCGTCCCTCTTCGCTGGTGTAGTTCGTTACAAAATCAAAATTTCCGCCCCTGGCCTGCAGGGGAATCCGCGTGTCATTCCACAGGATTTCGCCGTCTTCGAGACGCAGTTGCGCGACTTTCAATTCAAACAGCGTGTGGACGTCCGGCGTTCCGGTGCTCACTTGAATCTTTGGGCCCGGAATGTTGGTCAAGCCGTTCTTCTCTACTTGCACGTGCGCCGAAAAGTGCGACATATCCACGTTGGAAAGAGAAAACTTGCGGCCCCAGAACGATTCGATGCGGATGCCGAACTGCAGCGTGTCCGCATGAAAGAGGGGAGGGCTTCCGGCCGGCTCGCGGCCATGCAGGGTCAGTCCATCGAATCGCGCCGTCAACAAACGCCAGCCGAAATGAAAATTGCCCAGCTCGACGCGCGCTCCGGTGGTTCTCTCCAGCTGGCGGACGATGGTCTGGCGCGCCCAGCGGTCGGCGAGGCCGCTGACAATTGCATAGGCAACGGCCAGTCCCGCCAGCAATGCCAGCAAGGCGGCCAGGCCCAGCCCGTGCCGCAGTCCGAATTTTCGCTTGGTCCCGTTCATCGCTTCAAATCTTCGCGGCGATTCATGGCTTGCTGCCGGCAACCGGCTCGATTTCAATCTTCAAACGCGATTTGGTATCGTCCAGCCACTTGGATGTCAGGTCGCTGATCTTGCGCTGCGTCAGCACTTCGCGAATCTGCTCCTCGACCGCGCTGCGGTTCGGAGCCGGTTGATTATTTTTCGCGAGTTGCGGCAGCAACTCGTTTTTGTAGTATGCATCGACCTCGGATGGCTCGACCTGCACGGACGGCCGGAACTTGTAGTCGACGTAGCGTTCGACGTAAATCTGGCGGCTCAGCAGCCGCGAGACCTCCGCGTCCGAAAGGCCCAGCTCATTCAGCCGCGCCGCATATTTGTCCGGTGTTGCGAAGCTCTCCTTGAGCCGGGCGAGTTCCCGGTCCACTTCGGATTGTGCCGGCTGCGGGAAATGCGACGCAGTGGCCTCGGTTTCAACCATCCACTGCTCCATCAATTCCTGCAGCAGCTTGTCATCGCTTTCCGCGCGGCCGTCGATCAATTGCTGCAGCGCGCCCAACTCGCGCACCTGGCTCTGCAGAATGATGTCGTCCTCGATCCGGGCAACGATGCGGTCCACCACGCGGGTAGACTGCGGAGGCGCGGCTCCGCCGGAAACCCGCGGAGCGCTTGCCGCGGCAAAAAGCAAAACGAGAATGAAGTTCGCTCGGCGCATCAGAACGTCGTCCCCAGGTTGATAAAAAATTGGAAGCCGGGGAGCCGCGAAAGTGTTGTAAGGCAGGCCGCCGAGGTGGTGGCCGGGCAAGTGCCGCCGCTCTGAATCAAGTACTGCGCCGGATTCAACTGATAGCCCAGATCGAGCGCCACCGGGCCGATGGGCGTGCCGTAACGGAATTCAATTCCCACCGTGTGCGAAAAGTAGCTCAGCTCGTTGGTGCAGTTCGTCAAACAGACGTTGGGATTTGCGGGATCGAACGTGGGTTTCGGCGGCGCGGTGCGAAAGCTGATCTTGCGGATGCTCGGGAACACGTTCCCCGCGTCATAAAACACCGCGCCGCCCAGCCGATCGCCGATCAGCGGCAGGTGCATCGGGAATCGCAGGTCCTGGTTGAAGATGATCATGGCCTGCCCGCCGATCGGAAATCCGGTAACCGGGTCGCGCGGCCCCGCCTGGTTCAGGCCGAATCCGCGCAGCGACGTGCCGCCTCCAGCGAAGAACCGTTCTGGGAGCGGGATGTCCGTGGATATCGAGTTGCCGTAAACCGTCTGCACGCCGAGGCGTGTGGAGCGCGCGAAGACCAGCCGCCGGCCGATCGGATGGTACGTGGAATTTTGCAGGTACACGCGAACAAAGTTCGCCGATGAGCCGATGCCTTTCATGGCCAGGCTCACATCCACGTTTTCAAAATCCCCGCGGCTGGGATCGGAGACGCTGTTGCGGCGGTCGCGCAGCCAGTTCACATCGAACTCGGAAACCTCCGTGTTCTGGCTGAAGAGCGGAATTTCCTCCGGCGCGATTCGAATATTGCTGGCCACCACGTGGCGATAGGCGTAACGGTAGAGAATGGAACTGCTGGAGGAAAGTTTTTCCGCCAGGCCCACGGAACCTTCCGCGCGACGGGAATCGAAGGTCTGGACGTCGCGGGAATTCTCGTAATAGGCCGACAGCTGCAGCGTGAAATTCTGGGAAGCGAAGTAATTGGGCGCGAGATAGGTGATTAGAGCGCGGCCCTGAATGGTGCTGGCGCGCGCCTTGAACGAAAGCGAATCGGCCCGGCCGGTGAGATTGGCCTTGGTAAGTTCGAGCGTGCCGCGCGGAGCGAAACTGAGGGATTGGCTGGTGGCGTTGGTGGAACTCCCCAGGCGCTGGGCCTCAAATCCGAGTCCGTAAGCGATGGTGTAGCGCTTCGCCTCATCCACCATAACGACAATCGTTTTTTTGTCGTCCTGGCCTTCGGGGTTTTGCGGCGCGATGGATACGCGGCTGAAAATTCCCAGGTTGTAAAGTTTCCGCTGCGTTTCGACGACCGTGCCCTCGCTCAACGGTTCTCCGGCCTTGATTCCCACTTGGCGGGAGATCACCCCGGGCCGCGTATGTTCGTAGCCGCCAATCAGAACGCGCGCCACAAGTACCTGGGGACCTTCCGTGATGTGGTAAGTGAGGCGCACCGTGGGTCCGGCCGCGGAAGACGCCGGAGGAATCTTCTCAACGTCGGCCGTGAAGCGCGCTTCGGAAAATCCCTGGTCGTAGTAGGTCGCCAGAATATTGTCACGGTCTGAGGAAACGTTGAATTCCGAATACGGCTGGCCTTTGGAAGAGCCGACCACGCCCAGGAGTTCATCGTTATTCAACTCCCGGTTGCCTTCGATCGACAGGCCTTCCACGCGGGTTTGCTGGCCCTCCTGAACGACGAACTTCACGGACAAATCGCCGTGATGGCCTTTGTAATCGTCGGTAAGCTGGCTTTGCACTTCGGCTTGCTGAAAGCCGTTCGCATCGTAGAGCGTGTGAATCGAACTGACATCGTCCTGCAGCAGCTCGCTCGAATATCTTCCCGGGGAGGCATAGGCGGCGGGAAGAATCTTGATGCGCCCGCGAAGGAGGCTGGAGTCAAAGTATTTGTTGCCGCTGAACTCCACGTTCACCAGGCGGTGATGATCGCCGCGATCCACCTGGTAGGTCACCACCCGTGCGGCGCGGCGGGCCCCGGTTCCGGTTTGCACCGCGGGAGCATCGGACACGGCGTAACTCACCTGGGCATCGAAGTATCCGGCGCGCTGAAACCAGTCGCGCAGCGAACGCCGCCCTTCCTGCAGCAGGTCCTCATCCACGGCGCCTTCCTGGTAGATCGGAACCAGTTTGTGCAGGGTCGCCGCCGAAACTTTCGCGCCGGCCACGACCATGCGCACTTCCAGGCCGGCATACAAAGTGAAATCGAGCGGGACGCGATTGGTTTTCGGATCGTACGGGCCGCGATGGATGGTCACGCGTGCTCCGAGATAGTCCTTTCCGGCCAGCCATTTGCGGGCCCGGTCCGACGCGCGATTCAGGCGATCCACGGTTACTTCCGCGCCCTCATTCAGTTTCACCTGGCTGCGCAGTTCGGCGTTGGTAAACTGCGTCTGGTTTTGAATGGTGATGGCGCCGACCCGGGCGCGCGGCCCGGCAACCACCCGCACCAGAATATCCATCTGCAGCGTGTCGGGATGAGGCGTGGTCACGTAGTCAACCTTGGCCTGATATTGCCCATCGTCCTCGAGCGTTTGCCGCAGGCGGTCGAGCGCGTCCTTCATGTCGATTTCACGATATGTTTCTCCGACGCCCAGGCGGAGCGCGGAGAGCGCCAGGGCTTCTCCGGGCGGCTCGCGCAACCCTTCGATCTGCACGCGATTGATGTAGAAATTTTGGCGCACGACAAAATCCAACCGCACGCCTCCGTACACGTCGGTGAGTTCGGCGCGCACATCGGCATACAGCCCCGAACGAAACAGTTGTCGAAGACTCGAGCTTTCCGCATCCACGGAAAAAAGCTGGCCGGGCTGCGCCGTCAACTTGGCAGGATTTTGTTCCAGCACGCCGCCGGACTCGGTGACGACGCGCACTTCGACCACGCGCGGCGTCGCGCTGGACGGCGCGCTCTGCGCGGCAAGCGAGGCTGCGCACAACATCCAGAACGCCGGCAGCCATGCGGCGAACCGTACGAAGGGGCGATGAGCGATTGGCATCTCTTCACAACAGAGCTAGGGTAGCATAGCCCGGGTTGCCCGCCCGGCGCGAATTGCGCATTAACGGCGCAAAACACAACTCAATTTCCCCGCGCGAAGAAGCTGGCCTATGATGAGATTGTGTAGCGCCCGCCTTCAGGCGGGCATCGGCCTGCTCCCAAGTGCCCGCCTGAAGGTGGGCGCTACACAGAAGCGGAGAGAACCCGGCGTGATGAATGGAAAAACCTACGAACGCTACTCGCGCCAAATTCTCTTCAGCGAAATCGGCGAGGCTGGACAACGGCGCCTGCTGGAATCCTCTGCCGTAATCGTCGGCTGTGGAGCCCTCGGCACGGCGCTGGCGAATCTCCTGGTTCGCGCCGGAGTCGGCAAGCTGCGCATCGTGGACCGCGATTTCGTGGAGCCCTCCAACCTGCAGCGGCAGACGCTGTTCGAGGAAAGCGACGCGCAGGAGGCCCTGCCGAAAGCGGTGGCCGCCGAGCGGCGCCTGCGCGCCATCAACTCGGGCGTGGCGGTGGAAGGCATCATCGCGGACGTCAGCCCGAAGAACGCCGAAGAATTGTTGCGCGGTTTCCCGATCATTCTCGACGGCACGGACAACTTCGAGACGCGCTTTTTGCTGAACGATGTGGCCATCCACCTGAACGTACCGTGGATTTACGCCGCGGTGGTGGCCAGCTACGGCGTGACGCTCACGGTGCGTCCCGGCGAATCGGCGTGCCTCGCCTGCGCGCTGGAATCGGAAGACGCCAATGGTTCGCAGACCGCCGGCACGGAAGACACCTGCGACACGATCGGAGTTCTGGGCGCCGCCGCCGGCGTGATTGCTTCGATCGAAGCGGCGGAGGCTATCAAACTACTTGCCGGGAAATCGAATGCGGCGGGAGGGCGCCTCGTGTCGTTCGACGTATGGACCGGGAAATTTCAATCGGTGCGGGTCGCGCGCAATCCTCAGTGCCGTGCCTGCGCGCGCCACGATTTCCGTTACCTCGAGGGAGAAGCGCAGCCGCACCTCACCATGTGCGGCCGGGACTCCGTGCAAATTCACGAACGCCGCCGGCAGCTCGATCTTTCCGCTCTGGGCAAGCGCATCGCACCCACGGTGGCCGAAGTGCGCGAGAACGGTTTTCTACTGCGCTTCCGGGTTCCGCCCTATGAGATGACCGTCTTCGCCGACGGCCGCGCAATCATCAAAGGCACCCGCGATACCAGCGTGGCCCGTTCGCTCTACGCGCGCTACATTGGGGTTTGAAAGGCAACGACGGAAAAGGCTGGGGAAACACCAAACAGGCCGGGTAAGACACCCAACACATTGTCATTCTGAGCGAAGCGAAGAATCTCTCTTCGATTTAAGTGTCGAAATAAAACGAACGAGAGAGATTCTTCGCTTCGCTCAGAATGACAACGGGACTAAACGTCGCAAACATCATTCTTGCTGTGCAGTCGCGTGAGCCCGTGCCCCATGGACTTAAGCTCTTCTTCGCCGAGCACCCGCTCGATGCGCGGAAACACTTCGTTCTCTTCCAAGCGCACATGATCGTGCAGCAGTTTTCCCACACGGCCTAGCTCCTCCGGATCAATAGGGCTTTTGGACGCCAGCCGCTGCTCGAAATCCCCCACCACCGCGCGAATCTCCGCGTGATCGGCGAGCAGGCGCATCACTTCAGCATCGCGATCGAGCCGCGTGTGCCGCGCGTACGCGGGCAGCAGCACTTCCTCCTCTTCGCGAAAATGAACGGTTCCCGTTTTATGCCAGAAGCGCACAAACTTCTCCGCGGCTCGCGCAATTGCGGCAGAGCGTTTCTCGGCCGGCGCTTCCGCGGCGCGCCGCATCTCCAGCGCTTGAATCAGCGCGAAGTGGTGATGCTGGCTAAGCGGATGCAGTGTGGGATGGCGCTTCATGACTTGGCCGTTTTTTTCGTGAGACAGTTGAAATAGACTTCCACTGCTCAGCCTCGGCTTTCGCAAAGAGGGAACTCTGGTCGCGATCTGGATTCATTTCGGCCGCGAGCTCGTCTTCGGTCTGGATGCGGCCGTCTCCGCGAATGTGCTCGACCTGCACCCCGCGCTCCAGCAGCACCCGCCCAACCAGCAGTCGGCGGTGGCAGCAGGCAGGATTTTCCTCGGCGCACAGCACGGCCACCCGGTACTCGCGGATTCCCCGCTCCAGCCGGTCGAGTCCCTCGCGGAATCGCTCCGTCGCCGCAACGCGGTCATAGCGGATGTGTCCCTCTTCGTCGTAGAACTCGTCCCCGTCCGGGCGCCCGCCGAGTTCCCGGCCAAGATAGAGGTAACGGATTCCGGCAGACCGGACTGTAGCCTTTAGCGACTCGTGATCGAATTGTTTGGCGAATTTGGAATAGGGCTGAGAACGCACGTCGACGACCACCTCGATGGCATGGGCGGTCAACAATTCCAGAAAATGTTCCACGGTGTGGTTGGAGTGTCCGACAGTTAAAACGCAGGGTTGTGGATTGGGACCGTTATGCTCAAGCGCAGACATACAACGCGAGTCTAACACAGTGCGGACATCGCCCTGCCGGCCGGCTAAAACCGCGGCAACCTACCCGCTGCGTCCCACCGGATGCCGCAGCGCGGCCCGGTCCAGGTTCTCGCGCAGATTCATCAAGGTGAGAAAAGTGTTGAGGATGCGCGCCTTCATTTCATCCGCCAGGTGCAGGCCGCTGGTGGAAGCCCGGGCCAGCATTTCACCCTGCTCGGCGATGAACCGGATGATCTCCACATGGCGAGCATGGGGAGTCTTGCCGTAAACCGTCTCACGTCGCATCTGCGCGCAATCGGCCTCGACTTTCAGCGTGAAATGCAGCAGGCACAGGTGCACCGGTTCGAGCGCCGCAGGGACTTGTCCCTTGCAACCGTTTTCGCCGCATGCCGTCAGTGTTAGCATCGCTGAAAGACGTTATCCGAGGCTTGGCCCTAGAGTTAGCCCGAAGTTAGATTGTATGCACCCCATCTGCCAAAAATCTACTTCCTCGGCAGAATGTGCTCCGAATCAGCCATCCTGTACCTTTGGCCACCCCGAATGGTCTTTGGAGCAATAGAAACCGTGCCTGCTTTGTCGCTGGGGGTACAATACCGGGTGCCGTGCGCCGCCATCAGCTTGCTGCGCATCTAGTTAGAGAAGCGCAACGACGTTCCGAAAGGGAACAAATTCCGGAGACCCAGGGTCATCATGGAAAAAACAATCGAAAGCGCCGACCAAATCCGCTGGGATCTTAGCGTTCTTTATGCGGATATTGTCGATCCCAGGCTGGATTCCGATCTGGCGGAGCTGACCGCGATGGCCAGGCGCTTCTCAGCCGCCTACAAGGGCAAGCTACCGGAATCCCTGGGCGGGGCCATCCGCGACTACTCGGAAATCGAGATGCTGAGCGGCAAGATTAACTCCTACCTGTTCTTACGGGAGAGCACCGACCTGACCAACGCGGCGATCAAGGCCAAGCATGCCGCCTTTCAGCGCGAATTGAGCGCTATCAGCGGGGAGCATCTGACCTTTTTCGAACTGGAGCTGGTCCAGTTGAGCGACGAGGCCCTGAAGACGTTCTACGACAGCGATCCTGTGGTAGCTAAGCACCGTCCGTGGATCGAGCATATCCGGACCTTCAAACGCCATTTTCTGAGCGAGCCGGTCGAGTCCGCCCTGGTCAAGCGCTCACCCTTCAATTCCGGTTCCTGGGCCGACTTTTTTGACGAGGTGGAAGCCGATCTCGATTTCGAGTTTCGCGGAAGCACCAAGAACCTCACCGAAATGATGCATCTGATAACCGATTCCAAGGATGCCGTCGAGCGAGCCGAGGCGTTGAAGTGCGTGAATGACGGGCTGAAGGGCCCGTTCGCCAAGTATTCCGCGCAGACGCTGTACATGGTGGCCGGGCTGAAAGCGGTGGAGGACAAGGAACGCGGCTACGCGCATCCGATGGACTTGCGCAACAAGTCGAATCGTATCCCGGACTCCGTCGTTGATGTTCTCCATCACGCGGTGACCACGCTGGGCGGCACGCTGACTCGCCGCTACTACAAGCTGAAGGCGCGCCACCTGGGTCTCAGCGTTTTGCGCTGGAGCGACCGCAACGCCCCTATGCCCTTCGCCGATACCACTGTGATTCCATTCGACGAGGCTGCCAGTATCGTCAAGAGCTCATACCAGAGTTTCAGCCCCACGCTCACCGCCTTGGTGAAAACGTTTTTCGACGAACGCCGTATTGACGTGCCGGTGGTCAAGGAAAAGCGCAGCGGGGCCTTCAACTCCTCGCACGTCCTGCCGGGCGGCAAGCCGGTCTCCTTTACTTTGATGAACTACCTGGGCTCCAACCGCGATGTGATGACCCTGGCACACGAACTCGGCCATGGCGTGCACGGCATTCTCGCCGGGGAAGCGCAGGGCCCGCTGATGTTCCACGCCCCCATCGCCTATTGCGAAACGGCATCCGTGTTTGGCGAAATGACCACCTTCACGTTCCTCAAGGAACGCCTGGTGCGGGCGGGCGACCGGCAGTCGCTCTTGGCGCTGATCATGGCCAAGATCGACAGCACCATCAACACCGTGGTTCGCCAGATAGGCTTCTCCAACTTCGAGCGCCGCCTTCACGGCATGGACGAGACTTACACCACCTGGAGCGAGCCGGCGAAGCGCTCCGTGGAAGAACTGGACGCGATCTGGCTGAAGACGGCGCAGGAACTCTACGGCAAGGAAGGCGACATTTTCACCTACCAGAACTCCGAACACCTGTGGGCGTACATCCCGCACTTCCACAGCCCGTTTTACGTTTACGGCTATGCCTTCGGCGAGCTTCTGACGCAAAGCCTCTTTGCGCAGCGCCAGCGCCTCGGAGCAAAATTCGAGCCGCTGTACCTCGAACTGCTGCGGTCCGGTTCCACCAAGGACGTGGTCGAATTGCTCGCGCCGTTCGGGCTCGACGCCCGCAACGAAGCCTTCTGGAAAGACGGAATCAGCGTCAGCCTCGGCGCGCTGATCGAAGAAGCGGAGCAACTCTCGCGCGGCATGGGTGTGATTTAGGGGAGCACTCCACGAATCGTGTCGCGCGCGGCACTCCCAAAACGCGGCAACTGTGATAGCATCCCGCTCAAAGGGATCTCTCATGAAAACCAAGCTGGCAAGTGCCTTTGTGATTCTGGCGGGCCTGTCGCTGCTGGTGGTGCCCGGCTTCGCGCATCACGGAAGCTCGGCCTACGACTTCACGAAACTGGTCACCCTGAAAGCGACGGTCACCACCCTCGAGTGGGGTAATCCGCATTGCATTCTGCATTTCGACGCCAAGGATGAGAAGGGCGTGACCAGGTCGTGGTCGCTGGAAATGTACAATCCGCTGTGGATGTCCCGCGCCGGATGGACCAAGGAGACGCTGAAGCCCGGCGACGAAATCGTGGTCACCTTTCATCCCTCCAAGCTGGCCGATGGAAACGGATTCATTCGCATTCCAGAGTCCAAGATCGTCCTGCGCGGCCAATCGTTGAACCTGGATGAAAACGGCCCCGCGACTGGCTCAGCGCCGGCGGCAAACTGATTCGCGCGTTCGCGATCGAAGGCATGATGGAAATATCGATTACAATGCGGAAAAATCTTGCGATTACGATCGTGGCGCTGGCATTAGTTCTAGCGGCCGCTCCATTTTCGTTCGCTCAAACTGCCCCGGGTTCGAACCCGCCCAAAAATCAGCCGCCCTTCGATCCCAAAGATTTGTCCGGGCAATGGTCCGGAGGCTTGGGAGGAGGCTTGCACTTCACGGGGCAAGCTCCGCCGCTGACGCCCGAAGCGCAGGCCAAATTCGACTCCAACACTGCCGAACTGAAAAGCACTGGAGTGATCACCGTCGATCCGACGTTCAGTTGCGAGCCTCCCGGCGTGCCGCGAATCTACGACATGGGCTCTTCGCTGGTGGAGTTTTATCAGTCCAAGGACCGGCCCGACCGCATGTTCATTTTTTACGAGGTCATACATACCTGGCGCACCATCTGGATGAATGGCCGGCCGATGCCTGACAACGGCGGAGTGCCAAGAGCGCTGGGCTACTCGATGGGACACTGGGAAGGAAACGACCTGGTGGTCGATACCACCGGCTTTTCAGACTGGGGCTGGGTGAATCGCGCCGGCTATCCCCACAGCGAAGACCTGCACCTGGTGGAACGCTTCCACCGCATCGACCGGGACCACATGCGCCTCGATCTGACGCTGAACGATCCCAAGGCCTACGCCCAGCCCTGGAAAATGTTCATCGACTTTACCCTCAAGCCGGACTGGGATTTCGCGGAGACTTTTTGCCGCCCGTCGGAATCGGCGCACTTTAAGGGGAGCGGCGACCTGACGGGGACCGATCCGGGCAGCGCCGCGCCGCGCAAGTAGCCTCAACCACGAGTCCGTTTTCTCGCTCTGCCCCATTGTTCCGAATCGGCAATGGCTATGCTAAACTATCGTGGCAATAAGCAGGGATTCGTCCCCCAACTTGTTACCCAAGAGGCGATTAACATGTCTGGGCACTCTAAATGGGCCACAATCAAGCATAAAAAAGCGGCTACCGACGCCAAGCGCGGCCGCATTTTCACCAAACTCATTCGCGAAATTACGATTGCCACGCGTGTAGGTGGGACCGACCCCAACTCCAATCCGCGGCTGCGTACGGCGATCCTGGCCGCCAAGAACGAAAACATGCCCGCCGACAACATCGAACGCGCCATGGCGCGCGGCGCCGGAACGCTGGAGGGCGAGCAGTACGACGAAGTGAATTTCGAGGGTTATGGCCCGGGCGGCGTGGGCATGATCATCGAAGTGGTGACCACCAACCGCAACCGCGTGGTCAGCGAAATACGCCACATGATGAACAAGAACGGCGGCAACATGGCC
This sequence comes from Candidatus Acidiferrales bacterium, assembly GCA_035295105.1. Taxonomy (GTDB): domain Bacteria; phylum Acidobacteriota; class Terriglobia; order Acidiferrales; family UBA7541; genus Palsa-360. Next base: position 1,647 of record DATGJQ010000081.1, on the reverse strand, counting down.
GAAAACGGCGCGGTGGGCTGGATGTTTTCGCGCAAGGGCGACATCGTCGTCGCCAAGGAAAAAGCCAACGAAGACAAGATGCTCTCCATCGTGCTGGACGCCGGCGCGGAAGATCTGCGCGATGACGGCGAGGCCTGGGAAGTGCTGACTCCGCCTGAAAGTTTTGAGCCGGTGCGCGAAGCGCTGGCCAAGGGCGGCGTCACTCCGGATTCCGCGGAAATCGCCTGGGTGCCGCAAAATTACGTCAAGCTCACCGGCAATCAGGCGGCGCAGATGCTGCGGCTGGTTGAGGCGCTCGAAGAGCACGACGACGTGCAAAAAGTTTCCGCCAACTTCGACATCGACGAAAAAGAAATGCAAGCAGTGATGGCCGCGCAGTAGATTTAAGTGGCACAGACTTCAGTCTGTGGGGGTTGGTCCTTGCAGGAACGAAACCCCACAGACTGAAGGCTGTGCCACAAAACACTCCCTCCAAAAAATTGTGGTTCGCCGCGCCGCGCCGCCGTACACTCAATGCCGTGCCACTCTCTTCCCGAACTGATGGTGATTGCCTGCGTGTCCTCGGCGTCGATCCCGCCGCCGCCGGCGCGACCGGCTACGGCGTGATCGAAAGCGATGGACGCCGCTGCCGCATGCTGCGCTTCGGCGCCCTGCGCGCCACGCGCAAAGGCACCGAACATTTTCCCGAACGCCTGCGCGAAATTCATTCCCTGCTTGCCGCGTTAATCGAGGAATTTCAGCCCCACGGTGTGGCCGTCGAATCGGTTTTTACCGCGCTGAACATCAAAACGGCGCTCCGGCTGGCCGAAGTTCGCGGCGTGGTGCTGCTGGCCGCCGCGCAGCAGGGCATTCCGGTAACCAGCTACTCCCCGCGCGAAGTGAAATCCTCGGTGGCCGGCTACGGTAACGCGGCCAAGGAGCAGATGCAGCTGATGGTGCGCGCTCTGCTGGGCATGTCCGAAACGCCGGAGCCCGCGGACGCCGCCGACGCCCTGGCCATCGCGCTCTGCCACGTGCAGGCCGAGCGATTTCGCGCGCGGCTCAGCGCTCCGTCAGGCGCACCCACATCACCCGAAGCCCGGAGCGCATCTTCCCTGCGCGGTTTACGCAGCCGCGGCGCCGCTTCGCGCATCTCATAGGGAAGATGACCACGCGCAACCGTTTTCTCCTCCAACTGATGTGCCTCGTCGCAGGCACATGGCTTTTCGCCCACGCGGCAGCAGCGAATCCCGACGGCCCGACGGTCACCTACCGGCGCGTTTTCAAGGGCAGCAATCCCGAATTCATCGAAGTAAAAGTCGGCGAACAAGGCAAGGCCACTTTCGATATTCGCCAGTTGGACGAGGATGCCGACCCTGAGCCGTTTGAAGTCGGCGCCGATGTGCGCAAGAAAATCTTTGATTTGGCCGCCGACTTGAAAAACTTCGCGACGCCCAGCCTGGATATTCAGAAAAAGATCGCTAATCTCGGACTGAAAACTTTCCGCTACGAAAACGGCGCGGAAACGCACGAGACCTCGTTCAATTACACGATGAACACGTCGGCCACCCAGCTCATGCAGATCTTCGAGGGCCTGGCGCGGCAGCAGCAGGACCTGGTTCTATTGCAGCGGCAGGCTAAGTTTGACCGCCTCGGCGTGAATGACGC
>DATGJQ010000080.1:0-3042 GCA_035295105.1 Candidatus Acidiferrales bacterium | reverse complement strand
TGGTGGGTGCGCTACCGCAGCGGAAACATGAACCCGGATTTCGGCGACACCTTTCCGAATGCCGTGCCCACGCTGGCCGCGGGAAAATTCCCAGCCATTCCGCGGAACAACGCGGAGTTGGAATTCGGTAACACCAATGTGCCGGTTAACAATCACGTACAGGCGATCGCCAACACCGCGGGCTTTCATTTTGCGTTCATCGAGCAGGGCGGAACCAGCCTGTACGCTTCGCTGGCGCAGCGCGTGTCCAACGTGGAGGTTTTGCGTATCGTTCTCAGTATCGGCGGCACAGAGATCATGCATTTCCAGACCTGGCAGGATAAGGCCGGCAACGCCATTCCGCTTACTGACGGCAAGCTGGTGTTTCCGGACCTGACCGCCGATATCCCGCAGCCGGAGACGCTGCAGTCCAACTTGATCATGCCGGAACCGACCGTTTTCCTCAGCAAGAAGCTTCCGGTGTGCTCGATCATTCGTCCGACGGCGACCAAGGGAGTAGCGATGGGCGCCGTAAAGGCGCTTACGGCTGACGGCCTGTTCATCGGCCAGCCGCACTACTTCTTCGATTTCCTGCGCGATCTGGCGGAGGAGGCCGACGAAGCGCGCCGCGAAATTTAGATACCGCCGTCGTTTTTCCCCGCGTCTCCCTCAGAGGGTCCGCCGCGGATCACCGAGAGTGGGATTGTGCACGGTTCGCCAAATCCGGGTTGCCCTTCCGGCGAATTGTGAATCCCACTCCTCGGCGGACCTACCTTCTTGAGAAATTGGTAATTATTGCCATCCAGCGGACGGCGTAGGCGTTGACACGCCGGGGCGCGCGCCGTAACCTACGTTCAGGCGCTTCCCTATGGATTTATTTGAAGAAGTGGTCAAGCTCCGCCGTTCCGGAAAGCGCGGAGCGCTGGCTACCATTGTCCACACCAACGGCTCGATCCCGAGCTATGAGAGCTCACGCATGCTGGTGCGCGAAGACGGGTCGATCGCCGGGACCATCGGCGGCGGCTGCGTGGAAGCGGAAGTATGGGCGGCGGCCAAGGAAGTGATGCAGGCCGAAGCGCCGCGCAAGATGACCTTCAGCCTGAATAACGAGGCCAATTACGACAACGGCCTGATTTGTGGAGGGACTCTGGAAATTTTTGTCGAGCCGATTCTGCCGCAGCCGATCCTGTACATTTTCGGCGGGGGGCACGTGTCCATCGCGCTGGCCAATGCGGCGCACACCGCCGGATTTGCCATCGGCGTGATCGACGACCGCGAATCGTTTGCCAACCGCGAGCGCTTTCCGATGGCCCAGGAAATTTGCACCAGCTTTGAAGAGGCGTTTGAGAAAATCAAGCCGACCGCGGCCACCTACATGGTGATCGTCACGCGCGGACACAAGGACGACATGCACGTGCTGCGGTGGGCCGTGGGCACTTCGCCGCGCTACATCGGAATGATCGGCAGCAAGCGCAAGGTGCTGTCGGTATACCGCGCGTTGGAGAAGGAAGGCGTTGCGCCGGAGAAATTTGCCGGAGTGCACGCTCCCGTCGGCCTGGACATCGGCGCATTGACGCCCGAAGAGATTGCCATCAGCATCACCGCGGAACTGATCGCGGTGCGCCGCGGCGCGAGCAATCTTCCGCACAAGGCATTGCGAATCGAAAACGCCGCAGCGGCGCCGGTTCACAGCGAACGCTCGTCGTAGACTTCCAGCTGCTGAACAGAGGAACCCGTTTGCTTGCCGCCGTTATCCTCTCCGCCGGCGCCTCGACCCGGATGGGAAGGCCGAAAGCGCTGCTTCCCTATCGCGAAGGGACTTTCCTCGAACATTTAATCCAGGTAACGCGCCATCCGCGCATCGGCGTGACGCGCGTGGTACTGGGCGCGGGCGCCGAAGTGATTCGCAGCGTCGCGAAACTCGATCCGTCCATCGTCGTGCTGAATCCGCGGTGGAAGCAAGGCCAACTCTCATCGATCTGGGCCGGCGTGCGAAGCCTCGAGGGAACGGATGTGGACGGGATGGTGCTCTGCCCCGTGGATCATCCCCTGGTGAGCGCAGTGCTGGTCAGCGATCTGGTGCAACATTTCTATGACGAGAAGAAAGCGATTGTTCTGCCCACCTACAAGGGACGTCGCGGGCATCCGGTGATTTTTTCCAGCGCGCTGTTCGAGGAGTTGCTGGCCGCCCCGGCCGAAACCGGCGCGCGGACCGTGGTCTGGGCGCACGCCGCCGACGTGCTCGAAGTGCCCACCGATGAAGAAGGAGTGGTCCTCAACCTGAACGATCCCGACATGCTGAAACGCGCCATCGGCGCGGATGAGAAATAGGCTCCCGGAGGGCGGGCACAGAAAAATCAGCAAATTTCGTGTTCCCTTCTTCCCCTTTTTCTTATGGATTTTCGCGTGAGCCGCTAATTCAACTTTGCAAGCAGGGCTTGAACGGCGTCGCGCGCCAGTTGCGCGCCGTGCAGCGTCGCCGGAGGAAGTCCGCCGAGTGCTTCGGAGATTTGTTCCGAAGTGATGGAGCGGGCCTCGGCCGGGGTCTTCCCGCGCAGCAGTTCAGTAAGCAGCGACGAACAGGCCAGCGCAGTCACGCAGCCGCGTGTGCGGAACCGGGCTTCCGCGATGCGGCCGCCCTCCATGCGGGCGGAGAGTTCCAGGATGTCTCCACACACCGGATTTTCCACCGAGATGGTGGCCGAGGCTGATTCAAGCGTGCCCGCATTGCGCGGATTTTGGAAATGGTCGAGGACGGCGGAACTGTACATGCCGGAAAGTATCTCGCGTGCTAAGGCAAACATCAACCGAGGCCAGTGGCACAGACTTCAGTCTGTAGATTTTCGTTTGATCTTGGCGACTGCCGGCAGTCCGGGCCGTTGAGTGGAACCCCACAGACTGAAGTCTGTGCCACGGAAGTCTGTGCCACAGGCATCTCCCGGCAGCGGCGCGGCGTCAAACCCCTGTCACTTACACGGAGCGCCGCGGAAAACCGTTTGCCCGGTGGGTCGATTCCGGGCATCATCAAGCGACGCTCAATTGCCGTTAAAACCGCGCGTGAAG
>DATGJQ010000079.1:0-18706 GCA_035295105.1 Candidatus Acidiferrales bacterium | reverse complement strand
ATTTCCGGATTTGGGAAAGACCGAAACAGGATAAAAATTTTGGAATCCGGCCATTTAATGGCACCTCATGTGCCGGAATATGTCACTTTGAAACCAAAGGACTTGTATGGGGATTATTCGAAATTCCACATACAGACCGCGTGCGGTGGGGCGCGCCGCTATGCGTTGCGACGCTGCACTACGATGAATGTGGCACCGGGAACCGTGTGCTATTCATCCATTCAAGTACCCGGTGCCGCAAAATTCCCAGCTGCCGGTTCAGGACATTTTGCCGGTCAAGGAAAGGCAGGGCCGGAGGACGCCGGCTGCCGAGCTTCAGGCGGGCCTGCTGCAGGCGAGGGAGCGGCCCGAGGGATGCGCGGGCCCGGTCCAGGGTCAACAGCGCTTCCTCCCGCCGTCCGGCGGCGGTGTAGATTTCTGCAAGGTTCAGGTAGAGCTGGGCGTCATTACGCTTCAGGCTTAGCGCCGTTTCGCAGAGTTCCAAAGCGGGCGCCCATTTTCTTTCGGCACGCGCCAGCGACACCCCGACGTAGGATATGAAATACGGGTTGTTTTTTTCGAGTTCCGCCGCCTTGCGAAAATGGGCCAGGGCGCTATTCGGATGCGCGTCGCGAAGCTTTTGCATCCCCTGCTTGAATTCAACGACTGCAACATTTTCGGTCATTTTGGAACTCCGACTGGGCGGAGGAACCGCCTGCGCGAAGCACATTACAAGCACGCGCGCAGCAGGGTCTACTGCCCTAAAGGACAGATCAAGGACATCGCAGGGCAGCGGAAGTTGCGTTCCTCTCAAGTAGGACAGGCTTCAGCCTGTCTGGTTTTGGTTCGTGTCATGCAGACATCTAAACCAGATAGGCTGAAGCCTGTCCTACTCGATCTGGCATACGCTTGATTCCTGCGGGAGATATTGGAATGGAGATTAACGCTTGATGATGGATTTAAAGCCCTTGGCCTCAAGGTCCTGTCGCGCATTGGACGCGGTCTGATTGTCCGGATACGGGCCGACCTGCACGCGGTAAAGTTTGTCGGGTCCGGGCGTCAGAACGATCGCGGGGAATTTCTTCTGCTGCAACGCCTGCGCCAGCGCCAGTGCGTCATCCTGATGGAGCACGGCTGCAACTTGCAGCATGATCGCGCCCTTCGGAATCAGCGGGCCGTCCGTATCGGACTTGTATTTCGCGGGCGCCGCAGGCTTGGCCGAGTGCGCGGGCGGTTTGGGCGGCGCCGCGGGCACGTTGGTGGAGCTTACATTCTTGGGCGCCGGTTGCAGGTGATCCGCGCCGGATTGCGGTTCCGCGGAGTGATAAAAATCCCAGTCCGAATTTTTCTTCGGTACTTGCGCGTCTTCCGATTCCGGACGGGATTTGGATTTGGCTACGGGAGCCGCGGCGGTGGTGTCATCGAATCCCACGGGCGTGCCGACGACGGCGCGCAATTTGGAATCGTACTGCCCGCGTCCGAGCAGGTATCCCAGTGTGAAGACCACTCCAAAAATGACCACCAGGAGTACAAACAATCCCACCAGGTGCTTGCTCTCAAGAATGAAATCGCCGCCGCTTTTTCTGGATGCCATCTATCTTCTTGTACCGATCGCCTTCACCCACTCGTTGATGATATCGATCGGGAGCGGGAACACGATGGTGGTATTTTTTTCTACGCCGATTTCGGTCAGCGTCTGCAAATAGCGGAGTTGAATCGCGGCGGGCTGCGTTTCGAGCACTTGGGCGGCTTCGGCCAGCTTGGCCGAGGCCTGCGCTTCACCCTCCGCGTGAATGACTTTCGCGCGCCGCTCGCGTTCCGCCTCCGCCTGCCGGCCGATGGCGCGCTGCATCTGCTCCGGAATATCCACCTGCTTGACTTCGACTTTCGTTACTTTAATTCCCCAGGGCTCCGTGTCCTGGTCCAGAATAACCTGCAATTTGCTATTTACTTTTTCTCGCTCGGCGAGGATTTCGTCAAGCTCAAATTGACCGACAATGCTGCGCAAAGTGGTTTGCGCCTTCTGCGAAGTCGCGTAAAGATAATTTTGCACCTGCGAAAGGGCCAGATTCGCGTCTACCACGCGAAAATACGCGACCGCGTTCACCTTCACCGAAACGTTGTCCCGCGTGATGATGTCCTGCGAGGGCACGTCCAGGGTCTCGATGCGCAGCGAAATCCGGTACAGCGTCTCAATCGGCCAGAACACCACGCGCAATCCCGCGCCCTTGGCGTCGGGCTGCATTCTCCCCAGCCGAAGCACCACACCGCGCTCCCACTCCTTGATCACGTACAAAGAATTCCAAAACCAAATGAGAAAAATAAATACCGCGATCATGAGCCCGTACAGTGAGAAATCCATTTTCTCGCCCTCCCAACAATGTCCTGGCTCGGACCCGGCCGCCGCGGCTCAAAAATGATCCGGCGCGGCGCGCCACGCTTATCGTACTCTAGTTGAGGCTGGAATGGAGCGCGGGTTCACGCGCTTTTCATGGAATGGCCGGAAAGCACGACATGCAAGGTCAGCCCGTCGATGCGCGTGACGCGAACTTCGGCGCCCGCCGGAATTTCTTCTCGCGCCACCGCGCGCCACAATTCGCCGTGCAGGCGCACCATACCCTGAAATAATTCGCCTTCCGAGTGCCGCACCAGAGGCTCGGTCACTTCACCCGGCGAGCCGACCAGCTGCTCGACGCCGGTAGAAGGCTTCCAGGTCCGCGAGCTCAGCACCAGGCGCATCAGGAAAATTGTAAGCAGCGCAAACGGCAGAGTCACGCCGAAGGCCACGCCCAGGCTCACTCCCGCGTGCGTTAGCGGCGAGCGCACCAGCATCAGGGCGCCCAGCAGCATGGCCACGATCCCGCCGATCGCCAGCACCCCGTGGCTCGTGTACTTGGCCTCCAGAATAAATAATCCCAGCGCCAGAAAAATCAGGACAATGCCCGCCGGAGCCACCGGCAAAATCTGCATCGCGTACAGCGCCAGCACTAGCGCGATTCCCCCGATCACTCCCGGCGCCACCATCCCCGGATGCGTGAACTCCGTGTACAGCCCCAGCACTCCGGCAATCAGCAGAATAAAAAACGCGTCGGGCTGCACGATGCGTGAAAGGAAACGCTCGCGCATGGACATCGAGAAGGAAACGATCTGAGGATTGCGCAGGGCCAGCTGCGACGTGGATCCGTCAAAACGCTTGATCATCCGGCCATCCAGTTTCGCGAACAGGTCTTCCGCTGAATTGGCCGTCACATCAATGAGTTTTCCGTCCAGCGCTTCCGTTTCCGTCCACGCCTTGCCGTCTACCACTGCCGATTCGGCAAGCTCCACATTGCGCCCGCGCTTGGCCGAGTAGCTGCGCAGAAACGCGGTGGCATCGTTCAATATTTTTTTCTTCAACGTTTCATCCACTTGCAGCGGCACCCCGCCGATGGCCAGCAGCGGCGAGGCCGCGCCGCTGTGCGTACCCGGGGCCATGGCCGCGATGTCCGCGGATTCCAGAATAAAAAATCCCGCCGAAGCCCCGCGCGCGCCGACCGGTGAAATGTAAACCGCCACCGGAACGGGCGAATCCAGAATGTGGTGGATGATGTCCTCCATCGCGGTGGAAAGCCCGCCCGGAGTGTCCATCGTGATCAGAATGAGGCTGGCGTGAATCCGCGCGGCTTCGTCGATGCCGTTATCCACATACTCGGCCATCACCGGCTCGATTTCATCGCCGATGCGGAGCTCAAGAACTTTCGCGGTTTCTGGAAGTGAAGAGGAAACTCTCGCGTCAGGGGACTGCGCGCGAATCGTCAACGCACCGCAAAGCAAAAGGACCGCCGATACAAAGACTGCTCGCGCACGGAGCCAAGAGCCCCTCTCCGGACGCCGCAGGCCTATTGCGCGGTCATCATCGTCTTTCATGGGTGCGCTCCGCCAGTGTCGGGCTTGGGAGTCGCCTTCCCTGCCGGCGACTGCCCTTCAGCGGGTTCAGCGCCCTGGCGAATCAGTGTGCGATCCAAACTCCTCGAGACACGCGCTAAACGCGAAAGTCCGGCCACATCCTGAAGGTTGGGCGGCGGCGTTTTGTCCGCTGCTTCGACGGGCTCGGCACGAATGGCAGCCGCGTCCGAAGCGCGCCCGACATAATCGAGCGACGCGATCAGCAGCGCGCGCGCTTCCTTGTCCTCGGGAGCGATTTTTCTCGCGCGCTCCAGAGGAGCGATGGCCGCCGCGCCCTGCTTGGCGCTAAGCTTGGCGAGCGCGACGTTGACCCAGTAGTCGGCGTCTTCGGGGTCCAGCGCCGCGGCGCGATCGAACTCCGTTCCCGCTTCGTTCCATTTCCCCAGCCGCAGGCGCGCCACGCCTAGATTGTTGTGCATCTCGGGCAAATCCGGGATCGAGTTTTTCTCTCCGGACTTTTTGGTGCGTTCGATCAATCCGGAAAACGCGGCATCCGCGCGCGCCGCGTCATTGCGGGCCAGGTGGCAGACGCCGGTATCAAAGCTGGCTTCCGGCCCATCCTGCCGGTTGGGAGGCACGCGGGAGAACCACACCAGCGCCGAATCGCAATCGCGCTTCTTGAAATAAATTTGCCCCAATTCAAACGCCGGGCGGTCCCAGGCGGGTTCGAGCCGCGCCGCTTCGCGCAGCGAACGCAGCCGCTCGTCGTCCTGCGCTCCAGCCATTCCATGGACGAAATTTTCCAGTGCGTCCTGCGTCAACGTGGCGGGCGGCTCGGTAAAGCTGGATTCGTCGCGATTGGCGCCCTGTTGCGGGCATTGCTTCTGGTCCAGCGCGCATAAAATCTGCCAACTCAGGCGGGCGTGCGCGCGCAGCAAATCCTGCATGGAGGCCGTTTCCCGAAGCGGAGGCGAAAGCGCCGGCGGATTCAGGCGGAGCACCCGCGCCTCCAGCGTCGCCGTCTTGCCGTCCGATTGGAAGCGGCCGTAAACCACGATGTCCGCGTCCGCTTCCCCCGCAATCTTGATAAGAGTGGCGTGAGAAAATCGCGCCGAATCCGGCAGCCCGATACGCTCCAAAGTTGCCAGACGATCCTCGCGGGAAAATACGCGCACGTCGCGGTCCTGGAGCCGTTCCGCGGTCAATTCCGACAGGCCCTCGCCCATCCAGTCCAAAGTGGCGATCCGGCTGTCGTTCTCGAAGGGAAAAATCAGCAGCGTGTCGTGGTGCGATTCCGCGGCTGCGCTCGAAGCCGCCGGCGTGGACTGCGCCGGAAGGCCGCGGCCCAGCAAGAAGGCACCGCAAAACGCGGCGCATGCGACAAAAAGTCCAATGCGAAAGATTCGGGGACGCATCGTGTACCGATTGTAACAGAGGCCGAGCAACCGGCGCTCGGGCGTGACGCCAAACGTGCCACAGAGTAGGACAGGCTTCAGCCTGTCAGGTTTAGACTTGCGGCCGACTGAGATCTAAACCAGACAGGCTGAAGCCTGTCCTACCTCACTGCCGAATCAAGCGCCAGGATGCGTAGCGGTGGTCTTCTGTTGTTCCGGCGGTGTTACTCGCAGGAGCACGTCCTGCACCGCGGGATCGTTGATCACGTCCTTGAATTCCGGGTCGGTGGCTGCCTTGCCCACGTCCTTGTAACCCTCATCCAGCGATTTTCGCAGGTACTGCGCGCAGTGCGCGGCGTCGCCCTTCTGCGCGTAGACCTTGGCCATGGTGAAGAAGAAGAGCCCGTGGTTGTTGACGGAGCGGTCCTGCACCACAGCGCCGGCGCGATCGTTGCGCTCAAAAATCAGCGGATCGATCTCCAGCGCCTTCTGAAACTCGGCGGCGGCTTCGGGGAACTTGTTAGAATTGTAGTAAGCAAAGCCCAGATTGGAGTGGGCCCCCGCCTGAGCCGGATCGATGGCCACGGCCCTCTGATATTCGCGGATCGCGCTGCGGAAATTTTTCTGGTGGTAGTAGACCATCCCCAGATTGTTGACGGCGCTCGCATATTTCTTGTCGGCCTTGGCAGAGCGCGCGAAAGATCTTTTGGCCTGATCGTAATTGCCGAGGTCCAGGTAGGCGATTCCGATCATGTTCAGGAACACGGCGTTCTTCTGGCCGTTCTTCGGCTCGAGCTTCAATAAATCCTGGTAGGACTGGATCGCCGCTTCGTAGCGCTTCTCCGCCATCTGCACTTTGGCACGCTCCTCCTGCATTTCATTGGGTGAAAGAGCGGGCGGAGCCGTCTGCTGGGAAAAAGCGCGCAAAGAAAATGCCGAAAAAACAAGGATCGAAAATACGATTAGATGAATGGTGGAAGGAGGCTTCCGGTACATGGCCAACACCTCCGAAGGACGCCGCCTCAGTGCTGTGGATCGGTGGAATCGGATTGTTTCTTGTCAGCGTCTTTCTTGCCTCCAAAGATACCAAAAATCCGCCGCAAGACACCTTTTTTGTTCTGTTCTTCGGGCTGCTGATTATCAGCGGAGGCTGGCTGCGAAGACGAAGGATGCCCGGCTGAATTTGCCGCCGCGTCCGTTTCCTTGGACTTATCCCCGCCGCCGAAAATGTGCGAGAGCCACGAGCCCGGAGGCGTGTCGCTGGCCATATGCTGCCCGCCGTGCAGCGGGCAGAACTCGGTGGGTTCGGTGCCGTGAATATAGACTTCTTCGCGCGTCGTGGGACATTCGGGTGTGGCCAGCGCCAGGGATTCCGGATCGATGGTAACTTTCGTGACGCCCTCCGGCATCACGAACGGCTTGACGTCGCTGTAGGCGGGTAAAGCCACGGCGCGCTTCATGAAATCCGCCCAGATCGGCGCCGGAGCGCTGCCGCCGGACAGGCCCAGGTCACGGTTGTCGTCAAATCCCACCCACACAATGGCCAGCAGATTCGAGGTGTAACCGGCGAACCAGCCGTCGCGCGACGTGCCGGTTTTCCCCGCCGCCGGGGCATTAAATCCGCGCGCGCGAACCGTGGCTCCCGTCCCGCGGTTGATGACGTCCTCCATCATGCTGGTTACCAGATAGGCGACGCGCGGGTCGAGAGCCCGCCGCGATCGAATCGTATTTTCCTCCAGCGATTGTCCCTGGGCATTCTCCACGTTGCGGATGAACATCGGCTCAGTGCGCACGCCATCGTTGGCCAGAATCGTGTAACCGGTGGCCACTTCCAAGGGCGTCATTTCGTACGCGCCAAGCGCCACCGACGGCGTCGGCTGAATGGATGGATCGAGCCCGAATTGGTGAGCCATGTCGGTGACGCGCGTGTAGCCCACCAGCTCGGCAACTTTCACCGTAGCGACATTCAGCGAGAACGTCAGCGCATCGCGCGCGGTCACCTGTCCGCGGAATTTTTCGCCGTAATTGCTGGGCGTATATTCCTTGCCGTCAAAATCGAACGTGGTTGGCTCGTCCATGACCGTGGTGGCCGGAGTCACGATGGGCTGCACACCGTCCACGCCGCTTTCAAAAGCCGCGGCATACACAAAGGGCTTGAACGCCGAGCCGGGCTGGCGCCGCGCGAGAATATGGTTGAGCTGGCTCGCGCCGTAATCCCGCCCACCCACCAGAGCTTTGATCTCGCCGGTGTGTGGATCCAGAACGATCATTGCAATTTGCGCCTGTGGCGCGGGCTGGCCTTCCTTCTTCCAGCGCGCGTAGCGCTTGGCCAGCTGGGCGTCGACGTTCTTCGCACCCGCATCCACCGCATCGCTGGCCGCGCGCTGCAATTCCGGATCGAGCGTCGTGTACACACGGAAACTTTGCGACAGCAGGTCCGCTTCGGAGAAGCGATCGAGCAGGTGGTCCTTCACCATGTCCACGAAATACGGCGCAGTGCTGCCTTCCAGTCCGCCGCCGACGATTTGCAGCGGCGTTTTCTTCGCCGCGGCCGCCTGGTCAGGAGTGATCGCGGCATTCTCGGTCATCGCCAGCAGCGCGCGGTCGCGCGCCTCGACGGCGCGATCGGGGCGCCGCTCCGATGCGGAATAGCGATTTGGCGCATGAATGATTCCCGCCAGAAACGCAGCTTCCGGCAGCGTCACTTCGCGAAGGTCCTTGTTGAAGTAAGCCAGGGATGCTTCGCCAAATCCGTGGATTGCGAAGCTGCCGCGATTTCCTAGATAAATCTCATTGGCGTAAAGCTCGAAGATCTGCTGCTTATTGAAGCGATGTTCCAGCTCCAGCGCCACCACCGTCTCCGCTACCTTGCGCCGGATGGTCCGGTCGGTGTTGAAGAAGAAACTGCGGGCCACCTGCATGGAGATGGTGCTGCCGCCCTGCACGCGCGCCCCATGCCGCAAGTCCGCCCAGGCCGCGCCCAGAATGCGGACAGGATCGAAGCCGGGGTGCTCAAAAAATCGCCGGTCTTCCACCGAAAGCACGGCGTCGCGCAGCACTTTGGGGATGTCGTTGTAGCTGATGGCGCGGCGCTTCTCGCGGGAACTGTCGAACAGGCTGGTCAGCAGCTCCGGCTCAACATCGGCCGAATCCACGGCGGCCCCGCTATCCATTGAGCGGATTTTCTGAATGGCGTTCTTGCTGAAATCCACGACCAGGCGGTTCTTGGCACCGAAAAATGAATCGCTTGACGGGCGGATTTCGATTTCGTTGCCGTGGAGAACGTAACGTCCCGGAGTGCCGGAAATGTCCAGCTCGCTATACCCTGCGCGCTGCAGGTGATTGGCCATGTCCTCGACGGTCATGGCTTCGCCCGTCGAGATGTGCATCGGCGCGGCGTAAATCCTGGCGGTGGTTTGTTGGATGTGTCCCGAAAGGCGCTGGTCGATCATCCGGCCAAAGGAGATCCAGTAATACGTTGCGATGCCGGTTACCAGCAGAACCAGAAAAACTGCTGACCCAAACACGGCGAGCCCAAGCCGGGATCCCCAAAAACCCCGGCCCATTCGAATACGCAAGGTGTTTCTCCGTTCCGCCGCGAACAAACTTCAATGGCCCTCAAGGCCTGATTCCCGCCGATGTCCACCGGATCGCTACCGGTCCCAATGGATACCCTACCGGATACCCCATTGGATATTTAGATGCGCCTTTTGCCCTTGCCGGAGCAGGCCTACAGCTTTTCAGCGGACATCCTTCAGCCTTCCCCCAGCACTTCCTATAATAGCGCAGCGTTGTTGGCGTCCGGATGGAAGTTGAAAGTCCACTGATACACCTTCAGATCCACGGTCACCGAGTACTCGACGTTGATGTGGATATTCCCCGCGTAGCCGTCTACCTTGATATTTTCCGCGGTCACCGGCAGATCCTCTTTTTGCGCCTCATCCAGCACGGATTGCCGCACCTGCTCGGGGCTCCTGCGGTTGACGCTGGCAAAACGCGCAATTTCCTGCAGGCTGTCTTGGAATTCGTATTCGCTGATCAGAACCGGAAGCACCATCACGGCACAATAGATAAACGCCACGAGAATGACGGTCCAAACGATGGCTTTAACGTTGCCTGCGCCCCGTTCGCCATTCCGTTTGGGCAAGGCGTCACCGGGATTGCCAGCGCAAGGGGCAAGCCTCGGTTGCAAGGCAGGCGCACCAGTGCCATTCCGACGCGAGGGTGGGCGTGGGGATTGCTCCATACCTAAAATGCTAGCATCCGGCGCGAGAGGGTGTCGAGAACCAGTGCGCGTGCGGTTTCGGCACAGTTACTTTCCGCAACTGATTGAAAATATTATATTTAATTGTGAAACGAGGCTTGGAAACCTAGTAGGCCTTGCCGAAGATGGCCATCTCGTTCGACGGCTTCCCGCAGAAAAGACAGGCTCCCGTCCCCCCAGGCTGCTCCATCGGAATGCAGCGCAAGGTGGCCTTGGTCGTCTCCTTGATCTGCTCTTCACAAGCGGCATCGCCGCACCAGGTTGACCGCGCGAAACCCTGCTCGACCACCGTCTTGAACTCGTCGATGCTCTTGGGCTCGAAGGTGTGCGCATTGCGGAATTGCAGCGCCCGATCGAAGAGCGCCTTTTGAATCGCCGCCAACTGCTCCGCCACCGCCACTGCGATTCCGTCCTGCGAGACGAAGCTCTTCCCTTCCTTGCCTGGCCGGTCGCGGCGCGCCAGCACCACGCTGCCCTTGGCCACATCCTTCGGCCCGATTTCCATGCGCAGGGGCACGCCGCGCATTTCCCAATCGTTGAACTTGAAGCCCGGGCTCTGCCCTTCGCGCTCGTCCACCTTCACGCGGATGTCGGCCTTCACCAGTTGCTCGCGGATCTTTTTCGCGGCCTCGAATACCAAGGCCTTTTCTTCATCGCTTTTGAAGATCGGAACGATCACCACCTGGTGCGGCGCGAGGCGCGGCGGCAGGATCAGCCCCTGATCGTCGCCGTGCACCATGATGATGGCCCCGATGAATCGCGTGGAAAGTCCCCACGAAGTGGTCCAGCAATGCTGCAACGCGCCAGCCTGGTCAAGGTAGCGAATCTCAAAAGCTTTGGCGAAATTCTGGCCGAGATTGTGCGAAGTGCCGGCCTGCAGCGCTTTTCCGTCGCCCATCATGGCTTCGATCGAGTACGTCGCATCGGCGCCGGCAAAGCGCTCGGACTGCGATTTTCGCCCGGGAATGACAGGAATGGCCGCTTCGTTGACCGCGAAATCCGTGTAGATGTCGAGCATTTGCCGGGTTTCAAATTCTGCTTCTTCGTATGTCGCGTGGGCGGTGTGCCCTTCCTGCCAGAAAAATTCCAGGGTGCGCAGAAACAATTTCGTGCGCAGTTCCCAGCGCACCACGCTGTTCCACTGGTTGATCAGCAGCGGCAAATCGCGATACGACTGGATCCATTTGGCGTAGGAATGCCCGATAATCGTCTCCGAAGTCGGGCGAATCACCAGCGGCTCTTCCAGCTTTTCGCCGCCTCCGTGGGTCACCACCGCCAACTCCGGCGAAAATCCCGCCACGTGCGACTGTTCCTTGCTGATGAAGCTTTGCGGAATCAGCAGCGGAAACGCCGCGTTCACATGCCCGGTGGCTTTGAAGCGCCGGTCCAGTTGCGCGGTAATATTTTCCCAGAGGGCCCAACCATAGGGCCGCACAATCATGCAGCCGCGCACCGGCGCGTAATCCGCAAGCTCCGCCCGCAACACCAGCTGGTTGTACCATTCCGAGAAATCTTCCGAGCGAGAAGGAAGCTTCAGATCCGCCATGCGCGCCAGTCCTCTTTCATGCCGTGGAACAAAGTGGTGAAAATCAGGAGAAAGAAGCGTAGCCGAGGGTCCGGGAGGTGTCAACCAACCCAGTAGGACAGGCTTCAGCCTGTCTGGTTTTGGCTAGCGTCATGCGCAAATCTAAACCAGACAGGCTGAAGCCTGTCCTACCAGTATTCGGTTCTTGCGAACGCGGCGCTCTTGCGCTATACAATTTCACCAAGGCCCCTTTAGGTTTCCCACAGCACTAAAATTGCGATGCCCGTAACGCTGGGATGGACATCCCCGTTGAAAGGAACGCAAACAATGAGAAAACAAACTATCCAGGCTGGAATCGAACGGCTGGCTGCCGCGTGTTTTATGTTGGCTTTGTGGATTGCGGTTGTCATCGCCGCTGTCCCCGCCCGCATGGCGGCGGCCACCGCGGACGGCAGCGTGTCGGGAGTGGTAACCGACGATGCGGGCAAGCCGTTGCGAGGCGCTCCGGTGACGGCGCGCATCGACAACATGAGCGTCTCGCGCTACACGGACGCTTCGGGCAAGTACCTGATTACCGGACTGAAGCCCGGCAGCTACAAAATTTCCGCGACCGCCTGGGGATACGCCTCCAAAACGGTGGACCAGGCCATCTCGACTGGCACCGCGGATGTCGCCTTCAGCCTGAAGGCCAATTGGAATCCGACGCAAATATCAACTGCCGAATATATTTCCGCGTACGGCAATGACAAGGACATCCGCAATATCGAGGGCACCTGCCAGGCCTGCCACAATTTTTCGTGGATCATGCGGCGCAGAGGCCAGACGGCGGAAGAATGGAGCGAATTCATTCCCCGCATGGGTACTCTATTTTTCATCCCGGAGCTATCCGCCGAGAAATTGACGGACATCAGCGCCAGCCTGGAAAAAGTTTTCGGTCCCGACGCGCCCATCCCGACGAAGGAACAGGTCCACCACGTCGAAGTCAGTGACGAAGCCCTCCACGCCACGTTCCGCTATTACACCGCTCCGACTCGAAACTTGACGCACAGCCTGAGCATCGGCACGGACGGAAGAGTTTGGTTTACCGAATTCGATTACTTGTCCAATAAAGTTGGTTCTTTCGATTACAACAAGGAGCAGTTCCAGGAATACGCCAGCCCGACGCCGAAATCGGTGCCGCACAATCCGTGGGTGGGACGCAATGGCCAGATCTGGTTTACGGAACTGAAGGGCCGCAAACTCTCGACCATCGATCCGGAAACCGGCAAGCTTACCGAATATCCGGTGCCCGACACCGCCGGCATCCACACGCTGCGCGAAGACTCGCAGGGAAATATCTGGACCTCCGGCAACGTGACGCGATTCAATCCGCACAGCCAGAAGTTCACCGTTTTTGGAACGCCCAGCACCTACGACGTCGCCGTGGACGCTCAGGACAATGCCTGGGGCGCCAGCGATGGAGAGACCGGGAAGGCGGGGCTTTTCCGGGTGGACGCCAAGACCGGCGAGATCAAACTGTATCCGGTACCCGACATGAAGTTTGTGCGCGGGATCGAACTGGATGCGCAACAAAATGTCTGGTTCGGAGACGTCACCAACCACCGCCTCGGCAAGTTCGATCCCAAGACCGAAAAGATCACTTACTACAAGGCCCCCACGGAAAATATCGGAATCTACGGAATCGTGGTGGACAAGAAGTCCGGCGATTTGTGGATCGGCGATTATCTCGGCGCGAATATCGACCGCTTCAATCCGAACACCGGAAAATTCACGGAATATCCGTTCCCGTCCAGAACCCAAATGGTCCGATTTTTCGCGCTGGATCCCCAGGGCCGGGTCTGGTTCACCGATTTTGCCAATGGCAGAATCGGCGTGCTGGAAACGGACGACATGAAAGTCTCGGCCCAAAAGTAACGCTACCGATTTGCAGGCGTGATGGCGGGGGCGGGCATCCGCCCCTGCTTGTTTTTCTGCTCACTACGACTCCCTATCGCCTTGTGCGCAGGAATCAGGCCCCTTGTTCCTAGAAGCCATGCCTCTTGTGTCATCCGGACCGACGCGATGGTCTGCTTTTCCGTGAATTTAAGGCAACAGCAGATCCCTCGGGCAAACCCAGCCCTTCGGGATGACAGGTTTGAGTTTTTTCTGCAACCTGATTAGCCTTTAAAGCGCTACTGTATGGGCGCGATTATTTGTGGAAAGGTCACAATCGAATCTTTTGGGGAGAGTCAGCGATGGGCGAGAAAGTTTGGATGATTACCGGGGCTTCACGCGGCTTTGGCGCGGAAATTTCCACGGCGGTGCTGAGATCGGGCGACAAAGTAGTGGCCACGGCGCGGCAGGCCGCGGCGCTGGATTTTCTCGACGAGAACCAGAATGCGTTCAAAGTAGCGCTCGATGTAACGGACGAGAAGCAGACCAAGGAAGCCGTCGCCACGGCGCTTGCGCAGTTCGGGCGCATCGACGTGCTGGTCAACAATGCTGGATACGGTTTGCTGGCGGCCGTGGAGGAAGCGAGCGCGCAGGAGGTTGAGAGTCTCTATCGTACCAACGTCTTCGGACTCCTGAACGTGACGCGGGCCGTCCTGCCCGCGATGCGCAAACAGCACTCTGGGCACATCATCAACATGTCTTCGGACGCCGGACACCTGGCCCACGCAGGATGGGGTTTGTACGCCTCCACCAAGTTTGCCGTCGAAGCCATCAGCGAGGCGCTTCACGCGGAACTCGCGCCCTTGGGAATTCACGTGACCGCCGTCGAGCCGGGATTCTTCCGCACGGAGTTTCTGGGCGGCGATTCGCTGAAGACTGCTGCGACACGCATTCCCGATTACGCGCCAACCGTCGGAAACTTGCCGGCGGTGGCGGCCCAGCGAAACGGCCGCCAGCCCGGCGATCCGCGAAAATTAGCGCAGGCGCTCATTCAGATTGCCAACTCGGCGGAACCCCCGCTCCGTTTGCCATTGGGCCCCGACACACTGGCGCGCATCGCGGAGAAGCGTGCGATTGTGGAACAGGAAGTCGTCAGATGGCGCGAACTCTCCGAATCGACCGACTTCGATGCCGCACAGAAAACCAGTGTGTAATTTCGACGGCTTTAACTAGATTATCTGTCGTCGTGGTCGTGTCGATCATGATCGTGGTCATGATCATGATCGTGACCATGGCCGCGATCGTGGTCCCGGTCATAGTCATGGTCCCGGTCGTGATCCCGGTCCCAGTGGTGGTCGTGCTCAATCCGGCCGCGGTCTCCCGCCCAGTAACCCACGAAATATTGTCCGCCCTCGTAGTGCGGCGGCACCCAGTTGGCCCCTTCATACGGTGGCCGAGTCCAGTAGCCCGCATGCCACTTGTAATGCCTCCCGACCGGATACCAATACCCACGCACAAAAATGAATTCCGGTCCCGGCGTCGGCGGCTCAACATAAACCGCGCGAGGTGGCGGTGGCGCGCCGATCGAGATGCCGATGGAAACCTGCGCGCGAGCCGTGGAAACACTGGTGAAGACGATTGCTGCAAACAGCGTAGCTTTCAACACATACCGCATATGTTCTGGCCCTCCTCCGACCTGCCATTCACCTTAGCTCGCAGGAAGGATTTTGCGCACTGGGGATTCCCTGTAGGGTGTCCGAACGCCAACTGTCCTGGGGGTCGGGATTCGGGACAGGCATAGTCAAGGCGCGAAGTGCTGCCGAGCGGAAAGACGAGCGCAAATTCCGGATGACCGCTTGCGCGGGCCACTGCTATCTTTTGAATTTAACGAGAATCACTGGAAAAAGGATCAGGGATAGCCGGCAAGACGCGGCTGCCCATGCTTCCATGCCGGAGGCATGCCGGCACCATCCTTGTTCGGCATTTTCACTTTCGGCAGGGTCTGCTGGTCCAGGACGTCATCTTCACCGATCACGCCATTCTTGAAGAGGAGAAAAGCGGTCAGTGCGTAGACTTCGTCAGGCTTCAGATTGCCTTCGCTGTTGAGCGGCATGCCGCGGCGGATGTAATCCCAGATGGTCGTCGCGTACGGCGAGTGCAGCGCCATTACGTTTTTATCGTTCACGCAAGGAACGAGACAGGGGAATTGGGACTTGGTCTTGCCATCGCTCTTGATCAAGGTCGGAGCCGGCCCCTCCGAACCGGTTACTCCGTGGCATGCCCCGCATCCACGCAGTAAATAGACCTGCGCGCCTTGCTTGGCGTTCCCGTGCCCGGGCGGCAGTTCCTTCCCGTCAGGGCTGATTGAGATGTCCCATGCGCGGACTTCCTCCGCAGTAGGTGTTCTCCCGACGCCGTAGGTAGGCGACTGCGCCGTCGCAATCTGATTGAGGCCCAGAACCGTCGCGGGTAGCAGAAAGAGCAGCGTCAACCAGTTGATCCTACGCGAGCCCATTGTGCACGCTCCCATCGCTGGCGATTCTCCAAGGAAAAACGCTGTTGTCGGCTCCCGGTACCTGGAAATCCTTGTCGACCGGCTTGTTCCAGTATTTGCCAATCTCGGCTCGGGTCGGTTGCACGGTGCCCAGTTCGTCGATGCAGCGTGACATCAACACGCATTCCTTTCCATCCCATTTCCAATTGAAGCCAAAGCGCGCATGCGCCATGGGATAGCAGGGCGACCGAAATTCAGCGGCCTTCCAAGACTGGCCTCCATCGGTCGAAATCTCGACGCTCTTCACTGCGCCGCCGCCGGACCATGCCAGCCCGGTGATTTCGTAAAATCCGGGTCCTAGCAGCTTCTGGCCACCGGAAGGAAACGTGATAATCGATTTCGGACCCAACTGGGTACCGAGAGCGGCGACTCGCGCGTCGGCATTGATATGCCCATAGTCGTTGTAGGTCATGTAATACTGATCGACCACCTTGATTCGCCGCAGATACTTGATGTTATGAATTCCTTCGAAACCCGGAACGAGCAGGCGCAAAGGATAACCCTGCTGCGGGCGCACCGCCTCGCCATTTTGACCGTAGCAGACCATGCAGTCGTCCATGGCTTTGTCGAGCGGGATGGTCGTCGCGCCCTTCACCGTCTCCGCGCCTTCCGCCACCACCCAGGACGCGCCTTTCTGCACGCCGGCTTCCTTCAGCAGGAGGGAAAGCAGCACGCCGGTCCATTCGGAACAACTGGTCATTCCGTGCGTTTCCTCCGCCGTCTTATGCGAGGGCTTGGCGCGGTTGCCGATGCACTCGATGAAATGAATTCGAGAGACGGAAGGGAGACGCTTGAGCTCGTCCATCGTGAAAACCAGCGGCCGGTCCACCATGCCGTGAATCATGAGTCGGTGCTCCGACGGGTCGATATCCGGCACGTAGGAGCCGCGGTGCGTGGCGATGTAGTGAAGCGACGAGGGAGTGATGATGCCCACCTGGTCCTGAATCGGCGACACCACATGAAAAGTCATTCCAAAATCATCGGGCGACATTCGCTCGGCCACCGGGAAGCGGATCGATTTGACAAAATGGGAGCGTTCGCCATAAGCGATTAACTCCTTAATGTCCTTCGATTCCATGTTATCGGACATGGGCTGGTCGGCGGCGGCCGGAATTGCTCCCACCGCCGCGCCGATCAACGCCGCGCTATTTTTTAGAAATCCTCTTCGACCGGATTGCTTCGGACTCACGGGAACTCCTTCACACCTGGGGGCGGCCGGGACTTGTTTTCCGCGTCTTTCGGGCTAAAAGTATACATCCATTTGAATTTAGACAAGTACAATCCTCTTGCGCTGAAGTTGTCGATGGATGGAGCGATTCTCCGGCCCGGCCGATTGAGGCTCTACTCAAACCGGCGAAACGTTACTCCTCCAACTAATTAACTCGGCGGGTAGAACTTGCCCGATACGGAATTGCGCGATATAAAAAGCATACTTCACGGGTGGCTGCGATCCGAAACCATAACCATCTTGAGCTGATTGACGAGAAGTATGTCGTGTTCGCCGACCCGCAACGACGGTTCCTGGATTGCTCCGACGGTGTTTGCGAGCTTCTCGGGTTCAGCCGGGCGGAAATGTTAGGCAAGACCATCGAGCAGATCAGCTACGACACGGCCGAGGTCGCTCCTCGTTTTGAATCGTATCTGAAGCAGGGCCTTCAAGAGGGTGACTTCATTCTCAGCAATAGGAGCGGGGCGCCCATCCTGGTCAAATATCGCTCCTGGGTATTTTCTGATGGCTGCCTGGCCGCCGCGTGGCAACCGGCGGAAGCATGGGAGCAGCGATACGTCGAAGCACTTCTCGAACTGCGGCTGGATCAGCTGAAAGTGAAGATCGCGATCGCGCTGAAAGCCATCCAACAGCGCCAGGCGGCCCTGACCGCGAACGATGGTTTGGAGATCCACCAAAAACTGCGGGACGCGATTTCCAATCTGCGATGCCTTTGACCTGCCCCGTCAAATATCACAGAGGGCTGCGATGAAAATCGTCGGGAAGATCGAGAGTTTGTGGCGCTACCCGGTCAAGAGCATGCGCGGGGACGAGTTGCAGGAAGCCTTCGTTGGGTTCCCCGGCGTATACGGTGACCGCGTGCACGCCTTCCGCAGTTCGGCGGCGCCGAAGGGTTTCCCCTACCTGACCGGGCGCGAACAGGAATCTTTGCTGCTCTACCGCCCAAGATTCCGGCATCCGGAACGCGCTATGAAGCCGGTTAATTTGGCCGAGGCGGAAGCGCTGGGATCGGGCCTCACTCCTGTCTATGCCGATCTCGCCGATTTCGTGGTGGACGTTGATACGCCTGCCGGAGAACGCCTCGCCATCGACGATCCCCGCCTGATAAGCATGCTGCGCGAGGGAATTCCCGAGAGCCATGAACTGACGCTGCTGCGTTCCGTTCGCGCCATGACCGATTGCCGCCCCGTGTCGATCATATCGATGCAAACCGTGCGCCAGCTGAGCAAGGAGTTCGGAGTGGCCGCCGACGAGCGGCGATTCCGCGCCAATCTTTACATCCATCTCGAATCAGGAAAAGCTTTCGGCGAGGATGAGTTTGTCGGACGGACTTTGCGAATTGGCGCCCGGGCGCAGATCGCCGTGGAGAAGCGCGACTCGCGCTGCAAGATGATCACGCTCGACCCCGACACGGTGCAGGCCAACCCCGAGGTGATGAAGCGGTTGGCTCGCGACCACGAAGGCATGGCCGGGATTTATGGCGCCGTGTTGACCGAGGGCAGCGTCCGGCCGGGCGACGCGATTGCTCTCCTGGACTAAGAAATTCCATTCGTGTGCGATTCGCGGGCTTGCATCGAAATCATGGAGTAATTTCTCTCCCCGCCAGTTGTGGCCCGCAGTCGACGTGGTACACTTCCGCGCATTGAACGCCGGGAGGCAACGCATGAAGGCCTCTTTATGGTATCGAATCGCTTCCGTGCTCCTCGTGCTTTTTGCCCTCGGACATACGCTGGGGTTCCGCCAGACCGATCCCGAATGGGGAGTGGGCTCGCTGATCGATTCCATGCGGACCATCCATTTCAACGCACAGGGTTTTAACCGGACGTATTGGGATTTCTTCAGCGCGTTCGGGCTTTTTTTCTCGGTGTTTTTGTTGTTCGCGGCAGTTGTGGCGTGGCAGTTGAGCAGCTTCCCCGCCGAGATATTACTGCGCCTACGATCCATTTCGTGGGCGCTCGCTGTTTGCTTCACGGCGATCACAATTCTGAGCTGGATTTACGCTTTT
>DATGJQ010000078.1:0-2126 GCA_035295105.1 Candidatus Acidiferrales bacterium | reverse complement strand
GCGGCCGCGGCCAGCGCGGCCAACCTCAATCCGCAGCAGATGCGCTGGGTGCTGGACTACACCGCGCAGCAATCCTCAGGCATCGCCGCGTGGCAGCGCGACACCCAGCACATCGAGAAAGGATTCGTGTACGCCGGAATGCCTGCGCGTGGAGGAGTCACTTCGGCGCTGCTCGTCGAATCCGGCTGGACCGGCGTCGATGACATTTTTTCAGGAGCCGACAATTTTTTCCAGGCTTACGCTCCGCAAGCCAATCCCGCGGGCCTGGTGGACAAGCTCGGCGAACGCTTCGAGATCGTGGCCACGGACATCAAGAAATGGACCGTCGGCGCGCCCATTCAGGCCCCGCTCGATGCGTTGGAATTTTTGATCAAGTCGCATCCTCACATCGAAATAGATCAGATAAAAGAGGTGAACGTTCAGGTAGCCAGGACGCAGGGCTCCGTCGTGAATAACCGCGAAATGCCGGATATCTGCCTGCAGCACATGGTCGCGGTGATGTTGATCGACAGAACCGTGAATTTCAAATCGGCTCACGACAAGTTAAGAATGCAAGATCCGGCGATCCTCCGTATGCGTGCGAAAGTGAATCTGGTCCTCGACGACGATGAACTTCAGCGCGCCCTGCCGCGCCGCGAAGCCATCGTGGAAATCAAGTTGATGGACAATACCAGGATTGTCGAGCACGTCGTCTCCGTCCGCGGCACGCCTTCCAATCCGATGACCCGCGAAGAGGTGGTGGCAAAAGCGCGCGAGCTGATGAAACCGGTTCTAGGCCAGGCAAACGCCGCCAGCCTCATACAAAATCTTTTGGGCCTCGAGAACGTAAAGAACATCCGAGACCTGCGGCCGTTTCTGCAAGTCGGTTAAGTAGGACAGGCTTCAGCCTGTCTGGTTTAAATTTTCGCCAACGCGAATCTAAACCAGACAGGCTGAAGCCTGTCCTACGACTTCTTCGGAACGATTGGCAATAGCAGATACGGCTCGCGATCCTTATCACTGTGCAGTGTAGTCAAGCCCGCGAACAGATTGGCCGGACGATCCGCCGGATCGTCGTGCAGGAACGGGCCGCAGCCGCGCAGCTCATTCTTGAAATTGGAAAGTTTTCCGCCGCGGTGGGCGTGTTCGTAGTCTTTTCCGCGGATCGTCAGCGCCACCCGGAAACCCGCGGGGACCACGATGCAGGTGGGCCAGATTTCCACGTCCAACTCCACAGGGACGCCGGACGAGAGCGGCTGGATCTCGTCATGCGTGTGGTACGGGCGCCAGGGTTTCGATAGCGCCGGATCGAGTTTACGGTGCGAAGCCCGCAGCCATCCCTGTCCCACCGGCGTGTGCGGATCGATCGCGCCCTGAAAAACAATTTCTTCCAGATCGGGAGTGAAGACTCGCAGCACCGCGAAAACATCGGCGTCCACGGTGCTCGACGAAAGAAAAAGCTTTACGGCGGAAGGGCCGGTGATTTCCGTTTCATTCGTCAGCGGCGGCGTCATCAGGGTGATGCCGTCGCCCATGGCTTCAAACGTGGCGCTCCCGTCAGCGGCGGGCGCCTCACTGGCCAGCACCCCGTTCGCAAAATCGAAATAGAATTTCGTCCATCGCGTTCGCGCCAGCGGCCACTCATTCTCGGTGCGCTCCTCGAAGCGATCGAGGTGGCGAATCTGCAATCGCACGCGCGGCTCGCGATCCCAGCCGTTTTTTTCGCCTTTCAGAAAATAATCGAAGAAACGCTTCTGCAACTCGCGGCCGTAATCGGTGTAGAAATGCGTCCAGTGCTCGATGCCGTGCACTTCGAGCCATTTGTTCTTTGACGCTGCGCGGACGAAGCCCTCGAAGTTGCCGCGCGGATGCAGCGGCTGGCCGCCCCAATTGGCCGCGGACAAGAAGGGCACTTTGACCTTCGACCAGATCGGCGAGCGGGCGCGGTGATAATCGTCATCGAGCGGATGGGCGACGATTTCGGCGCCGAAATCGCTGCGGTTCTTCGCGAGTTCTTCGTCGGAAAGAATTTCAGGACCGCAGACCAGTTCGCCGTGTACGCGGCTCCTTTTGCCGCGCTCGCCCGTGCCGTATTGCACGGTCTTGACCTGCATGTCGTACCAGTTTTCCCAGAACGTGCAGAGAAT
>DATGJQ010000077.1:0-36760 GCA_035295105.1 Candidatus Acidiferrales bacterium | reverse complement strand
CAGCTCGCCGAGCAGCCATTCCATTTTCTTCTGGTCCAGCGGCATGTTCACCTTGATTGCCGCGTGGCAGGAAGTCGATGCCGCAATTTTCGCCTGCAGCGTGTCCATGGAAATGGCTGCATTTTCGCGATCGGTCCCTTCGAGAATTTCCATCAAAAGGCGCTCGGCGTCTGACGTGGCGATTCCCGCAGGCGCGGCGTGAATGGCCACAGTGCGCGGCCCCATCCGCGCCACTTCGAAGCCGTTGGCGGTCAGCTCCTCGGCGATGCGTTCGAAAATTACGATCTGCCGCGGCGAAAGCTCCACCATCATGGGCACCAGCATGCGCTGGCCGGTCAAC
This sequence comes from Candidatus Acidiferrales bacterium, assembly GCA_035295105.1. Taxonomy (GTDB): domain Bacteria; phylum Acidobacteriota; class Terriglobia; order Acidiferrales; family UBA7541; genus Palsa-360. The sequence continues at coordinate 36,420 of DATGJQ010000077.1, read as the reverse complement.
TGGCCTTCGCGCCGCGCGCGCAGGTGCTGCTCGAAGAGCACGCGCTCGTGCGCCACGTGCTGGTCGATGATCCACAGGCCCTCGCCGTTCACCGCCACGATGAAACTCGAGTTCACCTGCCCGAGCGGCTTCAGCTCGGTCAGGCTGCCGGCGCTCGCCAGCGGCTCATCCTCGCTGAAACGTTCCAGGTTGTCGGAACTCGGCTGGCCGGACAATGCGCCGAAGCGCTCTTCGAATTGGAAACGCTGCGCCTCCGGACGCAGGGGCGCGACGGTCAATTCGAAATCCCCGGCAACGGCCGCACCGGCGGCGCTCGCGTTCAACAGCGATCCGTTCCCGAGTGCATCAGTGGGACCATCCGGATTTGCAACACGGGCCGGCGATCCGCTCGCGGCCGGCGTGTTTTCCGTAGGTATATTGAGCGCAGGAATCACTGCCCGCGGAAGTCCCGTGGCGGATGGAGTTGCGCCCGCGGCGGCAGCAGCTGCGGCGCCGTTCGCCGACTCTCCCGCGACTGCGGCGGCCGCAGCCGTTCCCGAAAAACTCGGGATCGGCCGCGCGCGTGACAGCGCCTGGCGGATCGAATCGCGCGTGAAATCATGCACGAACTGTGGGTGCCGGAAGCGCACCTCGATTTTCGCCGGGTGCACGTTCACGTCAACTTCCTCGGGCGGCATGTCGAGAAACAACAGCACCGCCGGAAAAACCGAGGGCGGCAGAACGTTGCGGTAAGCCTCATGAATCGCGTGCAGGATCAGGCGGTCGCGCACCAGCCGCTTGTTCACGAAGACATAAATTCCGTTTCGGTTGCCCCGCTGCACCTCGGGCCGCGACGCGAAGCCGCGCACCACGATCTCCGCGCCGCGCTCCTCGCTGGTCAGTTCCGCCTCGGTGATTGACGCGCGCATGGGAGCGGAGACCGGCAAGAGCTCGAAGAGGTCGTCCAGCGCCTGCCGCCCGAAGAGCTGGTAGACGCGCTCGGCCATCGTCTCCACGGCCGTGGCGTAAATGATTTCCTGCGTCGGCGTTTTCAAAATAAATTGCTTGTCGGGATGGGCCAGCGCGTAGTGCGTGACGAGCGAAGCGATGTGGCCGAGTTCGGTGGTTTCCGATTTCAGGAAATTGCGCCGCGCCGGCACGCAGTAAAAAAGATCGGCCACGCTGATCGTAGTCCCCGCCGGCAATCCCTCAGGATTCACGCCGACCAGTTTTCCGCCGGCGAACTCGATGCGCGTTCCCTCCGGGTCTTCGCCCGCGCGCGTTTGCAGCAGCAGCCTCGAAACCGCGGCGATCGAAGGCAGCGCCTCGCCGCGAAACCCCAGCGTGGCAATCGACAGCAGATCGTCCGCCGTGCGCAGCTTCGACGTAGCGTGCCGCTCAAAGGCCAGCAGCGCATCGTCATGGATCATTCCCGATCCATCGTCGATCACGCGAATCATCCGCTTGCCGCCCGATTCCACTTCCACGCGAATCGACCGCGCGCCGGCGTCCAGCGCGTTCTCCAGCAGCTCCTTCACGACGGAGGCAGGCCGCTCGACCACCTCGCCCGCGGCGATCTTGTTGGCGACGTGCTCGGCGAGTATGCGTATTCGGGTCATTGTTTGATTGTAATCTGCATTACTTTGACTGAGCTGTTTCCTTGCGTCTAGAGCCCTTAGGAGGGCCGGGCTTCAGCCCGGCCGCTAACACTGCCGTACCTGAAGGGCTTTAGCCCCTGAAGCTCAAGATTCGAATTTCGCCGGACGCGGATCCACTAAAAACTTTCCGCAAGCCGAACCATACGGCCATTCTTCCGTTCTCTCCGCGAGTCGCGCCTCGACGGGATTCATGTGAATATACCTGACTTTCGCGCGATAGTCTTCGGGGTCACGGATCGTCCAGTCATGAAATCCAACTTGCCAGACCTCCATCCGATTTCCGCTTTGCTTCTGAAATTCGAAGGAGAATCCGCCCTTGATCAGCTGCATAGCCTTTTCAAGAGAAGTAGTTTCCGCAGGAGTGAGGAGAACATGGAAATGATTCGGCATGACCACGAATTCGTGAAGCAGATAGGCGCCCTGTTCACGGCAGGCGACAATTCGCGCGATGAGAAGCTCGGCCGTGCGAGGCACTTGAAACAGCGCTCGCCTCTCCCAAGTTGCGGACGAAACGAAATATGTTTGCCCGGGGCTCGTCCTGTGATGAAGCTTGCTCATCGAACTTCAGGGGCTAAAGCCCCGAGTTTTTGCAGCGGGATTGGCCGGGCTGAAGCCCGGCCCTCCTGTCTTTTCTCGCGAAAGGTTCCGGAGGTCCGGGCTTCAGCTCGGACGTAAATCGCCTAGCCCCGGAAGCCAATTCGTTACTTGCCCGGGACCGGTTTCAGCTGAATGCCCAGCAAATCGAGCTGGTCCGTGTCCACCGTCGATGGCGCGTCTGCCATCAAATCCTGCGCCTTGGCCGTTTTGGGGAAGGCAATTACTTCGCGGATCGATTTTTCTCCCGCGAGCAGCGCCGTCACGCGATCGAGGCCCAGCGCGATGCCGCCGTGCGGAGGCGTGCCATAGGTTAGCGCGTCGAGGAAGAAGCCGAAACGGTTGCGCCGCTGCTCTTCGCTGAGGCCCAGCATTTTGAACACGCGGTCCTGCAATTCCTGCTGGTGAATCCGGATGCTGCCCGAGCCGAGTTCCACGCCGTTCAGCACCAGGTCGTAGCCCTTGGAACGCATCGACAGGCGCACTTCATCGGAAGGGTCGTCGAGTTTCGCAACGTCTTCCTCCACGATGCCGGTGAAGGGATGCTGCGCGCTGACGACCGCTTTTTCCGTCGGACTCCACTCAAAGAGCGCGAAGCCAGTGATCCACAGAAATTCCCAGCGATCTTTGGGGACAAGCTTCAATTGATCCGCCAGCAGCAGGCGCAGTTGGCCGGCGATCAGCGCGGCTGCATCCGTCCCTGGAATTTGCTCCTTGGCGGTGACGGCGACGATCAGGTCGCCCGGCTTGGCGTCCACGCTGGCGCCGATTTTCTTCAGCGTCTCCGCGCCGAGATTTTTTTCCAGCGGCGACGTCACACCCTCGGCGGTGACTTTGAACGTGTACACCCCGCGGGCGCCTTGCGATTTCGCCTTTTCGGAAAGCTCGTCGAGCTGTTTGCGGGAGAACGTCGCCGCGCTCGGAGCGGCCAGCGCCTGCACGTTGCCTTCGATGTGCAGAGTCTCCCGCGCGGCGGCAAAATATTCGGTCACGTCGTGCAATTCCATTCCAAAACGCAGGTCCGGCTTGTCCGAGCCGTAGCGGCGGATGGCGTCCTTGTAGTCCATCCGGCGGAACGGGCCTTTCACTGTGATTCCGGCCACGGCGCAGGCGCGGACCATCACGTTTTCAATCACGCCGAAAACGGTATCCTGCGTGGGAAAAGAAATCTCGAGATCGAGCTGCGTGAATTCGGGCTGGCGGTCGGCGCGCAGATCCTCGTCGCGAAAACATTTGACGATCTGGAAGTAGCGGTCCATTCCGCCGATCATCAGAATCTGTTTGAAAATCTGCGGCGATTGCGGCAGGGCGTAAAAATGTCCGGGGTGCACGCGGCTAGGGACCAGGTAGTCGCGCGCGCCTTCCGGCGTCGAGCGGGTCAGCATGGGCGTCTCAATTTCATAGAAGCCCATCTCGTCCATGGCCTTGCGGATTTCCAGAATCACTTTGTGGCGCAGCGCCAGGTTGTTGCGCGGCTGCGTGCGCCGCAAATCGAGATAGCGGTAGCGCAGGCGGTTTTCTTCCGTGGCCGTCAAGTTGTCTTCCACCACGAACGGCGGCGTCTTCGCGTTGTTCAGGATGCGCAATTCGCTGGCGATGATCTCCACTTCGCCGGACGTGAGTTCGGGATTCACCTTCTGCCGCTTCACCACGCGTCCGGTCACGGCAATCACAAATTCCGAACGCAACTCCTCGGCGCGCGCGTGGGCCGCGGAGTGCAGCTCCTTGTTAAAAACGATTTGGGCCAGGCCGGAGCGGTCGCGCAGATCGATAAACAGCAAATTGCCGAGGTCGCGCCGCTTGTGGACCCAGCCCATCAGGACCACTTCTTTGTCGGCGTCCGCGGCGCGCAGGTTTCCGGCGTAATGGGTGCGTTGCAGTGTTCCGAGTGAATCGAGCACGAGTCGTTTTTCCTTCTTTTGTCATTCTGAGCGAAGCGAAGAATGACAGCGTCTTGAGTTTTTCCGGAGCCGCTTCAGCCAGGCGGGGTTCGTCGCCATTGCAGGGACTAACACCCACAGGCTGAAGCCTGTGCTACTTGGACGACCGCAAATACGAAAGCAGTTCCGGCTCGCCCAGCTTCTGCTGCGTGCCGTCGGACAGCCGCTTCACCGTAAAGATTCCGGCAGCCAACTCGTCGTCGCCGACGATCACCGCGTGGCGCGCCTTCAGCCGGTCCGCGAGGCCCAGCGACTTTCCGAATTTCAATTCCACCGCCGGAAGCTCGACAACAAAACCCGCGTCGCGCAGTTGCCGCGCTAGGCCGATCGCCGCGGTCTGAGCCGCCGGGCCGAACCACGCGAGGTAGACGTCGAGCCCTCCCGGAGCCGCGCCCTCACCCGCCTCCTGCAGCGAAAGGATCAGGCGGTCAGTGCCAATCGCAAATCCGATGCCCTTGGTGGTGGCCGGACCGCCCAGCAATTCCACGAGACCATCATAGCGCCCGCCGCCGCAAACCGCATTCTGCGAACCGAGCCCCGGCGCCGTGATCTCGAACGTGGTGCGCATGTAGTAGTCGAGCCCGCGCACCAGGCGCCAATTTTCCTGGTAGGCGATGCCGCGCAAATCGAGTTGGCGCTTCACCTCGCCGTAATGCGCGCGGCAATCGGCGCAAAGATGATCGGCGATCCGCGGTAGCTTGGCGATGATTCCCTGCTCGTGTTCGAGCTTGGAGTCCAGCACGCGCAGCGGATTCGTTTCGATGCGCCGCTTACTGTCTTCTCCCAACTGGTCGCGTACTTTCAGCAATTCGGCGCGCAGTGTTTCGACGTAAGGAGGACGGCAATTTTTGTCGCCGATGGAATTGATGTTGAGCACCGCGCCCTTCAGCTTCAGCCGCTCGAAGAGGCGCATCAGCATCTCGATCACCTCGGCATCGATTCCCGGCGCGTCGGAGGAGCCGAGCACTTCGGCGCCAATCTGATAAAACTGGCGGTATCGCCCCTTTTGCGGGCGTTCGCGGCGGAACATTGGGCCCATGTAGTAGAGCTTTACGTTGCCCGGAAGCACTTGCATTCCGTGCTCGATGTAGGCGCGCACCACAGAGGCGGTGGCCTCCGGACGCAGCGAAATTGAGGAGTCATCGCGGTCCTCAAACGAGTACATCTCTTTGGAAACGATATCCGTTTCCTGGCCGACCGATCGAGCGAACAATTCCGTCTGCTCAAAAATCGGCAAGCGAATCTCCGCAAACCCGAACGTGCCGAATACCTCGCGCGCGGTCTGCTCCACGCGGTTCCATAACGCGGAATCCGGTGGAAGAATATCCCGCACGCCTTTGATGGCTTGAAATTTCATCGTGAGCTTCAGGGGCTAAAGCCCCGCTGCTCTCTCCGCTTTACGTCGGGGCTGAAGCCCCGACCTCCGAAACCTGAGACTCCCATTCAGATGATTGGATCGCAATCGACGCATGTCTATATAGATAGCCGGGTTTCGGGTCGGCCGTTCGTGCGCCAAGTAAAAGGGCTCCCGAAATCCGAAAGCGCAGATTCCCTTTCCATCCCCTTCAATTGAGTGGATTGTAGTCGGCGCATTTTAGGAGGGCCGGGCTTCAGCCCGGCCGTACAAGCTTCAAATCGAGAGGGCTTTAGCCCCTGAAGCCCCATCGCTACGACTTCCCAGCCTCAACCTTGTAAGTCTCCGAATACTCGACGTAGCGCGTCGCATAAGCCTCGATGCTGGCCTGATCCTCCGGCGTCAGCGCGCGCCTAAATTTTCCCGGATGCCCCATGAACAAGCTGCCGGGCGGAACCACCGCGCCCTCCGGCACGAGAGTGCCCGCCGCCACGATCGAGCCTTCGCCGATGCGCGCGCCGTTCAGCAAGATCGCGCCCATGCCGATCAGCACGCGCGATTCGATCGTGCAGCCGTGCAAAATCGCGCCGTGCCCGACGGTCACCATGTCCGCCAGTTGCAGTGGATGCGTGTCCTTGTACACATGCAGGATCGACCCGTCCTGAATATTGGTGCGCGAGCCGATGCGGATCCAGTTCACGTCGCCGCGAATCACGACGCACGGCCACACGCTGGAAAGCTCGCCGATTACCACATCCCCGATCACTACTGCTTGGGGATCGATGTAGGCCGACGCGGCAATCTGCGGCGTCCGCCCGTGATGACTGCGAATCATGCGCGCACCTCGATGGAAATCAAAACAAGTGAAACTAACACACGCATTCGTGGCTTACAAGAAAGCGGCCAGCGGCTGAATCCGGTTTTTCTCTGCGACTTTGCGGCACGGTTGAAACCGTGCCCTACAAACATTCGCCCTGGCGTAGCGGCTCCGACCTGCTACCGGACGAAACGAAAATCCAGGGCTGAACCGGCTGCAGAAACACTTTGAGCGTTGTCATTCTGAGCGAAGCGAAGAATCTCTCTTCGATCTAAGTGCGAGCAAAAGATAAGGAGAGATTCTTCGCTCGCTCAGAGTGACAAGCACAAACCCCACAGACTGAAGTCTGTGCCACTTAAATCTCAATCGATCTCTACCACCGAGCCGCGCGCTGCGGCCGGCTTCTCCGCCAGACGCGCTGCTACCGCGCGCGCCATCGCGTAGATACTCTTTGCGCCGAGAGCATCCGGCCCGAGCAGCGCGACCGGCATTCCGGTATCGCCGCCGATGCGGATTTGCGGATCGATTTCAATTTCCCCGAGCAGCGGCACGCCGTAGGTGTCCGCGATCCGCCGCCCTTCGCCGTGGCCGAAGACGTCGATGCGCCCCTGGCAATGCGGGCAACTGAAAAAACTCATGTTCTCCACAACGCCAAGAATATCGACATTTACCTGGCGAAACATTTCCATGGCCTTGCGCACATCGGCCAGCGCGACGGTGGACGGCGTGGTGACCAGCACCGCGCCCGTCACCGGCACCAACTGGATCAGCGAAAGCTGGACGTCACCCGTACCCGGCGGCAGATCAATAATCAGATAATCGAGTTCGCCCCACAGCACGCTGCGCAAAAACTGCTGCATCACGCTGTGCAGCATCGGTCCGCGCCAGATCATGGGCTTGTCGCCGGGATTGAGCAGGCCCATGGAAATCATCTTCAATCCCTGAACCTGTACGGGAAGAATCTCGCGTTCGCTGAGCGCCTGCGGCTGCTCCTGGGTGCCCAGCATGATGGGCACGTTGGGTCCGTACACGTCCGCGTCGAGCAATCCGACGAGCGCGCCCAATTGCTTCAAGGCCAGCGCCAGGTTCACGGCCACCGTGGTTTTTCCCACGCCGCCCTTTCCGCTGGCCACGGCGACAAGATTTTTCACGCCCTGGATCGGCAGTTTGGGCGGCTGGGGCATCGGAGGCGGCGGCATGTTCAATTTCTCCTGTAGCAACAAAGTCGACGACGTGCGTTTTGCAGCCTTTCATTTTGTACGAGAAACGCGCGTACGTCCACTGCCGCTGGCTGCTGAGAAAGAGTCGCGCAAGGTGCGTCGCAATACGGAACGTGCGAGCGCGTAACACGGTTGTGGGATACTTTCCGTTCGGTGGGCTCGATCCGCGGGACGGTGACCCGCGCGCAACTCGCGGTCCCAAGCCACGCCGGAACAAAGGGGGCACAGCAATGAACAAAGAATCGCGAAGTTCAGAGAGTCTCAGCCTGCGCGGCGTCGCCGTGATTGCCACCGCCATCGGCGCGGTTGCCGTGGGGGCGTTCGCAATCGGCGCGCTGACCATCCGGCGGCTTTCGGTCCGCCGCGTGGTAATCGATCGCGCCGAATTCAAATCGCTGGAGATTCAAGACCTGAAGGTGAGGCGGCTGCACGCGGCCGAAATCGATGTGAGCGGCTCGCTGCGACTTCCCGAAAACGAAACTTGATCCTGGGACAGGGCCTAGCGAATAATTTCTTCCATCCGGGAAAGCGCCGCGGCCACTTCCGCCGGACCACGCACGCAAAACTGCGCCTGCGTTGCGCGCCGCTTGCCGACCAGCACGGAAATTCCGCCGCGCGCCGCCGCAAATCCCGGCTCGTCGGAAAAGTCATCGCCAAAATAAATCGGCAACGCGCCACGCAGAGCGGGATCATCTAGAAATTTCCGGACGGCCACGCCCTTATCGCCGAGCGAAACCGGAGCGACTTCCAGATCGCGAATATTGGCCATCACCTTCAGGGTTTCGCGCATCGGCAGCACGCGCTTTTTTACCTGGTCGCGCATCTGGCGCTGCGTTTCGGCGCTGGCGCCCAGCAGATGCACCGAAAAGCTGTTGCGCTTCGGTTCGATCCACACGCCGGGATAGGAGGGAAGTTCCGCGGACAGCGTGACCAGCGCGCGCACCAGCGCTTCCCGCACCGGAAAAGGGACGCGCTGATTTCCCTTGCTCTCCCAGCCGTACAGGCCCATGTATTTCATGTTGCGGATGCCGATGAATTTTTGCAGTTCGGCGCGCTGCCGCCCGCTGATGATGGCCACCGTCACGTTGCGGTTGCCGGCTAGTTTCTGCAAAATTCCGCGCGTTTCTTCGTCGAGTCGCACACTGTTCGGCGTGGGCGCGATACGCACCAGCGTTCCATCAAAATCCAGAAACACTACCACGCGTTTTTTGCCGCGGATACGGTCGGCGATGTGGTCCCATTTGGCGAACAGGTGCGGAGTGGTTCGGGGTTTCCGTTTCATTGCGGCTGCCGAGTCTCGGAACGTTCCGGCGTTTCGATACGGATTTCGGTCAAGTCGCTCAGCAGGTTGGCGGCCCAGCGGTAAATGTTGTGTTCTCGCACCGCGCGGCGCATCCAATGCATGCGCTTGGCTTGTTCGGCTTCCGGCATTTCCAGCGCCGAATGGATGGCTTCGGCCAGCTGGCAAATATCGTAGGGATTGACCAGCAGCGCGTCGGGCAATTCCAACGCCGCGCCGGCGAAGGTGCTGAGAATCAGCACGCCGCGGTCATCCGTGCGCGAGGCCACGAATTCCTTGGCCACTAGGTTCATTCCATCGTGAAGCGAAGTCACCATGCACAACGACGCGGCCCGGTAGTAGCGAGAAATTTCCTCATGCGAGTGGTGGCGCTTCAAAAAGACGATGGGCTTCCAGCGGCCGGACTGGAACTTCGCGTTGATGCGTTCCGCTTCGGCGCTCACTTCTTCCAGGAAGTTCTTGTAGCGCTCGATGTCGGTGCGGCTCGGCGCCCCGATTTGAACCAGTGAAAATCTGCGCTGAAAAGCCGGATACTGTTCGAGGAAGCGTTCAATCGCTCGGAAGCGCTCCAGAATTCCCTTGGTGTAGTCGACGCGATCGACGCCCACGCCCAGCAGCGAAGCTTCGATTCCCAGTTCGTCGCAGATGGCGGCGCGCTCCAGCCCGGCGTTGCGCAACTCGTCCTCTTCGGTCGGCACATTCTCCGGATAGGCAACGCTGATCGGATACGGCCGCACGCGCGTGACATGGCCCTGGCGGGTTACCGCGAAGCGGTCCCATTCCGTCAGCGCTTCCAGTGCGTGGTCGACCGTCTCCAAAAAATTATTGCAGTGCGTCTGAATGTGGAAGCCGATCAGATCCGCGCCGAGCAATCCGTCCACCAGCTCCTTGCGCCAGGGGCAAATTCCAAACACCTCGGCATTGGGCCACGGGATGTGCCAGAAAATTGCCACGCGCGCATCGGGGCGCGCCTCCTTCACCATCCGCGGCAGCAGCGCGAAGTGATAATCCTGCGCCAGCAAAATCGGCGATTCCGTGCCTTCCATTTCCTGCAGCACCACGTCGGCGAATCGCCGGTTAATGCGCTGGTAATGCAGCCAATCCTCGGGGCGGAACACCGGGCGCGTGTGGGCGACATGGCATAACGGCCAGAGCCCTTCGTTTGAAAATCCCTCGTAGTAGCCCTTGTCTTCTTCATCGGTCATCCACACGCGGCGCAGCGTGTAACTCGGATGATCGGGCGGCACGCGCAGACGGTCATTCGCATCGACCGTATCGCGGTCCGCGCTGCCAGACCCGGTGGCCACCCAAGTGCCGTTACAGGCCAGCAGCACCGGCTCGAGCGCCGTGACCAGGCCGCTCGCCGGCACGATGACGCGAATCTCTTTATCCTTGCCGCCGGTTACGTGCATGTACGGCTCGCGGTTGGAAACCACGAATAGCGGCGTGTCATTCAGTTTGCTCTGCAAGCTCACACGCAACCGCTCAGCGGTCCACAGCGATGCCCCGGTTTCCCGCAACCGCGCTTCTTCCTCGGCGGTGGCGCGCGCAGTGGTAAGGTCGCGCGCCAGGTGGGTTACCTCCTGGTGAATCTGGTCGAAGATCTCACCCTGGCCGCGTGGAAGTCCCGGAGGGGCTTTGTGCCCGCCGGCTCCGGCGGTGCGCATCGTGCGGAGCCAGTGCGCGGTGCGACTCAGCGGCCGCATGAACGTCCAGCGCACCAGGATCAGCGCCAAGCCGGCGATCAGCAGGGTCTGGACCAGGGCGTTCAGCAAAGAATCGCGCAAGGTGTGGGCGACCTGAACGTCGATGTAATTGGTGTCATGAAACAGCGCCAGCATGCCGGCCAGTTCATTGTCACGGTGCAGCGGGCAGGCCAGGATGTGCAGGGTTACATCTTGAAGATTTCCGCTATCATCGGTGCGCGTTTCGCGAACGAATGCGTCTTCTTCCTTGTCCTTTTTGGCGGCGTCCCGTGCAATCGCCGGCCAGTCGTCGAATTCCTTGGCAATGCCCGGGGTGATCGCCAGAAGCTTGCCGGACGCGTCGTAAACCGCAACGCCCTTCAAGTGCTCGCGTTCGCCGAAGCGCTCCACCAGCTTCTGTAAATTCTTGTTCGGCGCGCGATCCATCAGCGGCTCCGCGCTTTCTTGCAGCGCTTCGCCCAGGATGACCGCTCGGCGCGACAGATCGCTCCTGAGAAGGCGGCGCTCCGTCCGCACCTGGTACCAGGCAAAGAGCCCGGACACCACCGCGACGCTCACGATGAGTGGCAGGACCATTTTCAGGGCCGTGCGCATTGATACTCCTCTACTGTCAGTCCCGGGGGATGGACCGCGCCGGTTGGGTGGGGGCGGCCGGAATCTACAACGTCAGGTTGCCATACGAAGAGAACATTTTACGTCGAATTGGAGCGTCCGCGCATCGAAATATCGACTTTTCCACCGCTCCAGCCGCATTAGCCGAATGAGCACCGAATGCAACCAACCCTGCGGATTTTTAGCGCACAGTGTGGCTGCAGCCCCCCATGCCCACCGGCATCTTGCCGTAACCGGGTGCGCGCTGTCGGTAAGGTATTTGCCTGATTTCCTCAGCGTGAATCCATGTAGAAAATACTTTGGGTAGACGCAGGGGTGAGGTTCAGGAACGCTCGCGTTAACTCCTGCGCAACCCTACAATCATTTGCACCATCTATTCAGTTATGTTGCGGCGTACAAGGCCAGAATTGAACACCATGCGAGGGGCTTTTACCGAGGGCAAATCCAACCATTATCAGTGCTATTTTGACCGTGTGCGTAATTAACGGAACGAAATTCCCCACGCGACGGAAGGATGAATGAACCTCATTCGGGCGCTCCGCCAGTCCGGGCCGATTCGCTCGCCGGACCAGGACCTTCAACGCATGGGGCGGCTATTTCATAAAAGGAGACTTCTTTTGCTAAAGTTCACAATTCGCACAGCTCCGCTTCTGATTCTTCTCCTGCTGGTTAGTGTTCACCCGGCGAGCGCACAGGGGGTCGACGCCTACTTTGGCTTGGGCACCGCGTGGGACGGCGCAGGAACCACCAACAACTCGACGGCCGTTTGCCCGTCTGGAAATCTTTTTGACGACTTCACCGGGAATTGCGAACCTGGACCGACGATCGGGGGCGTATTCGGAGTTTTTGGCGCGGACTTCATGTTCCGGCCGCACCTGGGCGTGAACGGCGAATACAATTTCCGGTTCGCTCAGGCTCCGTACCTGCCGCTGGCATCGCTGAACATGCGTCCCGGTTTTTACGATTTCAACGTGGTCTACGAACCGGTTACCGGAGGAAGCCGCGTCGTTCCGGTCGTCGAGGGCGGCATTGGCGGGGCTCGAATCGCTCTCTACGAAACGCAGAATTGCACGATCACCGGGATTAATTGCTCGTCGAGTTTCGCCGCGGGGATCAACGCCAATCATTTTCAGGTTCACGGGGCCGTCGGCGCGAAGCTTTACGTCAAAGGCAATATTTTTGTGAAGCCGCAATTCGACATCCACTACGTCACGAACCTGACCGACCAGTTCAGCCGGAACTGGGTGCCTGCGGTCACGTTTTCGATCGGCTATTCGTTCGGACAGCGCTGAACCGCGCATGTTGATAGGGTCAAGACATTTGATCGGGCGGATGAAGTCTTGCTTTTCCCCCGCCGAATGAACTAGGGACTCCGGGAGACGAGGGACGCGCCGCCGGAGTCCCCTTATTTTATTTAGCCCCGTGGACCTCAAGATTCCTCGAATGGATGCGTTACAGCAGCGCCCTCCGCGGTTCGACGCATTCCATCCCTCGTTATCTTTTCCGGATGCTATGGGCCGCTTTGCACGGTGATTGCTGGACAGGGTACAATGAACGTTTGAGCATGCGCGCGGGACGCCCTCGCGGTCGGTGCATCGGCATCCCAAACGCAGGGCCCCAGAGCCCGCCGCCGGAGCAGGACGTTTATTCCAAACCGCGCTGAAGGATCGTGATGCGAGTCGAGACCATGATCGACCGGGTGGTTTCCCGGTTCATCGGCACCAAGCACGAGCGCGACCTGAAGGTGATCCAGCCCCAGGTCAACGCGATTAATGCGCTTGCGCCCGAGTTTGAGAAGCTCAGCGACGCCGAGATCCTTGAGAAAATCGTGCAACTGCGGACCCGGGTGCAGGCCAAACTGGGGGACCTTCCGCTGGACGATGCGGATTACAAGGAGCGCTGCAAGGAGGCGCTGGAGCCGGTGCTCGTTCCGGCCTTTGCGCTGGTGCGCGAGGCAGGCCGCCGCAGATTGGGGATGCGCCACTTCGACGTGCAGTTGATCGGCGGCATCGTCCTGAACGAAGGCAAGATCGCCGAAATGAAAACCGGCGAAGGAAAAACCCTGGTGGCCACGCTTCCCGCGGTCCTGAACGCGCTGACGGGGCGCGGCGTGCACATCGTCACGGTGAACGATTACCTGGCGCGGCGCGACGCGGAGTGGATGAGCCCGATCTACCGCGCGCTGGGCATGACCGTGGGCGTAATTGTTCACGATTTGAGCGACGTCGAGCGGCGCGCCGCTTACGGCGCGGACATCACCTACGGCACCAACAACGAATTCGGATTCGATTACCTGCGCGACAACATGAAGTTCGATCTCGCCGACTGCGTGCAGCGCGGCCACAACTTTGCCGTCGTCGATGAAGTCGACTCCATCCTGATCGACGAGGCCCGCACCCCGCTGATTATTTCGGGCCCCGCGGAAGAATCCACGGACAAGTACTACCGCATCGACAAGATCATTCCAAAATTGATCCAGGACATCGATTACATCGTCGAGGAAAAGCACAAGACCGCCACTCTGACCGAAGAGGGCGTGAGCAAGACAGAAAAGCTTCTAGGCCTCGGCAACATGTACGACCCGGAACACCTGGAAACGATTCACCACGTGTACCAGGGACTCCGCGCGCACACCCTCTACAAGCGTGACGTCGAGTACGTGGTCAAAAACGGCGAAGTGATCATCATCGACGAATTCACCGGACGCGAAATGCCCGGCCGCCGCTGGTCGGACGGCTTGCACCAGGCAGTGGAAGCCAAGGAAGGCGTCAAGATCGAGCGCGAAAATCAGACGCTTGCCACCATCACCTTCCAGAATTACTTCCGCATGTACAAGAAACTTTCCGGCATGACCGGAACGGCGGAGACCGAGGCGACCGAGTTCAACAAGATTTACAAGCTCGATGTTTCCCTGATTCCCACCAACCGCGTTTTGCGCCGTGAGGAATTTCCCGACGTGGTCTACCGCACGGCCGGGGAGAAATATGAAGCCGTGGTTAACGGCATCCTGCAGGAAGACAACAGCTACGCGCACGGAATCCGCCAGATTCACGAGTCCGGCCAGCCCGTGCTGGTGGGCACGATTTCCATCGAAAAATCGGAGCACCTGGCCGGCCTTTTGAAAAAGGCGGGTATCCCGCACCAGGTCCTGAACGCCAAGCAGCACGAACGCGAAGCAAAAGTGGTGTCACAGGCCGGACGCAAAGGCGCGGTCACTGTTTCCACCAACATGGCCGGGCGCGGAACCGACATTTTGCTCGGCGGCAATCCCGAGGCCATGACCCGCGAGAAGTGCCTGCAGGAACGCCTGGCCATTCCCTACATCTCCGCGCCCGCGGTGATCGGCGCGGACGGCGCCGAAAGTAGCCCGGCCGCCAACATGGTCTTGTTTCAGCAGGAAGGCAAAATTTTTCAGGTTCCCATCGATCAGTGGAAGCCAATTTACGATCAATTTGTGGAACAGTGCAAAACGGAGCACGACGAAGTGATTGCGCTGGGCGGCTTGCACATCCTCGGCACCGAGCGCCACGAAGCGCGGCGCATCGATAACCAGCTCCGGGGCCGCGCCGGACGCCAGGGCGACCCGGGCTCCTCGCGCTTCTTCCTTTCGCTGGAAGACGATTTGCTGCGTGTCTTCGGCGGCGAGCGCGTAAAGGCCCTGATGTACCGGCTGGGCATGACCGAGGGCATACCCATCGAATCCAAGCTCATTTCACGGCGCATCGAAAACGCGCAGGAAGCCGTCGAAGCCCAGAACTTCGAGGCCCGCAAACACCTGCTCGAATACGACGACGTGATGAACAAGCAGCGGGAAACGATCTACTCGATCCGCCGCTCCGCCCTGGAAGGCAAGGAACAAAAAGATTACGCGCTGGGCATCGCCGAGGACATCGCCCGCGAGCTGGTGGAAACCTACTGCCCGGGTAATGAGCATCCGGAAAAATGGAACGTCACGCAGTTTGCGGCGGAAGTGCTGAACCAGTACGGCATTGACGTAAAGGCCGCCGGAATTGACGCCGCCAACATGAATCATGCGCAACTGGCGGACAAGCTGGTGGAACGCGTTACCGAGCGCTACGCGGAAAAGGAAAAACTATTTGGCGAGCCGATGATGCGCTGGCTGGAGCGGCGAATCATCCTGGACATCGTCGACACCCAGTGGAAAGACCATCTGCTGACGCTGGACCACCTGAAGGAAGGCATCGGCCTGCGCGGTTACGGCCAAAAGGACCCGCTGGTCGAATTCAAAAAGGAAGCCTTCGTTCTTTTTGAAGACATGATGGGCCGCATCGATTCCGAAACCGTCCGCTACCTCTTTCTGGTTCAACCCGCCCGCCCCGAGGACGAGGCGCGGGAGCTGGAACGCCGCCAGCGCCGCCAGCAGCAGGAAATGCAACTGCAGGCAGGCGCCGCAGCCGCCGCCGAACAGCCCAAGCCGGTTCGCACGGGAGCAAAGGTCGGACGGAACGACCCGTGTCCCTGCGGGAGCGGCAAGAAATACAAAAAATGCCACGGGGCTGCAGCGTAACGGAGGCTGTAACGAAGGCACGTTTCCTGCCGGTCTGGAATTCTCTTGCGGAATTCTTCCGAATGTTCGTCCCGTCCAACCCAAAAGAAAAGCCGGCACGAGGCGCGCAAATTGCGCCAAATACCGGCTCAGCAAAAATAGATGGTTTTATCGGTTAGAAGTTGAGGACCAGCCCCGTCCCAAAGGAATAATTCCCACCAATGGCGCCGCCGAACTTGGCGCCGATGAAGTCACCCTGGACGCGCCAATACAAGCGTCCCGTCCCGATTTTATAGTCGAGGCCGGCACCCGCAAGGAACGCGGCGTGAGAGTTATCGCCCAGATTCCCGCCCTGCGTAAACCGGAATCGTTCCCACCCGGCAAGCACGTGAACCCAGGGCTCGAGGTGCGCGGAATTATGAAGCGAAACGTGCGGCCCACCGCCGATGAAGAAGGACTTCGCTACGTCACTGGAATTGCTGGATAAATGGCCGAATCCGACGTTCGCTTCGCCTTCCACTCCAAACCAGTTGCTAAAGTAGCGGGTAACATCCGCCCGGTACCCGAAATCATGGAAGGATTGGCCCAGAACGTCGAATTTTTCATATTGAAATCCAACGCCCATCTGCCATGGTTCGCGGTCTGGCGGCAGCAGCGAAGCCGGAGAGGCGGGTTCACTGGCGGGACTGGCGGCGTCGAAAACCGCGGAACTATCCTGTGCTGACGCTGCAATCGAAAGGCAAAACAGCGCCGCGCATAGAATGAATAACTTGCGCATACGGATGACCCTCCTCGCATCCCAAGGTGCGATTGACTCCACCATCATCGTCTCGCCGGCGGAGCGTGTCCATGCTAATCTCTAAGTGTATTCCTCGCAAGTCAATACTGGCTTTTTGGGCAAATAAAGTTCCAAGAGAATGGGTGCTGGAACAAGCAATTCCCTGAGTACCAATGGGGAACGCGAGCCTCCGCTTGCCTTGTGCCGGACCGCACGCCGGTTCAGAATATAGACAGGTAGTTGCAGAGTTGAGATCGCCGGCAATCCGGTTTTTTTTGATAGTATGCCCTGCGGCGGGCGCCTGCGCCCCCGAGGTCACTTATGACGATCGATGTCAATTCGGGCAATTCCGGCTCGGACCGGTCTCCCTCGATGCACTTCGACGTATCGCTTCCGGCCGATGTCTCGGCCATTTCTCCCGTGGTGAGCTGGATCATGCGGCTGGTAGCGGAACTCGACTACGCCGCAGGCAAAGAGTTTGAAATTGAGATGGCGCTGCGCGAAGCCCTGGCCAACGCCATCGTGCACGGCTGCAAGGCCGATCCCGCGCTGAAAATCGAATGCTCGGTGACCGGCGATAGCGCTCAGGGCATTCAGATCGTCGTTCGTGATCCCGGCAACGGCTTCGATCCCAAGTCCATCCCTTCGCCCACCGACGACGCCAATCTGCACTCCGATCACGGGCGCGGAATTTTGTTGATCAGCAAGCTGATGGACGAAGTAAAGCACGAACAGAACGGCACGGTCATTCGAATGCGGAAGTTCTAGCGGCAATGCCAGTCAACCTGCCAACGAACCCTGCGGACACCTCGCCCGTCGAACCGGTGGAGGAGAAATCCGCGGAGCGCCCCAAGTTTGATCCCTTTCACCCGGAGATGCCGCAAATTCCGGGTGTGAACCTGCCGGCCGCCCGCCGAGGCTCGTTTGCAGGCAGCGAAGCAAAGCAGAAAATGTTGCTGATCGGGGGAGCCGCAGCCGGCGCCGTGGTAATTCTCGCACTGCTGATGTGGTGGGGCCGCAGCAAGCCACGTCCCGCTCTCGCCCCAGTTTCCGAGACGGACGTGGCCGAGCAAGGCGCAACCGCAGCCGCGGTTCCCAAGCCCGCTGAGCCCAGCCAGGCGGGATCGGCGGAGGCCGCAACGGTCGATGAGCTCGCCAAACCGTGGTCGGCCAAGCAATTCACTTTCGTCAAGCCGATCACCGGGGAAAATATCCCGGCCATGGTCGTCCGCCTCCCGACCGGCGCGCTCTGGGCATTTTCCCTGCAAGGGCCGGACGGGCGATGCAACCTCGAATATGTCAGCGATCTAGCGACACTGGCTTCGAAATACGACTTCCGCGCCGCCCATCCCATGGTGGTAAGCCCCTGCGACAAGACCGTCTACGATCCCCTGAAGATTGGATCACTTGGCGGCAACACCTGGGTCCGCGGAGAAATCGTGCAAGGCCTGAGCCTGCGCCCGCCGATTTCGATCGACGTGAAGGTGCGCGGCCGCGCCATTATTGCTGACGGGATCGAGTAAAAATCCTCTTCTTTGCTCATTCATTTCTGCGGCATCTTCTGGTGCCGGATATGCGATCTCCACTCGATCAATTCCGCGAGCAGAGCTTTCTCCACGGTGGACGCAATTCGCAGAACAATTGCCCAGGTTTCGGACAGCTCCAGCTGCTTGTCCCATAGCACCAGCATTCGGTGCAGTTCCGTATAGCGATCCCGCCGGCGCACGTAGTCGTTGACGACTACCAGGGACCCGGCCACCGTCGCGACCTGGAACAAGATGGCCACGGATACCGCCAGTTCCGGGCGGAGCCGCGGCGCAATCCAGTGGTTCAAGCCGTGCGCGTTGAGCAGCAGCCAAAAGTCAATCGCCGCGGCCAGGATCGTGCTGGCCCAGGTAATATTCCGGTAGCGCCGCGCCCACGCCGCAGCGTGACCCGCGTGCCGCGAAAAATAGGCGATCTGGTGCTGCACGCGCCCGCTTCGATATGCTTTCTTGAACTCACCGAGACTGTTGGCGCGCGCGGAGCGATCGGACATTTTCAGAAAATTGAGCGCGGTGAGCATCCCGCCCAGATCGGGCACCACTTCCGGCCCCACGACTTCGTAGGGCGCCGGCGTGTTCCACAGCGCCAGGCACGACCGGCAAATCTCCGCCGCTGTTCGCATCCGCGTCCACGCCACCTGGCGGCGCCCCAGCCGCAAAAGAGTGGGCAGCGACGCCGCCATCACGCCCAGCGCCGTGCCGGTCCACAGCCAAACAACGCTGCTTCCGGCAAACGCCGTCTTCCCGCTCAGGACCGCCGCTGCGGCGGTGCAGAAAATCGGAATGGCCGCCATGCGGCGGAACTGCGGAGCTACCCGGCTGGCATTCTCATCCATCTTCATAAACCAGGCTTGAGCCAGGTCGTGCGGGAATCCCGCAGGCAACGGAACGGCGGGATCCGGCAGTCCGTTCAGATAGCGCATCTCCGGGTCGTGCAGAATCTCAGGGTTCTCATTGAAGTTCTGCACGGCGCCCGTCGCGCTGTGGATCCAGATGACCGGGCGCCCCTGTTCCCTCGCGAAATGAACCATGTCCGCAGTGCCGCCCAGACCCTGGCTTGGTTCGCCGTCCCACAGGGCAATCAGCAACCGGCTCTGCTGCACCGTCTCGATGCCGCATTCGTAATACCGCTCCGTCAATTTTTCGCCGGCGCCGGTGACTTCGACAGACAGGGCTTTCTGGAAAACATTTTCAGCGCGACTCCAGTCAGCTTCGTCAAAATCCTCGCGGAATTGTTCTTTCGCGACGGGCAAAAAAACGCGCAGAGGAAGTTCCAATTCGATGCAGGTTTCGGCGAAGAGCAAATCGCCTCCGGAGGCCGCCGAAGTGACGCCATAAATAATTCCGGGAACTTTATCGACCCACTGCAGAAGGACTTTGCGAATGGCGGCGCGGGATTTGGCTTCTTCCGGAAGTTTGCGATGTCCTGTAAATCCGATGGCTAGGGTGATCGGCAGCTGGACCGGAGTCCGCGGTGGGTGGCTCATGAAGGTGGTTCCGGCCGGCGGGAAGCGTGCCCCCTTGGCCGGGATCGCTATCCTCGAAGCTACTCGATCTGCAAGCGCGATTTCATCAGCACAACGACGTATGGATTTCCCGTCGACATCAGGTAGTAGAGCTGGAGTTCCGATCCCTGCACCTTGATCCAGCGCTCCACGACGAACGGCGCGTAGGCGCCGCCGGAAATTTCCGCGGCGTCTGATTCTCTTCTCAGCCGCATCACCGGGCCGGCGAGGCCGTCATCATTTTTCCTGCGCGGGTTGTGAATAAATTTTCCGAAGGCGTGATCGCGATTGGGATTGAAGAGCAACTGGGGTTCGCTCCACGGTCCCCACGGCGTACGGGAGTAGGAGAACGCAATGCCGTTGTCCGGCAGCGTCCGCCGGTCGTAGGTCATCAGCCACAGCCCGAGTTCCTTGCACCAGGTGACCGACAAATCGCCAAGCGTGCCGTCCTTCACCAGCGGCGTGGCATCCGATTCGCTGTCGCTCCAGGTCGGAGCGTTGGACGCGTTCAGCCCCGCAAAATAGCGCGTCCCTTTGCCGCTCTCAAACTGGTTCGCCGGCACGATCGAGAGATACGCGTCGCTCTCGCGGTACTTGCCGGTACCCCAAATGAAAATATAGGGCCCGCCATCCGGAAGCCCCAAGATGTTTCCCGGCTGGGCGTGAATCGACATGCGAATGAATCGCCCCGCTGGAAGCTCAGAGATCGTGCGCAGCGTCTGAAAAGTGGACGGCGCGGCGAATTTCGTGAGCACGGATCGATCCTGATCCCGGCTCGGCTTGAAGTTGGTGCTGACCGCCACATACATCTGCCCATCGAGACTGATCCCTCCCACCGGCCCGTCCAATGGGAGCAAGGCGGTGCCGGTTGGCTCGACGCTCAGATAATTTCCGCCGTTGGTCAAAAAATCCAAACGAACACCGTTGTCGGGATTGGTCTGGTCGGTGGTGGCGATGGTATGAACGAACCGGGGCAACCGGCCAACCGTCGCTCCGAATAGAAAATACAAATGTCCCTGATGTTCGAACGGCGAACCGAGTGCGGTGCCCTCGATGCCGAATCGCGTGAACGTCTGGCTTAGGGTTGCCTTGTGAGTTTCCTTGTCGACATCGCCGATCAGCTGTTCGAGCTTGGTGGTGGAGTCGGGAATGTAGTGGAGCGTCGCCTCGCGCCGCGGTTTTGCCGAGGCAGGCGCAGCAGCCCCCGCAGCCGAAGATGTCGTTGCGGAAGGCGAGGAGGAAGCGGCGAGATGCGCAGGCGCGGCCGTCGAAGCTGCGGCCGGAACCGGTGTGCTGACCGGCGCGACCAGCGTCTTGGGCTTCTCGGGCGCGGTAACGGGCGGCGCGGCCAGCGAAGAAGCCGGCGCGCTGGTGACTTCGGGCGTCTTCGCGGCGTTCCCCGGAGCCTTGGAACGGTAGGCGAAGTAACCGAGAATCAGCACCAGCGCCGTCAATCCGCCGATAACGTAATAGGCCCAGCTGGGGCGGGCCGGGCGCGGCGCCGCGTACCCTGAACCTGCCATGGCCGGCGCGACGGCGTGCAGATTCACAGAACTTGACTGCACAGGTTTTGCCGGGACATTCCGCGACAGCAGCGTTTGAACATTGGCAGCCAGCCGTTCGAGGTGCGCTTCGAGCGGCGGCGTCAGCGCGTCCAGCCAATGCACGCCGCCAATAAAATAATCCAGCGACTTCGCAGGCGCCACATCCTCAATCCGCAGCGGCATCACCGTGACGCCCTGGCTCACGGCCCGCTCAATCTCCTTGGGAATGTGCCCGGACAAGTTGGCGCGGGATGAAAAGACCAGCACCATGATGCGGCACTCATGGATGGCGTCGATGATCGCCTCGCCATAGTGAATGCCCGGAAGAACGTCGCGAGGCGCGATCCAGCAGCGGATCCCGTGGGACTCCAGCGTGGCGCAGGCGGCATCGGCCACAGCTTTATCCCCGGAGGCGTAGCTGATGAAAACGTCATGCGCCATGAACGTGAACTTCCCTCTTACTTAGGCCTTTTACTTAGGGTGCAACACCGCGAAGACTTTGCGCGCCGGATTCTAGCACGACCGTCTCAGAACAGACCAGATTCTGACGGCGGCGGCCCGGCACGCCGTGCGGCGGCGCCTCGTCCCACCAGCCTGCCTAGCGGCGCGAGACGCCGGGAATCATGGCCTCATCTGGAATGCGCCAGTCCGGAATGCGCGCGAACAGGGGCTCATGATATAAAGGAAATGCGCGGCTGTAGCTCAGATGGATAGAGCGCGTGCCTCCGAAGCACGAGGTCGGGAGTTCGAATCTCCCCAGCCGCACCACTTTAGTCGTCCCCATCTATCGAACTCCGGCACTTTTTTTGGATCGAGTACGGGAAGGTTGTAGTCATCTGCTCAATATCGTACACTTTTCTGAACGTTGGTACGGTAGCGTACTTTATGTCTTCTCCATTTCGTCGTCATTCCCGTAAGGCCCGTCGTTCTTCCAAGCGAGCACCCCCCCCGCCTTCAAGGCTGTCTTCGATGTGAAATTGTTTCTTGAAACAAACGGTCTGGGGAGAAGGATCGCCAAGTTCCGGCGCAAAGAAATCGTGTTCTCGCAGGGCGATCCCGCGAATAATGTCATTTATATTCAAGAAGGCGGTGTGAAGCTTACTGTAGTCAACCGGGCCGGCAAAGAAGCTGTTGTGGAGATTCTTGGGCCAGGTGATTTTTTTGGTGTACGGAGTTTTGGGGGCCAATCGGTATACACGGCGACCGCGACTACGATTCTGCCCACCATTGTACTCATCATTGCGAAAGCGGAGATGATTCGTGTGCTTCACGCGGAGCACGACATGTCCGATCGTTTCATCGCAAATATGTTGGCACGAAACAGTCGAGGTGAGGATGCCCTGATCGACCAGCTCTTCAACTCCAGCGAGAAACGGCTGGCGCGCACTCTGCTGCTCCTTGCCCGATACGGCTCGCAGGACCAGCCGCAAGAGATGATTCCCAAAGTATCGCAGGAAATGCTGGCGGAAATGATCGGGACAACTCGCGCCCGCGTGAATTTTTTCATGAACAAATTCAGGAAACTGGGATTCATCGAATACAACGGACGTATCCGCGTTAAAAAGTCCCTACTGGGCGTGGTCCTGCACGACTGAGCCGAACGAACGTAGTACCAGATGCAAGTTATGCCCCTGCACCTCATTCCGTCAGGATTGTTGATCCATTCCGAATATCCACAGATTTTCGAAAAGTGTGCACTATTGAACAGTCTGAGCTTGAACGTCTTAACTAAACTTACTATGAGCGTCGAATGTCCAAACGGCTGCTTTCTACCGCCCACAGCGAGGAGTCAGCCAGGGGAAAAACTGTGGAAGAAGAATATGAGATTTTCGAAACCCTGCCAGATCAATCCATAATTTGGCGCACATACGCTCAGGGAGCCAAACTCGCACTGGCCAAACTGGAAGCAATCTCCCAAACGACTCCGAACGAATGCTTTGCCATTCATCTGGTCTCGCAAACAGTCATAGCGCGGGTTAACAAAGCTCCATTGGCTGAGTGACTCTGGATGGGCGGCTCGGCTCACTTTTTCCGAGTTGATTTCCAACTAAATCAGGAGGTATAACGCGCTCGTCGGCGCGTTGTCTTACTCACGCGGCGAACAATTGAGGGTTGTTTCCGCATGAAGAGTGACTTGATGATCCCCAATGGTGCCCGCTGACGTGCGCGGACCGGCAGTTACCGTGATTTACGTGGTGGCCATGGCCGCCGTCATCATCGGAGTGGATATCGTGTTCTTCCGAAACCGATTTTGGGAGCGACTGGCCGTGAATATCGGCATCGTCCTGGTGTTCGCGGCTTTCTACTTCAGATTCCTCAACCGTCCCTGATCAAGGCTCACCAGCGGCTGCAGCTAAGTTCCTCAGCCAAATTTCCCCCTGCCATGTAAACTAAGCGTCGTGGTTCTGCTGGTCATTGGGCAATGTGAGTTGGTTTGAAGCCTGGCTCCAAGCTAGCCGTTGAAGGGGGTGCAACGTGAAAGACGAGACCGCCGACAGCATCGCAAGTGAACTGCGGCTGATTCGGGAAGAACTGCAAAAATTGAACAGCGCGGTAAAGTCCATCGCGAGCCGGTCACAGAACTCCAACAAATCCGGAAGGCCATATCAGGAGCGCAATTCCCTGCCGTTTCAGCCCGGACAGCCAGATCGAAAGCCGCAGGCGGCCCGACGCCCCGAAGACAAGCGCCGCCAATGGCACCTTCCGCGCGACGCGAAGTAAAATTGAAATTGGGCGCGCTGTGTCGCGATGATTTATCGGACGATTATTTATCGTACTGGGCCCAGACGCGCTTTACGTGAAAATCCTCGTTCAGCACCATCGTCTCCGCGGCTTCCAGGTGGTTCACGCTTTTGTACACGATGGTCACCGCATCCGTTCCACGGAAAACGCCGTGCAGCTCGAATCGCAGGGTTGGAAACTTGCTGAGTGCCGCGCTGAAGTAAGTTCCTAACGCCTCGCGGCCTTTGATGGAACCGCCCGCGACTCCTCCAACGCTGGCCAGCAAAGGCGAGGAGAAGACGATGTCATCCGAGTAGTGCTCCAGGATGCGGCTGAGATCGTGACTGTTCCAGGCTTCGATCCATTCCGCAGCGAACTGGCTCGCTTTTTCAACCGTGAGCATCGGCGGCAACCCTCATTTCTCCCGAAGGCCGTGCCGAATCCAGTAGGACAGGCTTCAGCCTGTCTGGTTTAGATGTACGCATAACTCGAACCAAAACCAGACAGGCTGAAGCCTGTCCCACTTAATTGCGGCACTCTTATTTCTTCGGGCGCGACTCCGGCGGAATCATTCCGGCCACGCGGTAGTACACGGTGAGCTGGCCGTAGATTTCGCCGGAATGTTCGACGATTCCATGACCCAAATCGCTGAGGCGAATCTTTTCCTTGTTGGCGTTTGCCGGGACGTCCGCGGCGAACGGATCGATCACCAGAGCGGAGATCCCTTTGTCGCCCTTCGATTTGATGGCTGCCGCGCCATCGGCAAAAGATTTTTTGACGTAGGCGACGATGGCCGCTTTGTTCTTGAACTGCGCGCGCGGAGGATCCTCATCGGGGGGCAGTTTTTGCCCCAGCGCGGAATTGGTGAAGAAATAGTTCGCGGAGGCGCCATGGATCAGCCGCTCGGCGAACGTGCCGGTGGTGGGAGCGGCCTTGAAGTCGTACTTGTTTTCAGGAAAATCCTCGGCCATTGCGGTCAGCTTCCGTCCAATTTCATTCCACTGCTTCAGCAAAGCCGCTGACGGGCTGGCCGCGGGATCCGGCGAAGCGCCTTTCGCGGAATCCTGGGCGGCCGCCGGAACAATGAACAGAACGGCAACCAGGAACAGGTGCAGTTGACGGGTCATTTTCATCGGCATGTCCCTCCCTGCGTGTGCGGACCGGCGCATCTTACCTCAATTTGAGAATGACGCCGAGTCCGCGGTTTTCGATTTATAATCCGGCATGCCTTTTCGACCGATTCCGCGATTGGGGTGCCTGGGCGGCCTGGTAGTTGGGACTGTGGTGGTTTTTCTGGTGATTGCTTTGCTCGCTCCGTGGGCTTTTCGGATTGGCGGGCGGTGGACTCCCGCCGTGTGGCAGGGGATCGGAACGCTGCGGACGGAATCCGGCGACGCCTACCCTTTGTACGTTTATTTTTTTCCGCGGTTTCGAGGGATGACGCGCCTGCGATTGAACGGGCAGCGGCCTACGAACTCGCTGGGCGGTTCGGGATGGCTATGCTCGGCGCAGGGAGTGACGCAGCGCATGAACCTGAGCGGCGACATTTATGGCACTTACCTGAACACCGACGGCAACCAGACGGCTTTTCGGCTACTCGACGCACGGCGAGCCTTTCAAATCAATCCGCAGCACCGGCGCTACTTCGATCTTTATGGCAGGTGGCATGGGCCCGAGCTGGTGATGCAGGACGACGGCGGCTGGGAACGGGGCTTTCATCCCGATCCGCACGATCCGAAGGAACGGGCGAGCGTGACCTTCCGGTGGGGCAGCTACTCAGAGTTTAAGAAATTGTGCGACGCCGCGGCGATTCCGGCAAAAGCGCGCATCCCGCTGCCGCGAAACTGACCGCGGCGGTGCTATTCTTTGCTCAACTTT
The DNA here is from genome assembly GCA_035295105.1 of Candidatus Acidiferrales bacterium. Taxonomy (GTDB): domain Bacteria; phylum Acidobacteriota; class Terriglobia; order Acidiferrales; family UBA7541; genus Palsa-360. Next base: position 10,763 of record DATGJQ010000077.1, on the reverse strand, counting down.
CGTTGGCGCCGGGACAGGCGCGCCGCGCCCCGGATCTGAATTCATTCTTGTCCGCTGATCGTCTGATCGGAACGAGAAGAAATATCCCGGATTCCTTCTGCTCCCAGAACGGAGGCGAATCTCATGAAAGCCTGGCATGTATTCCTCTTCAGTTTGATGCTGCTCGCGGTTCGGATCGGCATCCACGTCCACGCGGAGTACGATTACTCGCGCCGCGTGCAATCGTATTGGAACCTCGGCATCAAGGCTTCGACGCTTCAGCAGAAATCGGTGTTTCTCGACCAGTACGTTAGCGCTCTGGAAGATTCCGGCCTCGCGGGATCGAACGACGCGCTGGTGTTCAAGACGCCGGACAACAGCTTCGATCAGAACATGGTCGCGCTCAAATCGCTCCAGGGCCGAATCAACCAGATCAAGGGAATGGACGAGCAATCCTTCGCCTACCAGACGGCCATCCAGCAGATTACGGCGCAAGAGCAGGGGGAAGCGGAGCACCTGGTGTCAACGTTCAAAGGCTGCTGGTATTTTCGCCGCCACTTTTCTTATTGGAGTTGGGTGGGTATTACCAATTACGTCCTGTTGAGCCTCTTCGCCTTGATCTGTCTGATCGCGATGACTTCCAAACAAACTCAGAATGCGCTAAGACAGGCCAAGGCGAATCGTGAGTGACCCGGCTGCAAATCCTTCGAAGCTCCCGATCGCCACCGGCGCGCCACTCATGAGAATCTAAAGTTGATCTCAACCCGCAAGTCGATCGGCGTCGGCTCGCCGTCAAGAATCGTCGGCTCGTACCGCCGTTTCGAAACCGCCTGCAAGGCCGCGGGGATCAGCAACGGGTGCCCGCTGACCGCGCGCACTCCCTTCACAAATCCCTGTTCATCGATCACCGCTTCGACAATCACCACTCCCGAAAGCCGGGCCTGCCGGGCTAGGGTCGGATAGTCGGCATCGGGCGCGAAGAGCAGCTTCGGCTGTTTTACCAGGCCGCCCACGCGCACGGGCTCTTTCGGTCCGGATGGAGCGGCCACCGGCGCCGCGGGCGGCGCTCCCTTTGGCAGCCCGCCCAGAATGCCGCCGAGCACACCGCCGACCTGTCCCCCGGGTACTCCGCCGGGAACCCCGGCGAATGCGTCATCCGGCGGCGCGGCGGCCTCGCCGGGCGTAACCACCACGGCTTTCGGGATGAAGGACGGCGCCGTGAGCTTTCCAGCATTGAACATCCGCGCGACGGGAACTCGTGGCGGATGCTGCACGGCGGAAGAAATCATCGGGGGAGGAGGCGGACCTGCCGGCATCGCCGGCGGAGCGAGAAACGTCAGGTTGAGCCGGTGCGAATCGAGTCCCGCTGTGAAGTAAAGCGGCAGAACCAGCAGCACCGCCAACACGGCGAAGTGGACGCCGATGGAAGCGATCCAGTCAAACGGGCTGCGCCGCTGGTGCGCGGAGGTGTCCTCCAACATGGCTTCGGCGAATACTTCGTGCAGGGGCTCTACGGCTGGGGGCGCGAGCACCATGTGCTTTCGCTGCTCGCTTACAGTTTCTGCGTCAAGAAACAGAGTGTGTTGTTCCTGCATCACGTCACCCCGAATGCGCCCAGCGTTCCAGACCGGCACATCTACAATTCACCAGACCGGTTCATGCGCTCATGGCGCTTCCGACTTCATTCGAGGCCAAGATAGAGGAGTGTGCAGGAGCTAACCATGACCGGCATCACGCGTCGAGGTGACGAGCGTCACCATGTCGCCAGCGGGTAACGGCGAATGCGTTCGCAATTAACTTTCGCGGATTCGATCCTTGATCTGGCGGGCCAGCTTTTCGATATCTTCGGCTTTTTTGACGAGGGACAGCGACAACACGTCTGTTTCCGGGGTTTTGTCGGATTCTTCCTTCAGTTCCTTGACCAGCTGCATTAAGCGGTCCACGTCGCGGCGCAGAGATTTTTGCTCTTGCTTGAGCTGCTCCCGCGGATTGGCCTTGACGGGAAATGGAGAATTCTCACGGGAAGTCGAACCGCTGGCATCCGGGATTTGGTTCATAGTGCCGCGGGGCTGTATGGGCGGGCCTTGCTCATCGGCCAGTAGAGCTTGCGCGGCGGCAAGCGCCGTCAGGACGCCCGGAAGGCCCGAAAGGAAGAATCGCCGCCCGGTTTTCATCGGATGCTCCTGCGACCCGAGAGTGGCATATCCTTTGACTTGCGGGTTTGGACTGTGTGATGCATAAACCCGCAAGCTAAAGCATGCGCCACTTCAAGCTACTGGGCAGGATGCTATAATCGCTTTCCAATATTATGAACCCAAACGTATTCAAATGGACGGATATTGCGGCGGCGCACGGTGTACGTTTAGCCGCAATTCTACTGATCGCGCTGATCCTCAATCGGCTGCTGCGATCTCTGACGCGCCGCCTGGTTCCCGCCGCCGGAGCGGAGGGACTTGGGCGCATCGCGCGTATGCGCGAGCAGCACGTAAAAACGCTTTCCGGACTGTTGTACAGCGCGGGAACCGCGGTGATCGTAGTGGGCGCGGTGCTCACGGCCTTGCCGGAATTTGGGTTCAACGTCACGCCGATCGCGGCGGCGGCGGGCCTGGCCAGCCTGGCGGTGGGATTCGGCGGGCAACATCTGGTCCGCGATTTGATCAACGGATTCTTCATCATCATCGAAGATCAGTTCGTGGTCGGGGAAATTGTGCGCGTCGGCGCCACCGTTGGGCGCGTGGAACACCTCACGCTGCGCCGGACGGTGATTCGCGACGTTCAGGGAGCCGTGGTGACGATTCCCAACGGAGAAATCTCCCAGGTTTCCAACCTGAGCCGCGACTGGGGCCAGGTGTTTGTGGATATTTCCATCCCCCAGGAGACCTCGTCCGATACCGCTTTGGCCGCGCTGGAACGTGTCTCGGCAGAGCTTCGGGCGGATGGCTCCTGGTCGCCGGTGCTGGTGGACGGGCCGCGCGCGCTGGGAGTCGAATCGCTGGGACCTGCCGGCGCCACGTTGCGGCTGCAGCTTCGCACCGTACCGGGCCGGCAAGATGACGCCGCGCGCGAATTGCGCCGCCGGATTCAAAACCGCTTCGAGCAGGAACACATTCGCTGGGGAGGGGTGCAGCGGGTGGAGGTGGTGGGGAGCGAAGCGCTGCAAAGCTTCGCGGCGCGATCCAATTCCTGAGCCGGTCGAGCGAGTGCTTTTAGTAGCACCCGCCCTTCAGGCGGGCACTTTCGTATCGCGCAGATGCCCGCCTGAACGCGGGCGCTACCTCCTAGGGCTTGCGCGAACTGTGGGAGGAGAGCTCGAGGGACGCGTGGTGCGTTTCGTCATGCTCCGCTGTTCCCGCAATGACCGTGCGGTTGCGGCCTTCCTCCTTGGCGCGGTAAAGAGCCAGATCCGCCATTTGCAAAAACTGATTGGGAGTCTCCTGCGGCCAGTCGCCGGTGGCCACTCCGCCAATGCTGGTGGTGATGTTCAGTTCTCCCGCGGAAGTGGTGATGGGAATCTGAAGAATGACATTGCGCAGCCGCTCCGCTTTTTGTCGGGTTTCCGCGGAAGTACAGCCGGGCAGCAGGATCAGAAACTCCTCGCCGCCATAGCGGCCGACGGCATCGTAGGGCCGCACTTCGCTATGCATTCTTCTGGTAACTTCGCGAAGAACGGCGTCGCCCGCCAGATGTCCGTAAGTGTCGTTGACGGACTTGAAGTGATCGAGATCCACCATCAGAATCCCAAGCGAATTGCCTTCGCGCCGGGCGCGCCAGACTTCGCGTTCCAGCGCTTCCAGAACCGTTCCGCGGTTCCAGACTCCGGTCAGAACATCGTGCATGGCCTTGAAGCGCATGGCCTCCCGTGCCTGCACGAGTTTATCTTCGAGATCGAGTAGACGCTGGCCCACGCGAATCCGCGCCTTGAGTTCCTGCGGGTTGAATGGCTTGACGAGATAGTCGTCGGCGCCGGATTCGAGCCCTTCCACCACGCTCTCCTTGGCATCCTTGGCGGTGAGCAGAAGAATGTAGGTGTACGGATCGGGCCGCAGTTTTCGGAGAGCGCGGCAGACGTCCACTCCGTTCTGTCCGGGCATCATCCAATCCAGCAGAGCCATCCGCGGGGCCTCCGCGACCTGCAAGTGCCGCCAGGCGTCGTCGCCGTCTTCCGCCGTGCTCACCTCGTAGCCCCACTTGACCAGCAGAGCCTGCAGCATCCTGCGCGATACGGGTTCATCATCAGCGATTAGTATCCTCATTTCGTGACCTCCTGAAAGACCGCGGCGAGTCCGGGTAGGAGCTGCTTGAGTGAGCGTTCGACTTCCGCGAGGCTGGCGGCCGCGGATTTCGGGTCGTTTTTTTTGGCGTCTGTTTCCAGCCGGAGCGCTGCGGCCCCGGTGCCCTTGGCGGACAGGTTGCCGGCAGCGCCCTTCAGAGAGTGCGCCGAGCGCTCCAGCACGGCCATGTCGCCGCGCTCGAGCGCCTCGTGCATCGCCGCCAGCAATTTCGGCGCGTCTTCCTCAAAGAGCTGGATCATTTCGGCGAGCAGCCCGCGATCGCCTTCCACGCGCTCCAGCAGCGAAGCGCGGTCGATCGGCTCTGGAGAGTCCAGTCCTTTCTGCGGCGCAGAGCTTCTCAGATCCGGTGAAGCGCCTACGCTTCGTTCGATTTCGGCGAATAGAACAGCGGGGTTGATCGGCTTGGAAACATAGCCATCCATTCCGCCGCGCAGGCATTTTTCACGGTCCCCGCGCATGGCGTGCGCGGTCATCGCCACGATGGGAACGTGCCCTCCGGATTTTTTTTCCGCGTCGCGAATCGCCCGGGTGGCTTCCATGCCGTCCATGTTCGGCATCTGGATGTCCATCAGCACGACGTCAAATCCGGGCACGCCGGAACTCTCCCAGGCGTGCAGCGCTTCGTGGCCGGTGGCCGCCACGGTGACCCGGCATCCGGCCTTTTCCAGCAGCCTGGTCGCCAGCTTCTGATTCACGGGGTTGTCTTCCGCCAGCAGAATGTTCAAGGACCGGCGGGGCGATGCTGGCTCAGCGGGATTGGCGGATTCGACTAACTGGCGTTCGGCAGCGACCAGCCCGAGGGCGCCGAGGATGGCATCGAGAAGTTCGGATTGTCCGACCGGCTTGGTGAGGCACTGCTTCACACCCAATTCGCGGCAACGCTCGGTGTCCGCCAGGTAGCGATTCGCGGAAAGCAACACGATAACCGCTCCGGCGAGAACGGGATCCGCCTGAATGCGCTGCAGAACCTGAAATCCGTCGAGTCCCGGCATCAACGCGTCCAGCAGGACGATCGGAAACGGTTTTCCAGCTCGCCGCGCGGCTTCCATTTCCTCGAGTGCCGCTGCTCCGCCGTCCGCCTCGACCGGATTCATGCGCCAGTTGGTCAGCATCTCTGAAAAAATCTCGCGATTGACCGGATTGTTGTCCACGACAAGAACGCTCAGCCCCGGAAGCGCGTGTCCGGCGATCCGCTCCTCATCCGAAGGAGGCGCGGTTCCCATCCGCAGGTTGCAGGTAAAATGAAACGTGCTTCCCTTGCCGACTTCGCTTTCCACCGACATACGGCCGCCCATCAGCTCCACCAACTGGCGGGAGATGGTGAGGCCGAGCCCTGTTCCGCCGAACCGGCGCGTTGTGGACCCGTCCGCCTGGGCAAACGATTCAAAAATCAGATGATGTTTTTCGGGAGGGATTCCGATGCCGGTATCCGACACGGAAACACGCACTCGGACCTGGTCTCCGGCGATGGCTTCGAGTTCCGCATCGACGACGATCGTTCCCTGCTCGGTGAACTTAATGGCGTTGCCCACCAGATTTACGATGATCTGTCGCAACCGCGTGGGATCTCCGATCAGGTACATCGGAACTTTCGGCGAAACCCGCGCGCAAAGCTCCAGCGGCTTGGAGTCGGCCCGCTGCGCCAGCGTTTTCAGAGTGTCACGGAACAGATCGCGGATCTGAAATTCAGTTTCTTCCAGCTCCAGCTTGCCCGCCTCAATTTTAGAAAAATCCAGAATGTCATTGATGATGTGCAGCAAACTATCCGCGGAAGTTTTCACCAGGCCGAGATAGTCCCGCTGCATGGGGGTGAGAGCCGTGTCCAGCGCAAGTTCGGTCATCCCGATGATGCCGTTCATCGGAGTGCGGATTTCGTGGCTCATGTTCGCCAGGAACTCACTTTTAGCGCGGCTGCCCGCTTCCGCCGCTTCCTTGGCTTCCAGCACCGCGGCCTCGGCCCGCTTGCGCTCCGTGATGTCAATAAACGTGACCACCGAACCTACGGACTCGCCTTCCTTTCTAATGGGATACGCCCAGTACTCCACCGGAAACATCGTTCCGTCCGACCGCCAAAAGCTGTCTTGATCCGAATGCGATCCCTCGCCTCGCTCTAGCGCGAGGGCGATTTCGCACTCCGCCCTGGGAAACAACGTGCCGTCCGGGTGGGCGTAATGGATCGCGTCATGAATACACTTCCCCAGCAGATCCTCTACCCTCGCATATCCGAGCACTCGCAGCGCCGCGGGATTGCAAAAAGTGCACTGCCCCTGGTGATCGGTTCCGAAAATGGCTTCGGCCGTGGAGTCCAGGAGCAGCCGAATTCGCCCCTCGCTTTCGTGCAATGCCTCCTGCGCGCGCTGGCGGTCGGCGACTTCCTGCTCCAGTTCGAGGGTGCGCTCGTCCACGCGCCGCTCCAAGTCCTCCCGGGCGATCCGCAGTTCGGTGTCGCGGTTCTGGATCTGCTCCAACATCTGATTGAAGCCGTCGATCAGCACGCCGACTTCGTCGTCGGAATGTTTGCCTGCGCGAATCGAATAGTCGCGGCCGCCGGTAACCAGCTTGGTGGTCCAGGCCAACTCCAGAATCGGATGGGAGATGGGGCGCTGCAGGCGGCCGGCCATGGCGAAGGCGCCGAGCGACACGCCGGCAATGACCAGTGCAAAGAAAAGCAAGTACCCGACCAGCAACTGCTTGTATTCAATCGTGTCCGCTTCGAGGAATACGGTCCCCACGCGATCCCCTAGAAAAACAATCGACTGAAAAATCAAGACGCGGTTGGAGGTAAACCTGCTGGAGTCGGGTTCCACCGGCGGGGCGGAATAATTCTCCGTCGATCCGTCGCGGTGATATACCGCAAAAGGATTTCCCTCGCGGTCGTAGATGACCGCCGAGAGAATGTGCGGCTTGGCCGCCAGCGCGTGGAGGTTGTCGCGCGCGGCGTTGGGATCCTTGAACGCCAGAGGAGCAGTGCTGTTCGTTCCGAGGATGTTGGCGAGGGCATTCAAATCCTCGAGGCGCAATTTCTTGAACCGGTACACGCCATATTCCGCGAAGCCGATGCTGGCCGCGCACAGCGCCACCACCGTGTTGATCATCATGACCAGCATGAGCTTGCGACGCAGCGAAAGTTTGCGTGTCCAATTCATCCTAGTTATTCGTCGCGCGCTCCGATCCGGAAACGATTTGCGCCAACGCCAGCAGCTTGGAACTGACTTTCAAATGCGCGCGGCCGGTGGCCCCAACGTCAATGGCCACCCGCACCCGCGCATCCTCGACAACGAATTGGACCATTCCGCCGGAACCGACGAAATTGTCCATGTCCGCCACGGTCAGGACGCTCGATCCACGCAGCGCGACCAGAATGGCGGGTACCCGCCTCTTTTCCGAATCCGTGATGAACAGGATGTTGCAGGCGCGCAGATTGTCGGCGGCCTGGAATTTCTTTACCAGCAGCTCGTGCCCCAGCACGTTCTTGCCCTCCGCCAGATGCGCCAGCTCTCCGTCGATGGGGCTCTCTCCGATAAAACCGATCACCCACTTGCCATGAGGATCCGACCCGCCATCTTCCGGCCATTCCACAAATTTAAGGAAGTTAAACAGGTAGGCCGCCTTGACTTGAAATTCCGTGGGCGCCTGGGCTGCCAAACCGGTGGGTCCCGCAACAGCAAGACAGAAACTCACCAACAGCGTGACGAGGCACGCGACTCGCGGCCCGCCGCCTCGTCGGAGCCGCTGCGAGCGGACGGGCCAAGGAACTCCACTCGCGACTCTGTTTGCCTTCCCGATGGATTGCATCTTCGTTGAAGGAGTGGCTCAACACCCGCTAATCGAAATCCGCGGCGCAGACCCCCTTCATGGCATTGCACTGCTTTGGCCAAATACCTCCTGTCGCCAGCACACAAGCCATTCATATGCAATGAATTGAGAGGCAGGCTCGCGCCCGGTACGGTTTCTTCCGGGGCCCCGGTTCCAGTTTGGTTCTGCGCGCCCCGATTTGACTATCGGGCATGTTTTCACCGTTCCATTGCGAAACTCCATGAACCGCCGGGTGAGAGTACGATTCGCCCAACTCGGTTTTGCCGAATCGGAAATCGCTGCGCCGGATGTGGGCGCGCGCCTCCCGCTGCTGCGCTAGTATCCAGATGCGCCGTCGCTTTCCGGTGGCGAGCTGGATCCATAACGTTGTCGACGGGAGTGCAACTCATGGCTGCATGGTTCGAGATCGTTGGAGGCACGGCGGCCGCCTGCACGACGCTTTGCTGGCTGCCGCAATCGATAAAAATTATCCGCGAGAAAAGGACCGAGGGCATCTCGCTCATCACGCAAAGCGTATTCACCCTGGGCACGGCCCTGTGGGCCACGTATGGCGTGCTGCTCAACAACCGGCCCGTGCTGTACGCCAACTCCGTGACGCTGGTGTTCGCGCTGATCATTCTGATTCTGAAGATTCGCTATTCCTGACCGGCCGCCGTCGAAATCTTTGCGTTCAGCCGGTTTTCCGGCTCCTGGGAGGAGGACGAGATTTGAGATTTGAGATTTGAGATTTGAGATTTGAGATTTGAGATTTGAGATTTGAGATTATCGGTTGGCTAGCCGCAGGGAAATATTCTCCACGATCCAGTCATGCAATTCCGTGCGCGCCTGAAAGAGTTCCGCCTTGCTCATGGTGGGAAGATCCAGCACCAGCGTCTTGGGATCGTCGTCGTTCAGCTCCCACATCTGCGAGAACGCGTTTTGCGGCAACTGGATTTCAAAACGTTCCGGAGCGCTCCACACCTGCGAACCGGGGTATGGCTGAAACATGTGCAGGCTTGCGGCGTCGGGCCGGGTGCGGTCGAGCCAGAGGCGCATTTCTTCGATCGATTCCCAGGTTTCTCCCGGGAATCCGAGAAGCAAGTAGGCGCGCGCGACGATTCCTGAATCCTGGCAGATCTTGATGCCCTTTTCGTTGGCCTCGGGCGTGGTGCCCTTGTTCATGGCCTTGAGCATCCGCGGCGAGCCATGCTCCACGCCAAAACCCATTTCGGTGCAGCCGCGCGCCGACAAATATCCGAATAAACCGGGATTCATCAGGTTTACTCTCGACCAGCCGCGCCACAGCATGCCGTAATTGTGAAAAATATCGGCCATCTCCCGGCATCGTTTTTCCTTGATGGTGATGGTGTCGTCCCACACGCGCAGGGCGGTCACGCCCATTTCGGCGAGGGCTTTCACTTCGGCTTCAATCTGCTCCAGGGTTTCTTCGCGCATTTTCGTGCGGGCGTCGGCGCAGAAATAGCAGCCGTACGGGCAGCCCCTCGCCGTGAACAACGATCCCGTGGTGCGCTCCGCGGCATCCACCGATTTTCCGGAGACGGACTGGACCGCCAGCGCGCCTTTGGAATAGTTTCCTTCCCACAAGTCATACGCGGGCAGAGGCATCCGGGTGACGTCCGGCAGCGGCCCGGACGGAGTCCACGCGATGCTGCCGTCCTCGCGGAACCGCCCGAGGCCTGGAATCGGAAAACTGAGCATGCCCTTGGAAAAATAATCGCAGAACTGCACGAAAGTTTCTTCGCATTCGCCGGACATCACGTAGTCGAAGCCGCGAAAGTAGTCGTGATGTTTGAACTTCGCGTGGGGCCCTTCCATGATGTAGGTGACGTGCGGCCCGCCCGCCACTTTCACCTTCGCCGGCCACGCGGCCGCCAACTGCCCGCCGAACTCTGCGTTCGGAGTGACGCACGAAACGCCCAGAACGTCGCAAGCCTCCAGCTTCTCTTTCCGCACCACCAACTTTCCGGTGGACTCGCTCACCGAGCAGAATTGGTGGCAGTCCACAATCTTCACGTCGTGTCCGGCCTTGCGCAGCGCCGCGCCCAGGTACAGCAATCCTAGCGAAACATGCAGCGAAGGATTGAAGAGCGCGAAGCTCGGTCCGCCGGCTAGGATCACTTTGGCCATTCAGATGGCTCCTGTGGGAACAAATGCTGCTGCCCGCTATTCGCGCGGCGCGAAAACCGGGCTCGGGCAAACGCAATCCATACAGAAAGAACATCGTTCCGGCTTGGGCAAAGCTTTAGCGAAGAATTCGTGGAGTGTTCAAAGAGGGCGGGAGAATCGATCGCATTCGGAGAGACAAATCTTGGAGGCGCGGGTCGGATTTGAACCGACGAATGGAGGTTTTGCAGACCTCTCCCTTAGGCCTCTTGGGTACCGCGCCGAAACTATGAAGTATAGCGAAACTGGCATCTAGTTGTCAGGGGTTGCGCGGTCGGCCGCCGAATTATCGGGATGCCATGGGCATGACTTGCGCTTCGCGGATGAAGCGCGCGGATTCCTCGGGCGGCGTGGGGCAAATATAGAATCCCGTCCCCCACTCGAAGCCGGCCACTTTGGTGAGCTTGGGAATCACCTCGATATGCCAGTGGTAATGCTCGCTGGTTTCCTCGCCGATGGGCGAGGTGTGAATCATCAGGTTGTAAGCTGGCCGGTCAAGCACCACATCGAGGC
>DATGJQ010000076.1:0-42462 GCA_035295105.1 Candidatus Acidiferrales bacterium | reverse complement strand
GGACGGCGTCATCACCGTCGAGGAATCCCGCACGATGGAAACGACGCTGGAAGTGGTCGAAGGTATGCAGTTCGACCGCGGCTATCTCTCCCCGTACTTCGTCACCGACCCCGAGCGCATGGAGTGCGTGCTCGAGGACGTTCGCATCCTGATCCACGAAAAGAAAATCAGCTCGATGAAGGACCTGCTTCCCCTGCTCGAACAGATTGCCAAGCTGGGGAAACCTCTCCTGATCATTGCCGAGGACGTTGAGGGCGAAGCCCTGGCGACCCTGGTGGTGAACAAGCTGCGCGGCACACTGCAGTGCGCCGCAGTCAAGGCGCCCGGCTTCGGCGATCGCCGCAAGGCCATGCTCGAGGACATCGCGACGCTGACCGGCGGCAAGGCTGTAACCGAGGATCTCGGCATCAAGCTCGAGAACGTGAAGATGGAAGATCTCGGCAAGGCCAAGAAAGTCACCATCGACAAGGACAACTGCACCATCGTCGAGGGCGCTGGCAAGTCCAGCGAAATCGAAGGACGCGTCCGGCAGATCCGCGCGCAGGTCGAGGAAACCACCTCGGACTACGACAAGGAAAAGCTGCAGGAGCGCCTCGCCAAGTTGGTCGGCGGCGTAGCGGTAATCAAGGTGGGCGCGGCAACTGAAACCGAGCTGAAGGAAAAGAAGGCTCGCGTTGAAGACGCCATGCACGCCACCCGCGCAGCCGTCGAAGAAGGCATCGTTCCGGGCGGCGGTGTAGCCCTGATCCGCTGCCTCGCGGCGCTCGACAAGCTGAAGCTGAACGACGAGGAAGCCATCGGCGTGAATATCGTCAAGCGCGCTCTCGAAGAGCCCATGCGGCAAATCGCCCTGAACGCGGGCGAAGAAGGCGCCGTGATCGTCGGCAAGGTTCGAGAGAGCAAGGACGACAACTACGGATACAACGCGGACAGCGGCGAGTTCGGCGACATGGTCAAGATGGGCGTAATCGACCCGGCCAAAGTCACCCGCCTCGCTCTGCAGAACGCGGCGTCCATCGCCGGCCTGATGCTAACCACCGAAGCCCTGGTGGCCGACATCAAGGAAGACGACAAGCAAGCCGCAGCAGCCGGAGCCGGAGGCCACGGCGGCCCAGGCGGCGGCATGGGCGGCATGTACTAGATCGCAGAATAAACACGCAGAACCCGGGGCCCGCGCGAGCGGGCCCTTTTTTTATTTACGCGGCCTCGATCGCCAGTACGCGGGGGTGCCGCACCCTTCACGCATTCGGTGAAGGGTGCGGGTTTAGATCATCGAGAGCAACCATCGGTACGCGACATCTAAACCCGCACCCTAGAAACCCACAAGGGTGCGGCACCCGGCATGGGCGGCATGTACAAGATCGGGAAGGGCCAGGTGGATTTCACCTCATAGAACCGATTTTCCTGCGATGCAGTGTCCCCTTCCACGATTGACGACTATCGTAATCGCGAACGTGCCCGGGTGCCGCACCCTTGCGGTTTTCAAGGGTGCGGGTTTTCGTCCCTGCTAGCCGGTTCGTCCCAGCGATCGATTGCGATGAGAACCGGGCCATCCCCAGCATAATGCGACCAACTACTCCACGGCCAATCCCTCGGATGAACAACGAGGTCACGCTTGATTGGGTTTAGGTGCATGTAGTTCAGCTTCTCAGACATTTTCATGCCGTCGTACACATTGAAATCATAAAAGCGTCTGTACCAGAAGTGGCCCTCAGTATCCTCGCAATTCCCTCCTCTGAAAGGCAGCGACGCGGAGGCGCGCTGTTTGAGGACCTGAATTGCTTTTGACGGATTGCCCTTTCGAGGTTCGCTTATGAGCAAGTGGACGTGTTCCGGCATGACTACGTAGCCGATCAGGCGGAACTGGTACCTGGTGCGGACTTCGTCGAGAATTCGCACGAAGCAGCCGCGGGCTTCCGGTGCGGAGAGGTACGGTCGACGATGGATGCAACTGAATGTGATGAAGTGGAAGTTGCCTTGGCCGTAGCGGCGCTCCAGGGGATTGCGCTTGACTGGCGGAAACCCGCACCCTTGAGAACAGCAAGGGTGCGGCACCCGGGGCCTCTCTACATACTCAGCTTTTTTGTCACTTTACGTGACTCTAGCACATTGAGGCGCTCCTCGCTTGTGAATCATTTTCGTGCGGGCGATGGCGGGCAGCGCCGGAACAAAGGGATCATCTCAGGTGAACGTTGGATGTTCGCCGGGGCGCCGAGACTCTAGTATTGTGTTGTGATGGGATCGCGCAGGCTGATCATCGGAGGATTAGCCGTCGTTGCGGCAGCGAGCGTGCTGCTGCTTTGGCATTTCCGGTCTGTGAAGCGCGCCTCTACCGCCACAGAGTCTTCGGCGCCGTCCGAATCTGCGGTGATCGTCGATGCGGGAAATGAATCGCCGATCGTTCCGAAGTCATCGAACTCCTCCGACGTTGGCCCCACCAACGTCTACGCGCACAATCTGAAACTGCGCAAAGGCTCATCCGGTTTCCGGATTTATGTGCGCTGGCTGCGCGGGCTGATGGTGCGCACCTCGCGCAACGTCAATCCCTCTTTTGACGACCCCGACTCGTTCGTCCTGGATGTCAAGACCGGGGTGGTGCACACCAACGTCGGCGACCTGGCCAATTTTCTGAACGAGGCCGTCGCGGGCGCGCCGTTTCGCGGAATCACGCTGACCGGTGACGGCGATACCATCAAGCTTCGCGGCACGCTGCACAAAATCATTCCACTGCCCGTGGAGCTGACCGCCACGATCGGCGTCGCGCCCGGCAATCGCGTGCAAATCCACGTGACCAAGCTCAACGTTTTGAAGATCCCCCTCAAGGGCCTTCTCGGCGGATTCCACGTCGAGGTGGCCAATCTTTTTCATCCCGGAAACATTCCCGGCATCGAGGTGTCCGGCAACGACATTTTCCTGGACACGCAGAAGCTGCTGCCTCCTCCGCACATCCGCGGAGAATTGACCAGCGTGCGCATCGTGAATCCGGATGTCGAGGAAATCTATGGAGATGCTCGGGAAGACCTGACCCGCGTGCAGCAGTGGCGGAATTACCTGCAACTGGACGGCGGCACCATCGACTTTGGAAAGCTGACCATGCGCCACGTCGATTTGATCATGGTGGATCTGTCGGACGACGCATGGTTTGATCTGGACTTGACGAATTATCAGGAACAGCTGGTGAACGGATATACGCGGATGACCCCACAAGCGGGATTGCAGATTTTCATGCCCGATCTCGATACCTTGCCGCGCAACAAGAACAATCAGAACATCGGCCTGGAATGGCTGAAAAACCGGAACATCAATCCGCCGGCGGACCTCACCTCAAGATAAGACGCCGGGTGGCGAAGGGAAATTTTGTAGCGCCCGCCTTCAGGCGGGCATTGTGGCGTACCGAGGATGCCCGCCTGAAGGCGGGCGCTACATCAGGCAAACCCGAGTCACTCGGTGTAGCGGATCAGCAGCACGCCAAGCACGATGATGAGCAGCGAGGAAAGCGCCGAGAAAATCGCCTGCCGTCGCGGCGATGCCTCTGACAGCCCCTTCGACAATCCGATGCAGAACCCGGCGGCGGAAAAGCTTTGGTGCTGCGTTTGAATGTGGCTCATCACCGCCATGTGGTTGGGACCGCTCATTCCGCTGCCGTGCTCGTGGAAGAGCAGCAGTACCGAACCGAGGCAGGCAAGAATCGGAAACACCCATCCCGACCACGCCGCCCGGAGCACGCCGCGAGCGCGTTGCAGTTCGATGACGCCGAGAGCAAGCAGAATGACCGCAAACAATTTGTGCTGCAGCACCTCGCGGTCATGCCCGAGGCCGTACCACCAGCTTTGCGGGCCGAACGGCCAGAGTTCCTTATCGCTGTATGCCAGCAGGAACACTCCGCAAAGCAGAAAACACAGTGGCCACGCGTAGCGTAGAAACGCGGGTTGTCCCGGCCGGACACTTGCCGCTAGGAAGAATACGCCCGCGAAAACGACAAAGAATCCGGCCAGGTGATGATTAAATTCGCTTCCCTGGCGGTCGGCCAGCATCATTCGAGCGTGTTCCGCGGCATCCATGGGCATCCCGTCCATCGGCATGGGCATCGACATGTCCATCCCATCGTGGCTATCGCGGCCGGAATCCACCGATCGATCCTGCGCAATGAGTTGTGTCGCTTCGCCCCCTGCCGTCATCGCGACCGAAGTCCCCTGAAAAAGAGTCGCGGACACAGAAGGAGTGCGGAGGTTCCGCGCCGGTCCGTGTTCAGCGTTGACGAATTCGGGAGTGGCAAGGCGCATCGCGGCCTGAGCGTTTGGCGGAAGCGCAGCACACGCCAGGGCGCAATTGACGATGAGCAACACGTGCGCAACAGGCAGGGTGATAAGACCGATCATCCAGCTGAAGACGGTATTCATCCGAATCCCTTCGTACGGCTGTAAGTTCGCTTCAGGTTTCCTGTCACTCGCGGCGCTAACAATTCCTTCGATGACGAGTGTTGATTTTGATTTAACGCGGAGCGGCTGGGCTCCTCCGACGAACGACTCGAATCGATGCAGGGATCCGGCCGTATCGTTTGTAACGCTGGCGGATATTTTACAAAAGTTATCAGGGAAGGTAAAACGGAAATGACACCTCTACCGGCGCGGATTGTTTCAGATTGGGCGGCACAACCGCTAGCTTCGCACGGCCCAGTCTTGCATACAGCGGACGGTTGGCACGTTAACGGACATTAGAGTAAACTCCCTCGTGCAGGGAGTTCATTCCTATGTCCATCCGCCCGGTCAAGCGCCTGATCCGTTCCAAACCGACTCGCGATGGCGCCGGCGTCCATTTGCGCCGCGCCTTCGGATTCGGCAACACGTCCGACTTCGATCCGTTTCTGCTGCTCGATGATTTCCGCAACGATGTGCCGGAAGATTATGCCGCGGGATTTCCGTGGCATCCGCATCGTGGCATCGAAACCATCACCTACGTCCTGGCCGGCACCGTCGATCACGGCGACAGCATGGGCAATCACGGCTCCATCGCTCCCGGCGACGTCCAGTGGATGACCGCCGGCAGCGGAATTATTCATCAGGAAATGCCCAAAGGCGATTCGGCCGGACGCATGCACGGGTTCCAGCTGTGGGCCAATCTTCCGAGTTCCCTGAAGATGACGCCGCCGCGCTACCAGGGAGTGGAAGCCAAGGACATTCCCGCCATTACCGACGACGATGGCACACACGTTCGCCTGGTGTGCGGAAGTTTCTGGGGAAAGAAGGGTCCGGTTGACGGCGTCGCGGCTGACCCGATTTATCTCGACGTGTCGGTGCCTCCCGGCCAGCGACGCACCCTGCCGGTGGAGACTACCCGGCACGCGTTTGCGTACGTCTTCGCAGGCTCGGCCAAATTCTGCAACGCCTCAGATCCTCTCGCGGTTCCCACGGAACCCGTCGGTTGGGCGGACACCGCGCCTCCTTCCGCCGCGGAAAATCGTTCCCTGGTCCTTTTCGATCGTGGCGATGAAGTGGAAGTGCAAGCCGGGGATGAAGGCGTCCGCTTCCTGCTGGTTTCCGGAAAACCGCTGGAAGAACCGGTGGCCTGGTACGGCCCGATCGTGATGAACACGCAGGCGCAGTTGCAGCAAGCGTATCAGGAACTGGAAAAAGGGACGTTCCTGAAAAAATAGCGCGCGCTCGCCGGCGGCGCCGCTTCTTGCAAGAAACAAAACCCACAGGCTTATGATTCCGCGAAAAGAATGCGTCGTTTTGTCATTCTGAGCGAAGCGAAGAATCTCTCTTCGATTCAAGTAGAGGCAAAGAACCAGGAGAGATTCTTCGCTTCGCTCAGAATGACATCGTTTTTGAGTTTTTGGTTTTTCCGTAGCCTGCCGAACTTGTGCACACATTCACGGCGCACAATCACAATAGCGCAACGCCGCAAATCCCGCCTTCGATTCATTTCCTTTGCCGCTCAGGGTCAGCACAAAGAAACGGTCGTACTCGGTGTGTGCGATCGGAATGATTTCCGGCGCGCCCAGGGCTCGCAGGATTTGCGGAAGCGTTTGGTCGTGCCACACGACCAGAACGCTTCGCGCTTTGCTGGAGCGAACCGCGGCGACCACATCCTGCGGTCTGGCAATCGGGATGGCCACCGGTTTCAAATGAAGAATTGCAGCCAGCGGCGCGGCGGTCTGCCTGGTGCGCTGCAACTCAGAAGTAATGATTTGCTGAATCTGCGCATCTCTCAGAGTATTGGCAAGGCATTTCGCGCGCGCTTGCCCCGCCTCGTTCAGCGGAGCGTCGGTATCGTCGGAGACTTTGTCGGCATGCCGGATCAGGTAAATCGTTCGCGAGTCCTGCGCGCGCGCCGGCGGAGCGAGCGCGATGACAGCCAGCGCTAGAATAACCATGCAACGCCCGATGATTCTCACGACTTTTTTTTGATCCTTCATTTATTCCTCGCCGCCGGGTAGCCAATGGCGTACGTGATCGGCATCCTCGGCACTCCTCCGGAACTTTCTCCCACCTGCCATCGGTACTCGCGCCCCTGCAATTTCGCGATGATCTCGCGCAATTCCTCCGGCTGGTAGGTTCGCAGACACGAAACCACTCCGTCGAACAGAATTACAAACGGCACCGCCGGAACGAGATATGTCCAAAATAATCGTGACCATCGGAATGGCCGCATCCACGCAGTGGTTACAAACACCAAAAGCGACCACGGAAGCATCAGCGCCAGCGCCCACGGCGCCCGCCGCGTGACTTCAAAGATTCCGATCCCTTCTCCCGCATCCACCGCATCCTGGAGCACCGCGCGCGCCTGGTCCGGCGCAAAGTGATGGTAGGACGAGAACACCGTCCGAAATCCGGTCAGTTCGCACGGAACTCTCATCGCATCAATGGAGTCCGTGCGAAACGTGATGTGATTGCCGCCGGTGTTCCTCGCGTTCTGAAAACCCGCGAGGTTTGGGAATTTATCGGAGAGGCAAATCGGCGTTGCGGCGGCGTTTCTATGGAAGCTTTCATGGAGATTCAACCACGGTCCGCCTCCGCCAGAACACAGGTCGACAATCGACCGGCAACCGGCGGAATCCAGCGCGCATTGCAACAGCGGCCAGACCGGCGCGTAGGCGTTGAGGAAAGCGACTCCATATTGCAGTGCATCCGTAACTTCGTCGCGGAGAAACCGCGGGAGCCAGGGCTGCTCGTGAATCTCGATGAACTGAATTCGGCGCATGCGCAGGCCGTCTCTGAGCCGTATCAAAATGCTTCCCAGCCTGCCGAGTCAAATGGAAAGAAGCCGGCAGTGAAAGCCAGCTTCTATAACTTTCGCCTTGTATTCGCCTTTCGTACGGTGGTATGCTCCTGGCGCCCCGCACTTCAAACCGTGAGGAGAAGAACACCATGTCAATTGCTCAGACGCTTTTGCCTGAATTCGATCAGGAGATGGCCAACACCCGCAAAATGCTGGAACGAGTCCCCGATGGAAAGTTTGACTACAAGCCGCACGACAAATCGATGAGCCTCGGCCGCCTGGCGGCGCACACCGCTGAGATTCCGTCCTACGTGACCGGCACGCTGAAATTCGAGCGCATGGATTTTACCGGGAATGAAAAGCCGTTCGCGCCGGCCACACGCGCGGAGATGCTCGCGGCCTTCGACAAATACGTCGCGGAAGCGCGAGAACTGCTCTCCAATGCCACCGACGAAGACCTCGCGAAAATGTGGACGCTGAGCTTCAAGGGGCAGCAGATCTTCTCCATGCCGCGAGCCGCCGTGCTGCGCGCTATGGCCATGAACCACCTGATTCATCACCGCGCGCAGCTCGGCGTCTACTTGCGCCTGAACAACGTTGAGATTCCCGGAATGTACGGCCCGTCCGCGGACGAGAAGAATATGTTCACGCAAAGCGCCTGATCACCGCGCCCGAAAACTGACGGGACCGGCAGAACAAACGGGAGATCCGCGTCAGCCGGGCCGGCGAAAAACCGCTTGCGGGCTGACCGGGCGGGGTGTATACGCTGGGAACGTCTCGCGTGGAATTTGCAGGCCCCTTTCAAGCGGCGCAACTCGCAAGAGTTCCGTCTGCCGGTTCCCCAAAAATCTAACGATTTAAGGAGGATCCCATGCCCCTTTTCCTGAGCCAGGTCGCTTACAGCGAGGACGGCTGGCAAGCGCTGGTTTCCAATCCCCAGAACCGCCTGGAAGCGCTGCGCCCGGTAGTCGATAAGCTCGGCGGCCGCATCGTCAACGCCTATTACGCGTTCGGCGACTACGACGTGGTGCTGATTTCCGAATTTCCGGACAACGTGAGCATCGCCGCGCTGGCGATGGCTGCGGCCGCAGGGGGCGCGGTGAGGTCGATCAAAACCACGCCGCTGCTGGAAGCGGCAGAAGGCGTGGAAGCGCTGCGCAAGGCCGCCGCATCCGGCTATCGCGCCCCCGTCGGCGGGCGTTCCGCCTCGGCGTAGGAGTTACGTAGGACAGGCTTCAGCCTGTCTGGTTTAGATTTGTGGCCTACCATGGTCTAAACCAGACAGGCTGAAGCCTGTCCTACTGTTTCTTGCCGGACGTTAGAGGGTTCGGTATAGTCATATCAGCAACGCGAATTCACACACCACAATCCAGGAGCCGCCGCCGCGCCATGTCCGCCGAACCCATCCCGTTTGCCACCGTAGAAGAAGCCCTGGAAGAAATCCGCCAGGGCCGGCAGATCGTGCTGGTGGATGACGAAGACCGCGAGAATGAGGGCGACCTCACCATGGCGGCGGAGAAGATCACTCCCGAGGCCGTGAACTTCATGGCCAAAAACGGCCGCGGCCTGATTTGCCTGGCGCTGACGGAAGACCGCTGCGACGAACTGGGGCTGCCGCTGATGAGCCCCGTGAACACCTCGAACTACGGCACCGCGTTCACCGAATCGATCGACGCGCGCCGCGGCACCACCACCGGAATCAGTACCGCGGATCGCGCCATCACCATCCTGACCGCCATCGACGCGGCCACGCGGCCCGCCGATCTCGCGCGTCCTGGCCACGTGTTTCCGCTGCGCGCGCGCAATGGCGGCGTGTTGGTGCGCGCCGGGCAGACTGAAGCTTCGGTGGACCTCGCGCGCATCGCCGGAATGACTCCCGCCGGCGTGATCTGCGAAATCATGAATGACGACGGCACCATGGCGCGCCTGCCGCAGCTCGCTGACTTTTGCCGCGCCCACGGATTGAAACTGCTGACCGTCGCGGAATTAATTCGCTACCGCATGCGCAATGAGCGCTACGTCCGCCGCGCCGCGGAAACCGCTCTGCCCACGCGCTATGGCGATTTCCGCATGATCGTCTACTCGTCGGATGTGGACCGCGAGCAGCACATCGCCCTGGTGCGCGGAGACCTGGCGGGCGCCCCGCCGCTGGTGCGCGTGCATTCGCACTGCCTCACCGGAGACGTCTTTGCCTCCACGGAATGCGATTGCCACGAGATTATCGAGCGCTCGCTGGAAGCCATCGTCGAAGAGAATCGCGGCGTGTTCGTCTACCTGCACCATACCGGGCGTGGCTTCGGCATCGACGCCGCATCGCCCGCTCCGGGCGCGCTCCCGCGAATCGTGTACCACTCCCGTGGCCAACTGGACATGGACGTCGCGCGGCAGCGCCTCTTGCAGCATGAAAGCGGAATCGGCGCGCAGATTCTGATCGACCTGGGATTGAAAAGCTTGCGCGTTCTGACCAACCATCCGAAAAAAGTGGTGGCCCTCGAAGGTTACGGCCTCACCATCGCCGAACAAGTTCCGCTGCGAACCGCCTCCGCGAAAAAACGCACGCATCAAATCCTATAAGTGGGACAGACTTCAGTCTGTCGGGTTCCATCAGTCCGCCCGGACTCGTTTCCATTGGTGCGCCCGGACTTCACTCCCTGCCAAGATCAAATGAAAATCCACAGACTGAAGTCTGTGCCACCGAATCGCACTAAGGATTTTTCGCGGGCGGGTTGTTTTTCTTCACGGCAGGCACGGCCGGTGGGCCGGAAACCTTGATATAAGGCCGCATGGCGTCCAGTTTTCTCGGACTGATGCCGCGGATCGACAGCAAGTCCTCGACACGTTTGAAGCGGCCGCTCTTTTCCCGCATGTCGATGATGCGTTGCGCGGTGACAGCGCCGACGCCGGGCAGTTCCTGAAGTTCCTTTACATTCGCAACGTTGAGGTCGATCGGTTTCGAGGGAGGCTGTTTTTTTGCTTGGGCAACCAGGCCGAGGACCAACAGCGCGAAAGCGAGTGTCAGAGCGCCGGCGGTGATGCGGTGTCGCATGTTTTTAGTGGGACAGGCTTCAGCCTGTCGGGTTCCGAAAGAGTCGCCACCCAATTCGAATTCCGGGAACCACTTGAATCTAAACAAGACAGGCTGAAGCCTGTCCTACTGAATGCGGCTCCCTTGCGCGTCGTACACTTCCGGCGCGCCGAATTGCGCGGCTTGCGCTTCGATTTGCGCGCGGTCGCCGACGATTACGATCTGCGCGTGCTCAGAGTCGAAATATTTTCGCGCGGCGTCGAGCACGTCCGCGGAAGTCAGCTTCAGAACGCGCTCCCGGTACGTCTCCAGATAGTCGTCCGGCAACTTCTCGAGCGTTGCTGTGGCCAATTGCCCGGCAAGGCCGTCCTGGGTCGCCAGGCCCAGCGAGAATACTCCGGTCAGGTAGCTGCGCGCGTCGTCCAGTTCGTCTTCGCCAACGGGCGTCGAGCGCATGCGGTCAATCTCATAGAAAATTTCCTTGAGCGCCGCGGCCACCACATCGTTGCGCACCGCCGCTCCGATGCTGAAATAGCCGTGCTGGCGCATCGGATGCGCTCCGCTGCGCGGGCTGTAGGTGTAGCCTTTTTCTTCGCGGATATTCATCACCAGCCGCGAATTGAATGCGCCGCCATAAATGGAATTGGCCAGCGTCAGCCGCAGCCAGTCCGGATCTTTGCGCGTAATGGCGCGATTGCCGATCGACAACTGCGTCTGCACCGATCCCGGCAAATGCACCAGATATACGCGGCGGCTCTGCAGTTCAGGCAGCGCGGGATCGGGCGCGCCTTCCGCCGGTCCTCCGGTCCACGCGCCAAATGCCGTTTCAATCTCCGCCAACATTTTTTCCGGCGCGAAGTCGCCGACCATCACCAACAGCGCATTTCCGGGACGATAGTAGCGCTGATAAAAATCCTTCAATTGCTCGACGCGGTAGTGGGTGACCTGCTCTTCCGTCGGCGAAATCGTGCCGTAGGGGTGCGCACCGAACAGCACCCGGCGCAAGCGTTCGCTGGCCAGAAATCCGGGCGTAGTGCGCTCGATGCGCAGGCCCTCGACCAGTTGCCGCCGCTCCCGTTCGAATTCGTCCTCGGGAAAGATCGCCCGCTGCGCCAGCTCCGAAACCAGCCCGAGCAATTCGTTCGAAAAGTCGACCAGCCCAGCGAACGAAATCACGCTGTTGTCCGCTCCGGCGCCGGAAGAGAGATCGGCGCCCATCCGCCTCAAGTCTTCCTCGATTTGGCGGCTGGTGCGCCTCTGAGTGCCCGTGCGGGCCACTGTAGCGGTCATGTCAGCCAGGCCCGGCGCCTGCGCCGCGACCACCGCGTTTCCGCTGCGAAAAAAAAGCTCGCCGGTAAATTTGGGAATCCCGTGCGATTCCACCAGGACCACTTCCAGTCCGTTCGAAAGCGTCCGGTGCACGCGCGGCGGCCAGATGACCGGCCGGGCCGGAGCGAGCGGCGGAACTGCCGAAGGTGTATCCGAGCGAGGCGCGGAAGCCATCAGGCCGCCCCTTTCTTCGCCGGCTGGCGAATAACGATTGAGCGGTTGTGGCGCGTGAGGAGCTTCTGCGCGACGGACTGCACCTCGGAGGGCGTTACTTGCATGAATCCATCGAGGATCGTATTCACCAGGCTGGGTTCGTTATCAAACAGCGTGAAACAAGCCAGCAGGTGCATGAGGCCGTATCGCGGGATGGACGGACCATGCCCGCCCTCGAGGTTGGAAAAATAATTCGACCGGAATTTCACTTTGATCGGTTCCAGTTCGTCCGCGGCAATTCCCTTCTCTTTCATCTCATCGAGAATCTGATCGTAGGCGGCGATGGTCTGGTCCGCGGAATATTCTGGTTTGTGGAGCAGACGCGTCACCATCAGCGTCGGCCCGTTGTAGTCAAATAAATCGCCAACGGGATAGTGGATTCCGCCCTCGGCGTCCACAGCGATCTGCTGTTCGAGCACCAGGCGGCGGTAAACGCGCCCGGAACGTCCGCCGTGGAACGCGTGGTCCAGCATCGCGGCGGCGTACCACTCGGGCGTGAGGCGGCGAGGCGCCTGGTAGCCGATGGCGATTCCTGGAAGCGTGCCGAATTTTTCCTCGACCACGCCGCGGCGTTCATCGATCTGCGGCGGCTCATCGATATCCGCGGGCGTGGGCTGGGGACCCGAAGGGATGGAGGCGAAGTGGCGCTCGGCAAGCCCGATCGCTTCGTCGGTGTCGACATCGCCAAGAATCAGCAGCACCGCATTGGACGGCGCGTAATAAGTTTTGAAAAATTTCTGGACGTCATCGAGGTTGGCGGCGTCCAGATCGTCGAAGTCGCCGTAAAAATTGTGCGCGTTGGACCAATTGCGGTAGGCGACCGGCGGAAGATCGAGCCACGGGAATCCGCCATAGGGTTGATTGAGCACGTTGACGCGCACTTCTTCCTTCACCACGTCGCGCTGGTTTCGCAGATTTTCGTCGTCCACTTTCAATGCGCGCATGCGATCGGCCTCCAGCCACAGCACGCGCTCCAGAGCGTTGGAAGGCACCGACTCGTAATAGTTGGTGACGTCGTAATGTGTCGAGCCGTTCAGCACGCCGCCCGACGAGTTGACCAGCTTGATGTGCATCATCTTGCCGGCGTTGGCCGAGCCCTGGAACATCATGTGCTCGAAGAGATGCGCGAAACCGCTGCGGCCCCGCGGTTCGATGCGGAAGCCAATGTTGTAGTAAACACCGACGGTGGCAACCGGCGCGGTGCGATCGGGCGAAATCACCACGCGCAGGCCGTTCGGCAGTGCCATGCTTTCAACGGGAATGTTCAGTTGCGTCAAGAAACCCCCAGTGGATGAAAATCAAATGCCAGACAACGTGCCGCGATGATTCTAGGTCTCGCGCGCTTTTTTCTTTTTTGAACTCGCAGCCGCGCTGAAGATCCGGTCGAGCTGCTTGCGCATCGCGGCGGGCTCTGCGGTCAAGACTTCCGCCGTCAAGCGCGAGAGCGTCTTGTAAGCCTCCAGATACGCAGGATCGAAATCTTCCAGGGCTTCGACGTGGCGCTGGACGGTTGAAAAATCGCCGCGCGACAGCGGCCCCGTCCACGCCGCCAGGGGGCCGACGCTCTCAAAATTATCGAGCGTCTGCCGCGTAAGCGGCAAAAGGGCGCGCATGGCCTGCCGGCGCTTGAAACCCTGCGTCATCAGCAGCCGCGTGGCCGTTTCCATCAGCGCCAGAACGTAGCCGCACGCAAACGCCCCCGCGGCATGATACGCCGCCTTGTTCGCTCCCGACAAGCGCACCGCCACACCGCCCATCTGGTGGATCATTTTCCGGGCCACCTGCATGGCGGCCGGAGCGCCGTCGATTCCAAAAATGCACTTCGCCAGGTCCGGAAAATTCTGATTGGAGAATGTCTGCATGGGATGCATCGAACCGGTCGCCGCGCCCAGTTCCGCGAGCGGCTGAAGAACACGGGAGTCCAGCGATCCACTGGTGTGCAGCACTACTTTCCCGGCCCATTCGGCACCGCCAAGCTGCGCCAGAGTTTTCGCCACCTCCGCAATGGCGCTGTCCGGAGTGGCAATCAGAACGACGCGCGAATTCAGGACCTGATGTGTCGGACCTCCCAGCGCTTGGCCCGCGCCGATCGCCCGGACGGCCGCGCGCGCCGTGGAGATGGACCGGCCGGTAACGCCGCCGACGCGCCAGCCAAGTTCGTGCAGGCGGCGGCCGAGAGCGCGTCCGACGCGCCCCGCCCCGACGATGGATACGGTCTCCGACATTCGCTGTGTTAGCATTCTATAGGCAGCGATCGAATTGCTGCGGACAATTTAACCTTTGCATACTTTGTGGATTGTACTATTTGGTTTAATCGCTTTCCTATGGATTGTTCAGGGCCTTCGCGCCGCGATCGGAATGTCCTGCCTGCCATGGCTTTCCGACGTTGCCGCCGTCTCTCCTGAGAATTTCCCTCCCGTTTCCATCATTTTCGCGGCCCGCGATGAAGCGGAAAAATTGCCGGCAGCTATCGCAACGATGCTGGCCCAGGATTATCCGCGCTTTGAGGTGATCGCGGTGAACGATCGCTCCACGGACCGGACTCCCGCGATTCTCCATGATCTGCAGCGCACGCGGCCCAACCTGACGGTCGTAGACATTGAAAACCTGCCGCCGGGCTGGCTGGGAAAGCCGCACGCGCTGGTGGCCGGCTACGAAAAGTCGCACGGAAACTGGCTGGTATTTACCGACGCCGATGTGCACTTTGCGCCCAATGTTTTGCGGAACGCGGTCGCGCTGGCGACGGAGCGCAAGTGGGATCATTTGACGCTGCTCACCGCGATTGAGATGCGTGGTTTCTGGGAGACCGCGGCCATCTCGTACTTTGGGTTGGGCTTTGTTTTCGGCAATGAGCCCTGGCTGGCGTCCAATCCACGCTCGGCACGGTATATGGGCGTGGGAGCTTTTCAATTGGTGCGGCGCGCGGCCTACGAAAAAAGCGGCGGCCATGCCCGCTTGCGGATGGACGTGATCGAAGACATGAAGCTGGGGAAGCTGATGAAAATGGCCGGCGTGCGCTCGGGGGTGGCGGTCGCGCAGGACATGGTCAGCGTGCGCTGGCACAGCGGCGTGCACAACGTCATCCGCGGAGTGACCAAAAACATGTTTGCCGCGGTGCACTACAATGCGTTTTTTGCGGCAGGCGCGATGGTCCTGGCGCTGGTGATGAGCGTGCTGCCATTTTTTGGCGTCGTGTTTGCCACCGGCTGGGCGCGCGTGCTCGCCGGGATCGCCGCGGGCGCGGCAGTGCTGGTCCATGGAGGCATGGTCTCGTCGACCAAGGCGTCTCCGCTGTATGGACTGACGCATCCGCTCGGCGCGTTGCTCTTCTGCTGGATGATCGGGCGCTCGGCAGCGGCCACTCTGTGGCGCGGCGGGGTCACCTGGCGTGACACGTTCTATCCCTTGAAAGACCTGCGCAAAGGAATGGTTTGAAACGATCGCTGCACCACCGCCGAACTTCCTGTCCAAAAGCGCTTGAACGACGCTCTGGATGTGAACTCCAAACCTTCATGTAAATTTCAGGTTTCTTTGTTAATTTGAGCGATGTTAACGCTATCTTTCCGTCAATTTATAGATTCAAGGGGGAATACTAATGGCGACTGATGCACGCTCGACACGGCCTGTCTGGCTGATTCTTGTTGTATTGGTGATCGCGATCGGCGTCCTGAGCGTCCCGGCGGTGCGCCAGGCCGGACTGAAATCGCTGCAATCGCTGCGCATGCAGAAAGTGCAGGCGGTGAATGCGGATTTCTCGCCGTACGTGGATTCCAACTCGAATCCCGCGCTGCACCAGATGGTAACGCAAATGATCTCGGACAAGGTGCAGGTAGAAACGAATGAAGAGGATCATACCGCCGCGGACGCGGCTAGCGCCGGCCAGATGGCTGGGTTCCAAGTGCGGTTGCTCAGCGCGCGAAATGACGCGCCCGAACTGGTGGTTGGCGGCACGCACAAAATTGCCGTGACCGTGGATCGCGCGCGCCTGCAAGCGATTGCCACCGAAGCAGGACATTCGGAAATCTCGCTGCCGCAATCGCTGGACGGCTCCACGGTTCTTGTGGAGGTTCCCCGCTCCGTGCAAGTGCAATATGGAACGTGCCCCGGCGCCGCGGACGCCAGCAAAGTGATTTCCGACAATATTACCGGACCGGCGCCGACCACGACGCAGTTCAGCGATTGCGTTCGCCTGCGCGAGGGGCCCGATCCGATCGTCAACATGCCGGCAGGCCTGGACGTTGCCGGGCTCGCGCAAATCGGACTGGAAACGGCCGGCATGGCTCCCAGCCAGGCCAGCGATTTCCTTCACACCATTGATTGGAAGGCGGTGCTTACCCTGTCGGTGCCGCGCGCCCTCCGCTCCTATCAAGTTGTGAAGGTGAACGGAACGAATGGCACGCTCCTCAGCATGGCCGGGCGGCGCGGTCCCGGCTACGCGCTGATCTGGACCAACGGCGGAATTGTTTACTCGCTCACTGGATTCGGCGATTCCAGCCAGGCCGTCGCACTCGCCGATTCGCTGAAGTGAGGAGGAGCTGACCCTGTCTTCACCCGATGAGTTCGCGGTCCGAACGCAAAATTTGCGCAAGGTTTTTGGCGGCAAGGTCGCGGTGCGCGACCTGACCTTGTCCGTGCGGCGGGGAGAAATTTTTGGTTTTCTCGGGCCGAACGGCGCGGGCAAAAGCACCTCGATCAAGATGCTGCTGGGGCTGGCCAAGCCCAGCGGCGGCGAGGCCTCTGTACTGGGCGCGCCCGCCGGCAATGTCGAGGTCCGGAAGAAGATCGGATTTCTGCCGGAGAATTTCCGCTTTTACGAATGGCTCACGCCCGCTGAACTTCTGCACCTGCACGGACGCCTCTGCGGTGTTTCCTCCGCGCGGCTTTCGCAGCGCGTTCCGGCGCTCATCGACCTGGTGGGGCTCACGCCGCACAGCAA
The DNA here is from genome assembly GCA_035295105.1 of Candidatus Acidiferrales bacterium. Lineage (GTDB taxonomy): Bacteria > Acidobacteriota > Terriglobia > Acidiferrales > UBA7541 > Palsa-360. Next base: position 25,738 of record DATGJQ010000076.1, on the reverse strand, counting down.
CAAGCGATTGCAGAATTTTTCCAAAGGCATGATGCAGCGCGCCGGCCTCGCGCAGGCGCTCATCCACGAGCCGGACATCATTTTCCTCGACGAGCCAACCTCGGGCCTCGATCCCCTGGGAAGGCACATGGTGCGCGATATCATTCGCGCCGAGCGCGATCGCGGGGCCACTGTATTCCTGAACTCACACCTGCTCAGCGAAATTGAAATTACCTGCGACCAGGTAGTGTTCATCCGCGAAGGCGAAGTGGTAACCAGCCGCGACATGCACGCCCCGGAAGAAGAGGTGGTAAACATCGACGTGCGCGCGGGAAAGATTTCCCCGGACTGCGTGTGGGGCCTGGCGCGATGGACCACCGCGGTGGAGGTCAATGAAGAGCACATGACCATCAAGGCGCTCTCACGGGCCTGTTTGCCCGATATCTTGCGCTACCTCGTCACTTCAGGCGCCGAGGTTTACCAGTTCACTCCGCAGCGGATGTCGCTGGAGGAACTCTTCATCAGCGTGATGGGCGAGGATCGAGGCTTTTGATGGGCGTTTGGCTCATGGCGGGGATCACCTTTCGCGAGGCGGCGCGCAAGAAGATTCTGTGGACCGCGCTTCTCGCTGGACTTGGATTCCTGGTGGTCTTCGGGATCGGATTGCGATTTCAGGTCGGCGATCTCCAGAATTCCCAGGTGCCTCCCTTTTTGCGGTACCAAGTGATCAGCGCGATGCTGATCATCGGCTTGTACACGGTCGATCTGCTCGCGGTGGTGATGACCACGCTTACGTCGGTCGACACCATCTCCGGAGAAATCACTTCCGGAACCATTCACGCCATCGCCACCAAACCTCTGCACCGCTGGGAAATTCTGATTGGCAAATGGCTGGGCTTCGTTCTGATGACCGCCGTTTACGTGGCCATCCTGTTCGGGGGCGCCGTGGCCGAGGGCTATTACTTCGGCGGGGTAATGGCGCAGCATCCAGTGCGCGGCGGACTGTTGGTGTTCTTGGAATGCATTGTCGCTCTGTCCGTGACGTTTATGTTTGGCACCTGGTTTTCAACTCTCACGAGCGGTGTCATCACTCTTGGCCTTCTGGGAGTGGCCTTTCTCGGCGGCTGGCTGGAACAGATGAGCGGTTTCACCGAGGGTTCGCGGCTGGCGATGGTTGGCATTCTCACCAGCCTGATCATGCCCAGCGAAGCGCTCTGGCGCCGCGCTGCGTTTGAGATGGAGTCTCCCTTGTCGGGAGCGCTGCAATTCTCGCCGTTCTCGGATGTTTCTATCCCCAGCGGCGCAATGGTGGGTTATGCCTGCGCATATCTACTGGTTGCTCTGGCCATCGCCGTCTATCACTTTGGCGACCGAGATTTGTGACGCGAAAGCTCCATGTATATTCGCTTTATCACTGGGGAAATTGACGAGGACTCCGGCCGGGAAGCTGGGGTATTTGGAATCGCCCACGAACTAAGGGATTCCGCTCAAGTCACGGATTCTGATCGAGCGAAATTGCGCGAGCTTTTGAAGTGGTTTGACGCAAACCTCGAGGAACCGTCGCGTTTCACCACCGCAAAGCCTCCCCATTACCGTAAGCAGGCAAGAGCGATATCGTGGTTTAAGGACACAGCGAAGGACCATATTGCAAGATTGAGAGAAATGATCGCAATTCTAGACCGACACGATATCCATATCGAAATGATTCAAACTGACAGGCCAGGTACGTCGTGTACGAAGACGTTCATCAAATCGTGGCTGAGCCCTTTTCCGATGCCGACTTCTAACCCGTGTTCTAGACGAATCTAGCCGATCTCCGAGGAATACGCCTCCGCTCTACCACAACCTTCTGATGCCGTAATGATCGAAAACCGTTTCATTGCTGATGATCGCCGCGTCTTCCGCTTGAGCCTGAGCGATGAGCATCCGGTCGAAAGGGTCTTTGTGAAGACCCGGCAGGAGGCCAGCGCGAATACCATGCTCCGCTGAAATAGGGAGCACTTGAAATCCCTCCCGTTCGATCCGGCCTGAGAAGTCAGACACAAGGTCGGCAACCTTGCGCAGCTTTCCTGACTGATGCTTGATCGCGAGTTCCCATGCCGAAGCGGCGCTTACGAGGAGGGTGTTGTCCGTACTGGCGATGATCTCTCTAGCGGACTGTGACAGTAAGGGTTCGTCGGAGAACCACCAAATTAGCGCATGAGTGTCCAAGAGAGCGCGCAAGCTGGACTATTCCCATTCCGCAAGTTCGGCGTCGGAAAGCGGCTCAAAAAATTCAGGACCGATTTCTAATTTGCCTTTTAATGAACCCGGCTGGCGCTTCCCTTTTACGGCGCCGACAGGTACGAGCTTCGCCACGGGCTTGGAGCCGCGAGCGATAATGATCTCTTCGCCCTGCGAGGCGCGTTCGATCAGCTTGGAGAGATTGGTCTTGGCTTGGTGAATCGTTACGGTGGACATAGGCTTCCCTAGCTAAGTCATCTTAGCTTAGCTAACTCCATTTTGCAACAATCTAGTTCGCACCCAACGACTTAGACAGCGTCCCCAGCGAAGACACTAACTTGCTTCACTCGGGGCGGGCTCCGATGCGGCGGAGAAAAATCCCGACAGATCGCGCTGCTTCAGGGTGCGGATGCGGTCGCGTAGCGCGGCGGCGCGCTCGAACTCGAACTTTTTGGCGGCTTCGCGCATCTGCGCTTCGAGCTGTGCCAGGACCTCGCCCAGTTTCGCTTCGCTGGTGATATCCGCATCGGCAAAATCTTCGGCGGGCACGGTGACATAATCGGCTTCGACGATCGCTGCCAACTTCATATCGACGGAGCGGATGATGGACATTGGCGTGATGCCGTTGGCGTTATTGTAGGCCACCTGCTTGGCGCGGCGGCGGCTGGTTTCCTCGATGGCCTGGGCCATCGATCCCGTCATGCGGTCGGCGTAGAGGATGGCGCGGCCCTCGACGTGGCGGGCGCAGCGGCCGATGGTCTGAATGAGCGCGGTGGCGCTGCGCAGGTAGCCTTCCTTGTCCGCGTCCAGGATGGCCACGAGCGAGACTTCCGGCAGGTCGAGTCCTTCGCGCAGCAAGTTAATTCCAATCAAGACGTCGAATTCTCCGCGGCGCAAATCGCGCAGGATCCGGACGCGCTCCAGCGTTTCGACTTCCGAATGCATGTAGCGGCAGCGCACTCCGGTCTCGGTGAAATATTCCGCGAGGTCTTCGGCCATGCGCTTGGTGAGCGTGGTGACCAGCACGCGCTCGTTGCGTGCGGCGCGCACGCGAATCTGCTCCAGCAGATCGTCCACCTGGCCCTTCACCGGGCGCACTTCGATCTGCGGATCGACGAGACCGGTGGGTCGAATCACTTGCTCGACCACCACTCCCGCGGAGCGCGTCAGTTCGTACGGACCGGGCGTCGCCGAAACGTACAGCACCTGGCCGGTGCGGTGCTCGAACTCCTCGAAATTCAGCGGGCGGTTGTCCAGCGCCGAGGGCATGCGGAATCCGTAGTTCACCAGCGTCTGCTTGCGCGAGCGGTCGCCGTGATACATGGCATGCAGCTGCGGAATGGTCTGATGCGATTCGTCGATGAACAGCAGGTAATCCTGCGGAAAATAATCCAGCAGCGTCGGCGGCGCTTCGCCCGGAAGGCGGCCGGACATGTGCCGCGAATAATTCTCGATGCCATGGCAGTAGCCGATGGTGCGCATCATCTCGATATCGAACATGGTGCGCTGCCACACGCGCTGGGCTTCGGCGAACTTGCCCTGCTTTTCCAGTTCCGGCTTCCACCAGTCCATCTCTTCGAGGATGGTTTTGATGGCGCGCTCTCTCTGCTCCGCGGGCATCACGTAGTGCGACTTCGGATAAATCGTCAGCCTCGATATATCGTTCTGGCCGGAACGTACTTCCCCGGTGAGCGGATCGATCTGCCGGATGGCATCGACCTGCGCGCCCCACAATTCCACGACGTAGGCATTGTCCTCATAGGGCGGATAAATTTCCAGGCGGTCGCCGCGCACGCGGAAGGTGCCGCGGCGCAGGTCCTCAGCACGCTGGTACTGCATGTCGACGAGTTTTCGCAGCAGCGCTTCCCGCGCGGTGCTCTGCCCCTTCTCAATCATCAGCAGCATGCCGTAATAGGCTTCGGGCGAGCCGATGCCGTAGATGCAGGAGACCGAGGCCACCACCACGACGTCGCGCCGCTCAAAGAGCGACCGCGTCGCGCTCATGCGCAGCTTGTCCAGCTCGTCGTTGATCGTCGATTCTTTTTCGATGTAGGTGTCCGACGCCGGGATATAGGCTTCCGGCTGGTAAAAATCGTAATAGCTGACGAAGTACTCGACGGCGTTCTGCGGAAAGAAACTCTTGAATTCACTGTAGAGTTGCGCGGCCAAGGTCTTGTTGTGCGCGAGAACCAGGACGGGCCGGTTGGCGCGCTCGATCACCTTCGCCGCGGTGAATGTTTTCCCTGAGCCGGTTACTCCCAGCAGGACTTGATGCTTTTCGCCGGCCTCAATGCCGCGGGAAAGCTGTTCGATGGCCTCCGGCTGATCGCCGCGAGGTTCGTAATCGCTCATGAGTTTGAAGTTCATCGCGTCTGCATCTTACGGCGCCTTGGGAAATCGGCGCCGAACCGATCATTATACCGCAGACGGCAAATTTCTGAGGCCAGTACGTTTCGCTGCAGGATCTTCACTTCCCGGCGGCGCCCTCGCTCACCAAGGCCACCTGGGATCGCGTCGCAATCGTTCCGGAATAGCGTATGGAAGTGCTGTGGTTTGAGGTCAGCCTAACGTCCATCTGTTCCGTCCCCGTTTGCGTGACGCTCACAACCATGCCCGTGGCGAGCGACACATACACCAAGCTTTGCGCCGACCCAGTCCACTTCCCTTCCGATTGAACTCCGTTCTTGCGAAGTTCCGGGGGCGTCGAATCGCGCGCGGTCTTGGAGCGGATCAGACTAAGATTCGCGAGGATCACCGCACAATCCGCCGGCGCGGGCGAATTCACGGGAGGATTCGCAGCGGGCGCCGCGTTCGGTACATCGGGATTCGGCACGTCGGGATTCGGCGGATGGCAGGACTCATTGCGAAGATACTGCGAATCGGTGTGCCAGACTAATCCGGCGAGCGGCAAGGAATCGGCCGGCTGCTCGGAGGACCAGGATTGTCCTATGGTCACGCCGCCCGGCGGCGCGCCCGCACTGGCGTTCAGTTGCGAAATCCATTCATGCGCGGATTGCGAAGCTTTTTCCGAATCGACAATGCCTTCGAGGCCGGCGACGTATTTCACGTTTCCGACGGCATCGAGCGTGAACTCGATGGACTTACCTTCCAGTTGCTTATACTGGTCAGTAGTTTGAGTCGCGGCCGGATCGACGGTGTCGGTGCGAACCATGGCCGAGGATTTTTCGTAGGTGGTTCGCAGGCGGATTCCGCCGGGCGTGTTGGAATCGGGCGGCAGAACCTCCATGCGCACAGCGGCGCTCCAATCGACCACCAGGCTGGACGGGCCCTGCGGATCTGAGGCCAGGCCGGATCGCGAAGTTTCAGTGGTGGTCTCAAACTCCATTTGGTAGCGAAACGCCTGGCCGGGAACAAATTTCGGCGCCAGTGAAATGCGCGGCGAGGCTGCGCGCCGCGGGGCGCGTGAAGTGGAGGGTTTTTTCGCCGGGGCATTCTGCGCGTGAAGGCCGAATGGAACGGCTGTCAGAATTCCGCAAAGAGCCAAGGCAATTCGCATGGAGGTCCGGGTGCCGCTCATGATCGCCCACGCCGTTCGCATATTTTCATAGATAGTACGATGCAGGATTTCAGGTCGCAACGCACGGCCCAGTAGGACAGGCTTCAGCCTGTCTGGTTTTGGCTCGCGTCCTGCATAAATCTAAACCAGACAGGCTAAAGCCTGTCCTACATTAACGTTCGCTAGCGGGAGCCGGCGCGACCCGGTGGCTTGGTACTCGCCGAGGGAACGATCAGTTTTGGAGACTCGATGGTCCCGCTCAAGAGAAAACCCGGAGGCGAGGCGGACGCGGGCGCTGTGGCGGCCTGAAGAATCGAAGGGCGAACGCGAATATTGAGCGCGTGGGAGAAATCGATGCGCCCTTCGGCTTCGAGGCGGCCGCGGGAATGATCCATCACGAAATTCGAGAGATCAATCGCGCCAGCCGCAATGCGATAGCTACCTTGCACGGAGGAGAACACGCCCGATTCAGTCTCCTGGGCTCCGCCAGGAAACACGCCGGAAAGATCGAGTCCGCGCACTTCGACGTTTCGGCCGTTGAGCGTTCCCTGCCCCTGCATCGACCCGATCAAACTCTGCCGGCCAATTCCGTGAGCGGAGAGCGTCAGCGCGCCGGAGGCGTTTCCGTCCATCCGTCCATCCAGGGATGGCATGGCCGCAGCGAGTTGAGCGAGGTCCACGCGATCGAGGCGGCCCTGAAATTCATAGGAAGGATCGGGCAAGAGCTGCGCGTCCAGCGAGCCGGAAATTTTTCCGCCGAAAAAATTAGCGCTGGCGCTGCGAATCCGGACCGTGCGTCCGGCGATTTCCGCTTCGCCGTCGAATTGGTCTAGATGCATGGGCGGGACGTCGATGGAAGCGGCGCGCAGCCGCCCGCGCGCAGCGAGACGTGTGACCACCGCCGTGCCCGCCGGCGGCGTTGACGCCGCCGCGGAATTCAAGCCGGCGAACCGCGCCAGGAAACCCGGCCGTGCCCGCGGGCCGAGCCAGCGGTCCAGTTCCGCGGTGTCGAGGTGGTCGGCGGAAAGATCGAAGCTCCAATGATCGTCGGAATTCTTGCGGGTTACGGAACCATGCCATGCCGCGCCGAACGCCTCCGCCGATGAAATCGTTACCGTGCGTTCCATGGCTGCGAACTCGATGTGCGCCTTGGGAATCCGCACCGGCTGGTTGACGTAAGCTGGGCTCAACGTCAACGCCGCAAAATCCATGGTGCCAAGCCACGGGCCCGCACCGGCAACATCGGGGGAAACCGCGAGTCGCGTTCCGCGCATTTTCACTGCCAGGCCGCCGGAAGCGGACCAATCGGAATTCAGCGGCCGGGCCAGCACCGCGGAAAGCGCCAGCCAGTCCTGCACGCGCGGAGTGGCGCCCTCGATGGAAAAATTCCAATCGGGAGGCCAGCGGAACACACCATTGGCGCGGGGCATCAGCGAACCCCGCAAAAGGAAACCCGGCTGTGAAGCGCTCGCCGGAAGCGCGTCATCGCTCTCCGTTTCTGAAGGCGTGGCGACAAAGGAGATCAGCACCGGAGCAAAATCGAATCCGCCGCGCGAGACGCCGGCCTTCAGGGGACCGATCCGCAGCGGCGCGGGCAAGGACCTGGCCGTCAATGTTCCGCCGGCGCTGGTGATGGCGCCTTGCTGAAATTCGATTGGCCATCCGCCGAGTTTCAAGTCGAGACCGATCGCGCCTTCCGCCCGTAGAGATTCCGAAACGTCCGGTTGCAGAGCGCGGTACCAGGCCAGGACATCTCCCAGCGCAATCGACGAAGACTCCACGTGCAACTGTGGCTCGATTCCATGCGCCCAATCCAAGTCTCCCGTTCCGAGAACGCGGGACGCAGGCGCTTCGACCACCATTTTGCGAATTTCCGCGCGGCGTTCGCCGAGTCGCCAGTTCATTTCCAAAGCAAGATTCGCCGCGGGATCGGTGACATGCGCGGGAAGACGCCAACTATGGATGCCGGTGAGGCGCGCCACTCCGGAAATGGACCACTGCGCTCCGCCATCGGAATCCACGCTAGCCGCAGCCGCGGAGGGCTGCGGAGCGATGCTGGCGTTGAGATCGACGGCCAACTGGCCGCGCATGCCATAGTCGTTTTGACGAACGAGGCGCAGCGCGTCCGCCAGAGATCCGGCGCGCCAGGTGAGAAGGAGTTCCGCGGGCTGAAGGCGCGCCGTCGTTCCGGCGATGGAGCCGCGCAGCCGAACCGTGCCGATGTCCTGCAACTCAACGCCGGCGCGGATGGGACGCGCTGCGAGGTCCAACTGCCAGCGGCCCGCCCCGATTTGTTCGACGCTGCCCGAAACGTCGGCCAGCGCGAAGGGATTCTTCGTGTCGCCCTGCTTGAAATTGATTCGCCCGCCATCCACGTCGATTCGGTACGGGCGCGCCGCGCGGACATTGCTCGACGGCGCGAACGGGCCGACAAAACCGGGGCGCCCCGCAGGCGAAGAAGCCGGCGGAAGCCAGCGCTCGATATTCCAGCGGCCCTCGGCGTCCCGCACCAGATTCAGGCTGGGCCGCGAAAGCGAAACGGAACCGAATTCAAAGCGCCCGGCGAGCAGGGACGTCCATCGCAGGCCCGCGCTCAGCGCGTCCGCACGCAGAAAATATTCGCTGCCGAATTGCGGATCTTCCGCGACGCTGACGAAGTGGGCCTGGAACTTCGCGCCATCCAGCAAACTGAAATCGAACCATGAAACATCCACCGGCCTTCCGAAGCTGGCGGCGAGGTGCGCGATCAGGTACCGGCGCGCGGCGCTGGCCCGCAAGGCGCGCGAAAATCCGAAACTCGCGGCGAAAAGCAACACGCCGCCGATCAGAATGCCGCGCAGCAATTTCCGTTTGCTCATCGTGGGGTCATCGTGCCGATATCCGGAGCATCATCTGAACCATCGACTGAAAACAAACCAACATCTGGCCGTGAAGGATTGTTGCAAAAGGCGGGGGAGAAGAAAAGCGCGGTGTCAGTGGACTTCATGCAGCATGCGCGACCAGCGGGTGCGCGATGGAAGGTGCAGAACGGTGTCCAGCAGGTTGAAAAACCACGAATTCACATTGCGGTCCGAGCCATCCTCACGTTCGCCGATCACCGACCAGTAGATCACCACGGGCCTGCCCATCACCGCGTCGCGATCGACGAATCCCCAGAAGCGGCTATCCCAGCTGTGGTCGCGATTGTCGCCCATGGCGAAATACTTTCCGGGCGGCACCACAATTTCACCGTCATGGATGTAGTCAAAGATCTCATCGGCCCATTCCGGCTGCATGTTGGCCTGCAGGTACTGCGGACTGCGCGGGGGAAAATTATCTCCAAATGGATCGTAGGGCGCCGAGGGATCGCGCACGATATAAGGCTCCACTATGCGCTTGCCGTTCACATACACCGCCTGGTCCACGATCTTGACGTGGTCGCCGGGAATGCCGATCACGCGCTTGACGTAGTGCGGGTGATCCTGAAACGGAAATTTGAAAACGATGATGTCGCCGCGGCGAATTTCGCGATAGGGGAGGACATGATCGTACCAGTGCCCGCGCCCGCCAAAAATAAACTTATTGACCAGCAGGTGATCGCCGACCAGAAGAGTCGGCTCCATGGACTGCGAAGGAATCTTGAAGGCCTGAACGATAAACGTCGTGCCGAAAAGCGCCAGAATTACGGTGACCAGGAGCGATTCGATGTACTCGCGCACCGTGGCGGGATGCGATTCCGCGCGATGCGCCGCCGCTGCCTCACGCGCTTCCACGGCCTGTGCGGTTTCAGACGTCACGGCGATTCTCAGTTCTCCTCTGCTCCTAATTGTATCAGGGCGGCGATGGCCGCGGATTGCTCGGCTTCTTTTTTTGTGCGGCCCGTTCCGGCGGCGGTCACCTGTCCAGCGATGCGAAATTCGACGCGAAAAGTTTTCTGATGGTCGGGCCCGCTCTCGGCGGTCACCTGGTAGCATCCCGGCGCCATGCCGCGCGATTGCAAAAATTCCTGGAGCCGCGATTTATGGTCGGTGTGGCCCAGGTTCTCAGCGACCGAAGCGATGGTTCCCTCCACCAGAGAGCGGCGGACGAATGCGCGGGCGGCTTCGAGCCCGCCGTCCAGGTAAACTGCCGCGATCAGGGCTTCGTAAGCGTCGGCCAGAAGGGCCGGCTTGCTGCGCCCGCCGGTTTTTTCTTCTCCCCGGCCGAGCCGCAAGAAATTGCCGATGCCCAGCCGCTGGGCGGAGAGAGAAATTGCGGTGGCGTTGACCAGCCTAGCGCGGCTCTTGGAAAGCTGTCCTTCGCTCCAATCGGGAAATTCGCGGACCAGCTCTTCACTCACGATGAGTTCGAGAACCGCGTCTCCCAGGAATTCCAGCTTCTCATTGCTTTCGGAGGGCTCTTCCTCCGCGCGTTCCGGAATTCGGGAGCTGTGCATCAAGGCTTGTTCAAGCCAGCGAGGCTCGCGGAATTGATATGCAAGGAGTGACTCCAACTCCGCGAGCTCGGTAGAGGGCATAGATCCAGCTTAGTCCCTGCTCAACTTGGTGCCCGAAGCCAAATCCTTCTTCATGGCCTCCTCGCGGGCTTTGCACTGGGTGACCAGCGGCCCGGTCGCGGCGCACTTGTCATACGCAGCGATGGCGCCATTCATGTAGCTGGCTTGCGCGTCGGCGTTCCCGAGCAGGTAGTAGTCCACGGGATCGGGGCTGGAGGCGAGTTGCACGGCTTGGGTGAGTTCGGTGCGGGCATCCTCGAATTTGGAGTGGTCGATCGCCAGCAGGCCGAGGCCGCTGTGACACAGGGAAAGCTTGTCGTTCTTGGCTTTCTCAAAGGTCGCATCATCGACGGTCGCGGGCTTGGACATATTGGGAATTAATTCGATGGCATGGTGCGCGTAGACCTCGGCCTTCTGCAACTGCTGCGGGCCGTCCGGAGTATTCGCTTTCACGCGGCGTGGGATGGCCATCGCCAGCAGGGCCAGCACGTCCACGTTGTCCGGATCGAGCTCCAGGGCCTTGGCGCCGGCGGCGAACATCTTATCGGTGTTGCCGGTGGTGTAGTAGGCGGTGGTCAGCAAGCCGTATACGCCACCGACGTATTTGCTCATCGGAAATTTGGAGATGAAATCCTCACTGACCTGGATCTGCATGGCCGGATCTCCGCCCTGCGCTGCCAGTACATTTTTGTATGCGGCTTCTTCCGCCTTGTTCACCTTTTCTTTCTTGTCGCCCTTTTCCTGCGGGTACGTAGCCGGCTGGCCTGCGCTGGAAATATTCGCGCCGAAGGACAGGGCGACGGTGAGGCCAAGCACCGCCGCGGACCGTTTGAAGAACTTTGCCGTCATGATAGGAATCTCCTCCACGGAATTAATTCTCGGAGATCGATCGAACGCTCCGAGTGAATTGCCTGTTGCCCCGCGCTCCACGCCGCCCACCCACAACTGACCAGCGGCGCGAAGTGCGGAAATATAATTACGACTTTCCGTCCGACTGCCGGTCGCGAGCCGGGGTCTGGTAGCCCGTCTCGATACCGTGCTGCGCGGCGGTCTTTGCCGAATCCGGGGCTCCGGCAACGGCCAGCGCCGCGCGATACTCGACCACGGCCAGATCTCTCTTACCCTCCACATCGTACATTCGTCCGAGATAAATATGCGACCACGAAAGATTGGACGGATCAGGATGCACACTGGGGTCGGCCAGCGGATTCTGAGCCGCGTCGATCACTTTGGCGAAAAGCTCACGCGCGCGGTCCGGGCGGCCCTGGAGCGCGGAGGCGACGGCCAAGCCGTACGTCGCGCGCTGGTCCTCGGGATGCGAGGCCAGTACGCGCTCAAAGGACGCAGCAGCCGCGGCGCCATTGCGCGCGGAGATCTGCCGCTGGCCTTCCGCAAGATCGTCCTCCAGAGGATTGGGTGAAGCAGGCGCGGCCGGCTTTGCGGACGCATGAGTGCTTTCCGGCGCATCCTTCGCCGGCGCGGCGTCCGCGAATTTCACGTTCTTCAAGCGGCGCTGCTCGCCGTCCACATCGATTCCCTTCACGAGATCGGGCAGGTAATAGCCCATGGCCGGCTCCGATTTTTCAAATCCGGAAAGCCCGGCGTAGATTGAGCGCACCAGAACATAGCCGTTGCCCTCATCGGCGTCGATGGCGGCGGACAACTGGACCGGAGGCAGGTGCCGCAATCGCAGCTCAACCGCGCGAACCAGGCATTCATCGAAGAACGCGGAATAATCATCGCGCAGATCCACGGAAAGCATTGGCGCGCGGGCGGCAATTTCCAGAAGCGGCGCGGCGCGGGAAGCCTGCACGCGATAGCGGATGGCGATCGGATCGAGCAGATAGTGAAGAAATGCGTGGCGAATGTCGTCGATCGGCGGGTCGTCGCTGGGGCGCACCACCAGGGTGTACTGGTCGCCGAAGGTTTTGAAAATCGTCTTGCTGCCAGCGAGCGGCTCAACATAAATCGAGAAAGTGCGCGGACTGTTCGACCGGATGATTTCGCGAAGATAATTGGAATCGGTAAAAACGAGATCGGACACCGGCGCGCGGAGGCTTTCCACTCCGGTCTGGTAAGACGGCTGGTAGATTTGCCAAAGCTCCGCGAGCCTGGCCTCCTTGTAGAAATTATCGAGAATGACGTTGAAACCGTCGAGCGTCAAAGCTTCCGGCGGCAGGTCATCGCGGCGCATTTCAAAGCGAAAATCCGGCGGCGGCCCGGCGACCAGGGCGAATGAAACAAACCGGGAAAATGTCTCGCCGGAATCGGCCACCGCATGCTCGGCATAGTATTTTCGCAGCGCGGCGACCGCCGGCCCCTGCAGCGCGCGAAGCCTCTCGCGCAACTGGACTCGCCCCGGGGTATCTCCGGCGGCGCTGGAGTCATAGCCCGCGGCATCCAGCGCGCACAACACCGCAAACAACTGGACTCGCGAGTCAACAGAGATCGTTCGGCGCGCCTCTTCCCGCGACGCCGGGGGCGGCGGTGTTTGGGGCGCCTGCGTCTGCGCAATTGCAGGCGCCAACGTGGCCGCGAACAGCACGGTTCCGAGACACGCGTATCGGATCAGGCGAATATCCAAGCGAATATTTTTACTAATAACTCGCAATGTGCTGCTCACTCTGATCTTGAATTTACAAGGCCCGGTCGAGCCAGTCAAGAAACCCTTCCATAATTGGAAGGCGAATCGGGCGGACGGGTTGTCCTGTGCCTGTGGCGCATGCTTTAGCTTGCGGGGTTTGGTTTGGGAAGGACGGCAATTGGATGGAATGAAACTGCGCAAGCTAAAGCATGCGCCACAACGGGCCGGCTAATTCAGGCGGAAGTCAAGGCTGACCGTTGTTTGCGACGGCGTGGGTTTGCCGTCCATCAGGCCGGGAGAATACTTCCACTGCTGCACCGCCTCAGCCGCCGACTGCTGCAGAAGGAGCGGTCCACTGAGGGGCTTGGCGCCCACCACTTTGCCGTTTGCGTCAATGTTCAGCAAAACGGTAACCACGCCTTGAATGTTCGATTGCCGAGCGGACGAAGGATAGAGTGGTTTCGTTGAGGAAATCAATCTCGGAGCGGTCAGCACCTTCGAGGCGGCCACGGGCGCTGGGACAGGCGGCGCAGCAGCGGACGGCGGCGCGACCGGAGACTTGGAAATGCGGCCGGAGGAAGTCAGCAATCCGGCGGGCGGCGCGGCGCCGGCGGCACCGGCAGCGGCGATGGCAGTCATCGGCTCGGGCGCATCGTTCAAATTGTTCGCCAAATTATTTTTGTTCGGCGCGCTCGGAGTGCTTAGCTTCAAATTCGGAATCGCCGGACGGTGCGCGGCGGAAGTCTCCGGCTGTGACATAACCGCGTTCTTTTCCTGGCCTCGGAGGCTGCCAGTTTCCGCGCGGGCCTCCAGATGCGCGCCGGATCGGGAGTCGGCATTCGCCGGCCCCTTGACCATAGCCGGAACGGCTGCCGAAGCTGCGGCGGCTTGCGGTTGCTCGAGCGCGGCCGATTGTGACTGCGATTGTTCCTGCGACGAGTTCGACGTGGAAGTTTGCGATTCTGGCGGCGCGGCCTGAGCAGGCTCCGGTGTGGATTTCGTCGAGGACGCTGCAGGTTCCGGCGCCGAAGACTGGCTGAGCGCAGCGTTGCTTGCTCGGGGCGCGGGAGCGCTACGGTGCACAAAGAAAACGACGGCGAGTACCGCCACAACCGCGGCCGCAGCAGCGCCGACAATCAGCGGCTTGCGCCCGTGCAGCGCGCTGGACGGCGAGCCGCTATCAGGCTGTTCGTAAGCCATCAAGCCCTTGGTCATGAAATCGCGTGACGCCGCAGGGGCCGCGGAAGTAATGGACAGCGGCTCCAGATTCGGCGCAGCGGAATGTTTGTCGACAGGGGGTTCCACCGAGGCCGGACGCCAATTGGCGACGGAGGTTTGCGGGGTGGGCTGCGAAAGTTCGTAATTCGAGCCGCCTTTGGATTTTTTCTCAGGCGCGGATTTTTCCGCGGCGGATTTGGATTCAGCCGACTCGGTCGGAGAAGAAACGCCGATAACACCGGCGAGGTCGTCGAATGACGGGCCGCGTCCCAGTGAAGCACTCGGCTGCCTGGAGGCTGGCGCGGGCGGTGTGGCCGCAGCAGGAGCCACCACAGGCGGCGGCAGCGATGGTGCCGGCGGATTCTGGGCGGCAACCGGAACGGCTGGAGCAGCAGGCGCAAGCACCGGCTCAGAAGCCTGATGGATACTCCAGAAATCCTTTACCGGTTCGATGAATTCAACTTCGACATAGCCCTTCACGCTGGGCAGATTGCGCCCACCGGCCACCCGGCAGACGACATCTCGACCGCTGGCGTTGGAAAGAATTACGGTTTGGCCGACCGGCAAATTGCTCATCGACCGGATGACCGCCCCGTTGTCAAACACGATTACGGTTTTAGCGTCCTCGCGAATCGGCTGGGTCAGGCCACCCGGATCGCTTGGCAGGCTGCGCAGCGTGACATTCACTTCCAGGCAAACAGGGTTCGAGCGAGGCGTTTGGGCCGGCGTGCCGGCAGCATTCTGGGAGGGCGCGCCCGGAGTGGCCGCGCTGTTCAATTCCGAAGGACTCTTGATCGACACCGTCATGGGAATCGGCTCGCGACCGGCTGCACGCACAAGGGAATGCGGCATCCTCGGACTAACTCCATTTTCAGGCGGAAAATACAGGGTGGCTATAGTACGGGCGTACTACAGTGTGCAAAGGCTAGCGCAAATGTAAGCGGCGCAACGAGAACGTAGTAGGGAGGTTCAGGCCGAAGGACAGCTGTCCCTCATTATCCCCGGATCGACAGGTCACTGAAACTGAGAACCACCCGGCCGCCCGAAGTATAGCGGCCAAAACTCATTTCCGGCCGAAATCGCGAGAACAGCAGAACCAGATCGAGTTGGCGGCGAATGGTGTCCGTGTCCGGACCGGCAAGAATCCGGTAGCTTACGGCCTCGCCTTCGGAGTTGATAGTGGCTTCCACCAGAAGCGCATGCGGCCCTGCATGGCCGGATTCCTCGAGGCCGGTGATCGGAAACGGAGCCAGGGCTTCGAGGCGCGCCGGTTGCAGCAAATTGGTGGGTGAGTCATTGGAGTCCGCACGCAGCGGCACGCCCAAGCCCAGCAACTGGCAGACCAGCACGAACACGACGAACGCGACGGTGAAACCGCCGGTGGCGGGAATAGCCAGCGGCTCCAGAATGTTTTTCAAAACCAGCTCGGAGCGAGTTCGCGCACGCAGCGCGTAATGAAGCCAGGTGCGATCCGACAGGCGCTGCGCGGCCGCTACACGAATCTTCAGCGCCAGGTCCTCAGGCGGCGCGGGACGCTGCACGCCGGACATCATTGAAGACATGACCTGGTAGGCGCGCAGTTCATCGCGGCAATCCCCGCAGGTTTCCAGGTGACGCCCGATGGAGACGTGGGTGTCGGCCCACGTGCCGGTCATGACTTCTCCGTCCAGGTAGCCGGGCAATAATTTTTTAACTTTTTCGCAATTCACCGGACACCTCCCTCGGCGTCACCCGTCTTGCCCGGATGCGCCCAGCCGGATGTGTCGGTCCGGCTGTTGTGGTGTTCCTCCGTCGCCGAAAACAGCGTGGAGTGCAAAACCGATTCCCTCTTCGGCGGCGCGGCCGCCTGGCAGTGCGCGGCTTGCGGGCTGCGCAGCACGGGATCGAGAATTTCCCGCAACATTCGCCGCCCGCGCAGAATCCGCGACTTCACCGTGCCGACGGTGACCGTCAGGACTTCGGCTACTTCCTCGTAGGACATTCCTTCGAGGTCGCGCAGAATCACCGCGCTGCGAAAAACTTCCGGCACTTTCAGCAAGGCCTGCTGCACCGCCTGTTGCAATTCGTGCGAGGCCGCCTGGTCAAACGGAGTGTCGCTCTCGTCTTCAATCTCGAGCGATGCGTGCCCGTCGTCCGCTTCGACGTCAATCGAATCCTGCTCGCGGTGATGCCGCCACAGCCAGCGCCGGTGATTCAGCGCTTCACGGATCGCAATGCGGTACAGCCAGGTCTTCAGCGAACTGCCGCGGCGAAATCCGCGAATGCCGCGAAAGGCCTTCAGAAAAACGTCCTGCGTGATGTCGGCGGCGTCGCACGATTCCGAGACCATGCCGGCCACCAGGCCATAAACCGGTCCCGAGTAATGCGTAACCAGCCAGTCGAAGGCCGCGCCGGAACCGCCTTGCAGCTCCGTCACCAGCTCGGCTTCGTCCTGCGACCAGGGAAGGACGCGTGCCACGTCAGACACGTTTGCCGCCTCTCTCGCCTGCGTGCGCCAAGCATGAACGCGGAGGACTCGCGAAGCATGCCAAGTGTCTTGCGCAACAGACCTGGAAGCCGCCTACTGGGTCTCCCGACCAGAAACCTGACAGCCGAATCGCGTCGGCTGGTAAGCGCTTCATTGATTTAGACACCGGAAAGGGGGAATGGTGCCGCCTTTCGCTCTAATATTGTGCGCTTGGAGTACTGGGTTTGCAATGGTACACGGGTCGCAGAACCAGATTGCAGGGAAAGGAGTTAGCTGGACCGGCACGATTTTGTAGCATTCCCCCTTGCGTCGGCGTCAGGGGAGCGAGCCCGTGCCCGCCTGAAGGCGGACGCTGCATGAAGAAAGTCAGACAGGATTAACCACATCCGGCCGGTACTCTGCAGCTAACTTTCGGCAGCAAAATAATCGTGTTCACAGGCCGGCGTGGTCGGAGCTAACATGCCTGCATGTCGGACAGCGAGCCACGCGCGCTGCCCCCGAGCACGACGAGAGGACTGGTTTTATGGATGCAAATTCGATTCGACAAATTGCGCTTATTGGATTCGGGGAGGCCGGCGGGATCCTGGGCCGTGACCTGGCCAGTGGCGGATATGACGTTTCGACGTTCGATCTTCTGCTGGAAGGGGAACCTTCGCGATCCGCCATGCTGGAAAAGGCGCAGGCCGCCGCCGTCCGCGCGGTCGATACGCTGGAACTGGCGTTGAAGGGCGCCGACCTGGTGATCTCGGCGGTGACCGCTTCTTCCGCCGCGGACGTGGCCCAGAATGCGGCTCCGTTTCTTCAGGCCGGACAAATTTATCTGGACATCAATTCGGTCTCGCCGGAAACGAAGCGCGGGATCGCCGTGATTCTGGAGGATTCGCCGGCGGCGTTCGTGGAGGCCGCGGTGATGGCGCCGGTCTCCCCGCAGCGGCTGAAAGTGCCGATGCTGCTGGGCGGCGCCCATAGCGCGGCAGCCGCCGAGCGGTTACGATCGATCGGCATGAACGTGCGGCCAGTGAGCGAAGAAGTGGGAGTCGCGTCGGCGATTAAAATGTGCCGCAGCATTATTATCAAGGGCCTCGAGGCGATCACCGTCGAATCGATGTTCACGGCGCGGCGGTACGGCGCGGAAAAACTTGTGCTCGAATCTCTTGCGGCGACGTACCCGGACATGGGCTGGAGCGGCGACTTGCCGGACTATTTGATCAGCCGCGTGGCGGAGCACGGAAAACGGCGCGCCGCAGAAATGTGCGAAGCCGCCGAGGCCGTTGCCGACGCCGGCCTGGAGCCCTGGACGGCTTTGGCCACCGCGCGAAGGCAGGATTGGCTGGCGCAGGCTATCGCCGAATTTTCACTAAGCATCGCGAAGAACGAAAAATTTGAATGGCAGAAGCTGGCGGACGCGATCGCCGAGGCAACCGCGCTCCGCGAAAAATCGGCGACCGCCGGCAAGTAGATCAGCAAGGGCGCGCCAGCTTGACGGGTTGCGGAAAAACCTGTGGTGTCATTCTGAGCGCTCGCACCCAGGACTTGCGCCGAGGCGAAGCGAAGAATCTCTCTTCGATTGGAGCACAATAGAAAAAACACAGAGAGATTCTACGCTTCGTTCAGAATGACAACGTTTTGGGTTTGCCCGCAACCATTTAGACGCCCGGTGGCCGGCGCGGCTCGAAAAACCTTAAGAAAAAGAGATCACCTTCGTTGGAGCATTTTTTCCAGTGCCCGTATTGCGGGGAAGAAATTTCGATGGTGCTGGATCTCTCCGTCCGGCGGCAGACGTACGTGGAAGATTGCGAAGTGTGCTGCAACCCGATCGAGAATACTTACGCCGTGGAGGAAGGTTCCTTCGCCACGTTTGCCGCGAAGGTGCTGGAATAAACCGCGAAGCCAGCACGCCCGTGCCGGTACACCCATGTGCGAGGCGCCCTGATAGCGCCCCCTTTCGGTTGGCTTAAGAAAAAACTTGTTCCAGAAAAATTGGTGGACGTGACAGGGATCGAACCTGCGGCCTCATCCATGCCATGGATGCGCTCTCCCAGCTGAGCTACACGCCCGTCACAAAACAGGAACGCCTTACAGATGGTTTGGCAGACCGCAAACATCTTAACGAATCCGGGCGGCGAATTCCACTGGGTTGCCTGTGGCGCATGCTTTAGCTTGCGGGGTTGATGTCGTGCAAAATCCAGACCGCGCACGCTAAAGCATGCGCCGCTCTTTCCCGCTCGCAAACGGAAAATCTTCCCGTAGAATGTCACCCCTATGCCCAAACTCACATTTCTAGGCGCCGCGGGAACCGTTACAGGATCGAAATACCTGGTGGAGGCCGAAGGAAAAAAGCTGCTGATCGACTGCGGGCTCTTTCAAGGGCTGAAAGAATTGCGCCTGCGCAACTGGAATCCCCTGCCCCAAAAACCGGAGACCTTTGACTGGTGCGTGCTGACCCACGCGCACCTGGATCATACCGGCTACCTGCCGCGGCTCGTTCGCGACGGGTACCGCGGGCCGATTTACGCCGACAAGGCCACCATCGAGCTATGCAATATTTTGCTGGCGGATTCCGCGCACCTGCAGGAAGAAGATGCGGCGACCGCGAAACGCGGCGGATTCAGCAAGCATGCCACGCCGCTGCCGCTCTACTCCTCGGAAGACGTGGGGCCGGTGGTGAACGCGCTGCGCGAGATCCCGCGCGCGGATTCCTTTACCATCTCGCCGCAGTTCACTGTGCGGCCTCACGACGCCGGGCACATTCTCGGCTCGGCCAGCTTGGAGCTGACCATCACCGAAAACGGCAAGAAGATGGTGGTGCTGTTTTCCGGCGACGTCGGGCGCTACGACCAGTGCATCCTGAAAAATCCGGAAGCGCCGCCACGCTGCGACGTTCTGCTGTGCGAATCGACGTACGGTGACCGCGACCATCCCGCTGGCTCGCAGGCGGACGCGCTGGCCGAGGTGATCAACCGCGTGGCCAAGCGCGGCGGGCAGATCGTGATCCCGGCATTCGCCGTGGACCGCACGCAATCCATTCTGTACATCATCCGCAAGCTGGAGGACTCGAACCTCATTCCGCGCCTTCCGGTTTTCGTGGATAGCCCGATGGCCATCAGCGTCACCGAGTTGTATCTGCGGCACCACGAAGACCACGACGCCGATTTTACAGCGGCGGAAAAAACCGGGAACCCGCTGGACGCCCATACCGTGCACTTCATGCGCACGGTAGATGACTCCAAAAAAATTAGTGGCGTGCGCACGCCGGCCATCATCGTTTCCGCCAGCGGCATGGCCACGGGCGGGCGCGTGCTTCATCACATCGCGCGCCTGGCGCCCGACCGGAAAAACGCCATTCTCCTCGCCGGATTTCAGGCCGAGGGCACCCGGGGGCGCGCGCTCGAAGAGGGCGCGAAAAGCGTGCGCATTCACGGCGAGGATGTTCCGGTGGCGGCGGAGGTCATCAATCTGCGGCAATTTTCCGCGCATGCCGGGCAGAGCGAACTGCTGCGCTGGCTCAGCGGCCTGCCAGCGCCGCCGCGGCAGACCTATCTCACCCACGGGGAGCCGCAAGCTTCGGCGGCGCTCAAATCCAAAATCGAGTCGGCATTCAAGTGGCGCGTGGCGCTGCCGCAATATTTGCAGACGGTGGATCTGAACGACTAACTAGAAGCCATAAGCCATGAATGGGTAGACCCGGAGCTCAATCGCTGCGCAGGGGCTAAAGCCCTTGTTTTCGGGCCTGAAAGTCGCGGCTGAAGCCGCGACCCACAAAGCGCATTTTGTGAGATGACATCATGCAGGCCGATGCGATCACGGTGGCCGTAATTACCTCGCGCCGCGCGCTTGCACCGTTCCTCGCGAGGCGTGCTAGAATCGGGTTCAGCCACCTTCCCCGCCCATCGGAGGGGCTATGTTTTTTCGCCGAGTGCCGGTAATGCTTTTCCTGCTGGCCTTTGGTGTCTTGCCCGGGTATTCCCAAATCACACAAAACTCACAAAGCACGCCGAATCGCCGCGCCATGTTCAGCATCGGCGGCTCCGTCCGGGATGAGACCGATCACCATGCCATGGAAAATATTTCGGTGACCCTGAAGCTGTTGACCGGGCCCACGGTCAACACTGCCTTTACGCGGTCCAACGGCGACTTCCAGTTCGACGGATTGACCAACGGCGATTACATCCTGGAAATTACCGCGAGAGACTACGAGGCCTTCCGCGAGACCATTTCCATCAACGAAGGCAGCCACATCGGCATGTCCATTTTTCTCCCGCGGACCGCCAAAACCGTCAAGCCGGCGGTGCAGATGTCCATCTCGGCCCACCAGCTCAGCGTCCCGCACAAGGCGCACGACGAATTTGAAAAGGGTATGAGTCTGATCTACCTGAAATCGGATTACCGCGCGGCCATCGCCCAATTTCAGCTGGCCATCAAGGATTTCCCCACCTACTACGAGGCCTATGCGGAAGAAGGCAGCGCTTACTATCAACTGCAGCAAATGCCCGCAGCGGAAGAAGCGCTCCGAAAATCCATCGAACTCAGTTCCGGCCAGTACGCGGACGCCAGCTTCACGCTGGCCGGTCTCCTGACGGACGGCAAGCACTTCGACGACGCGGAGAAAGCCGCCCGTCAGGGAATCGCCGCCGACTCCACATCCTGGCGCGGCCCGTTCGAGTTGGCGCGGGCGCTGAACGCGCTGAAAAAACCTGAAGACGCCGAAAAAGCAGCGCAGCAGTCCCGCGATCTGATGCCCGATAATCCTCCGGTCTACCTGTTGCTCGCCAACATCCATATCCAGCGCAAGGATTACTCCGCGCTGATTCGGGACCTGAACGACTACCTGCGGTTGTCTCCCAACGGCCCGGAAGCGGACCAGGCGCGCAAGACCCGCGAGCATGCCCAGAACCTGCTGACGGCGCAAAAAAACTCCGCGGATGGCGCCGACGACAAGGCGGACGATGACGACGCCGATCCGGATGCCGCCCCGGACAAGGACCAGAATTTCCGGGGGCTGGCGCCAGACACCTCCGGCCTGCCGTCGCTGCCGGCCCCTACCCCCAATCAATGACTGCTATAGCCCCGGGCCAGCCGTGCCACGCGGGAAAGTAAAGCCATAAATCTTTCATTAAGATGTAACCTGCCGGGCGGGAAACGCGTCCATGAAGGCAAGACCACTCGGGGGGGTAGGAAGCGACCACCAAGAAGCAACCGACCGTAGCTTCTTACCCCTTTAATTTTTAAATTTCAGCCCGAAAAAAATTAACCCAAAGCACTGTCATTCTGAGCGCAGCGAAGAATCTCTCCTGGTCTCTGCAATCGAAGAGAGATTCTTCGCTGCGCTCAGAATGACAAAATCGAATGAGTTTGTTTCCGCGGTTATTTCGTCGACGTAGCGTGAGCCAGCGAGGCGGGCAGCGGCATGGCGGGAACTTCGGCCAGATGCAAGCCGAGAACAAACATTGGCGTGGGAGCGACGCGCCCCCAGCGATTCAGTTCCCAGGCGGCGCGAATAAAATTCACTTCCGGAACCAGCGTCAACTCCAGCACGGCGCGCGTCTCGCCGCGATAAAATTGCTGCGGCAATTTCAGCACGGGCTGAGTGCCCCAGTTTTCTCCGTCCGCCGAGCCCCAGATGGCAACGTCCACCGATTCCTGCTCGATCTGCTCGCGAATCATCATGGTGCAGAAAAAAGTGCGGGTTGCGCTCGAGCGAATGTCGACGGCGGCGCCGTGTCCGTTTGCCTCCAGCAGCGTGCCGGGGGCGATGAGGTCCAATTCCATGGCCATTCGGATGCTCCTATGATTTCGCGGCGGATTCTAACATAGGAAGCGCGCCGCGAGCGGAGATTCAGTAGGACAGGCTTCAGCCTGTCTGGTTTTGTTTCGCGTCGCGCATAACTCTAAACCTGACAGGCTGAAGCCTGTCCTACTTGGGCCGCAGTTGACACAAGACCACCGTTTGAAGTCCAATCCTGAAACATCGGGAACGAAGTTCTGCACTCACTGCGATTGGAAATTGGAGGCACGACCAGCATGTTGAACATTCGAGTTGCCGTCCTGACAGGATTGGCGGTGGTGGTGATCGGCGCGGCGTGGCACGGCAAGGCCATCGCGCAGGGAAACTCAACTCCGGGTGTGATTACGGTGATCGATCACGAAAAACTGGAAGCGTCCTTCGCCAAGGCGACCGCCAACGGCGGCAGCGATGTGGTGTGGACTCACACATCCAGCGAAGGAACGTACAACGTTTCCACGCACAGCCGCGATTCCGGCAAGGCCGCGTGCAAACCCGAGGGCTGCAGCCACAAGGACTTTACGGCCGTGGTGTACGTGGTCAGCGGATCGGCGACACTGGTGATCGGCGGAAACGCGAAAGCTCCGGGGTCGGACAAGTCCGCCGGACATCCGATCCAGGGCGGCGAATCCTACCGCGTCAGCAAAGGGGACATCTACCTGGTTCCTCCCGACACCATTCACTGGTACAAGGATATCGATGCGCCGTTCCATTACATTGAAGTTCCGGTCCACTAGCGAGGGCGTCGCGCGCCCTAAACTCACGCCAGTTTGGCAACAGACGGACATTGCCAGTTTGAAGTGCTATACTCCCGCTCACAGTACCCAAAAAATTGAACGCAGTTTTATTGGAGGTCACGAATGAAACGCATTCTCCTCACAGTTCTGGGCGGAATCGTGCTGGCATCGACCGGCGCCCTGGCGCAGGACGCTTCGCCGGACATCGACAAAGCCCTGGTCGCAGCGCCGGCGAATCTGCGCGATGGCGCGACGGTCATCAAGTGGAAATCGGACTTCACCTACGACACGCTGCGAAAAGGAACCAACCGCCTGGTCTGCTACGACCGCTCGGGCCTTCCGGAGCAGCAGCCGTTCTCAATCGAGTGCACCAGCCTCGGCAATCTTGACCGCGTTGCGCAGAGCCTGAAGTTCGAGTCGGGAGGCGACAAGGCCAAGACCCAGGCGCTGGTGGATGCGGCGGAAAAAGATGGAACGCGCGTGAAGCCGGAATACGGATCGGTGTGGTACCACGCGATGGGCGTCGACCGCGAACACGCCCGGATGCACATGACCATTGCCCTGCCGGGCGCCACCGCGCAATCCACCGGGATTCCCGACAAGCGCCGGGACGACGGCGTGTGGCTGATGAATCCGGGCACCTCCACCGCGCATGTCATGACTCCGGGCGAATAAGCATTTCCCGGAGACTCGAGAAAAAGAACCATGAAATATTGGGCGCTCCCACTTTTCGCGGCGATGGCCGTGGCGCTGGCCGCGGCCCCGGCCAAACAGACCTTCGCCGGCATCATTACCGACAGCATGTGCGACAAAGGGGATCATTCCCAGATGCGCATGGGGCCGACGGATGCCGAATGCGCCAAGGCCTGCAACAGCGATCACGGTTCGTCGTACGTTCTGTATGACGGCAAGGAATCCTACGTTTTGAGCGACCAGCAAACGGCGGAAAAATTGGTGGCCAAAAAAGTGAGCGTCGTCGGCACGCTGGACGCAAAAACCAAGATCATTCAGGTGGAATCCATTACCCTCGCGAAATGAGCCGGGGATCCAGCCAGGAGGCACGAAAATGAAATCGGCGTTTCGTTCGCGCAGTTTGGTAATGCTGGGTGTTTTTGTGGCGGCTCTTTTCGTTAGCTCCGGCGCTCGCGCGCAAACCAAGGCGCGGCCGGTGGTGCTGAAGGGTGCACGGCTGATCGACGGTACCGGGCGGCCCGCCGTGGAAAATTCCGTACTGGTGATTGAGGGCGATCGCGTGACCGCAGCTGGGAAAGCGGGGAGCGTCTCCATTCCCAAGGACGCCGACGTGAAAGACATGAGCGGCAAGACCATCATGCCCGCTCTGATCAATCTGCACGGGCACCTCGGGCTTTCTGTCAACGGCGCCGATGTGGCCGATCAATATACACAGGAAAACGTGATCAACCAGGCAAACAAGTACCTGTCTTACGGCGTCGCCACGGTGGCCTCTTTCGGGCAGGATGAAGACGAAATTTTCAAGATCCGCGACGCGCAGCGCGCCGGAACTTTGGGCGGCGCGCGCCTGTTTGCGGCAGGCCACGGATTTGTGGAATACACAGGCAAACCCACCGGGAAGGACCATCGCTACCGCCCGCAGACTCCCGACGAAGCCCGCGCCGACGTGCGCGCGCAGTCGGTGCATCATCCGGACTTCGTTAAAATGTGGGTAGACGACAGCCTGGGCCACGGCACAAAAATGAAACCGGAGATCTACCAGGCCATCATCGATGAAGCGCACAAGGAGCACACCCGCGTTTTCGCTCATGAATATTACCTGGCGGACGCCAAGGCCCTGCTGGCTGCCGGCCTCGACGGATTCGCGCACAGCATCCGCGACCAGGCTGTGGACGCGGACCTGATGCAGAAGATGAAAGCGCGCAATATTTTCCTGATCCCCACGCTGGTGCGCGACGAAGTCCTGTTCGCATACGCCGACAATCTGAAATGGCTGGACGATCCATTCTTCAAGATGGGATACGCGCCTGAAGCGATGGCCAAGGTTCGCAGCCCGGAAAATGTGGAAAAGGGCCGCAGCGATCCGGACATCGCGAAATACCGCGCGGGCCTCGAAATGGCCAAGAAAAATCTCAAGACGCTTTCCGATAACGGCGTGAAAATCGCGTTCGGCACCGATTCCGGAATTCCCACCCGCTTCCCCGGCTACTTTGAGCATCGCGAGTTGCAGTTGATGGTCGAGGCCGGCCTCACGCCGATGCAGGCCATCGTGGCGGCCACCGGCACCAACGCGGAAATACTGGGCGGCGCGAAAGAGTTCGGGACCTTGCAGGCCGGCCGGAAAGCCGATTTCATGGTGCTGGATGCAAATCCGCTGGACGATATTCACAACACGGAAAAACTTTCCGCGGTCTGGCAGGGCGGAAAAGTCGTGCCGTCGGTTTCCGCGAAAATGATGTCCGGAAACTGAACCGTTTTATTTTCGATCTATTTGGGTGACCGTCCGGACGGCGCTCCTGAGGCATAGCTGGGATCGAGCTTCAGGGCCGCGGCGCTTCTCTTGAAGCGGAAGTTCGCGAAGACCGGGAGCAAGACGGTCGCCAGCAGAACCGCGAAGAGAGCGCCGTCATAGGTGGAGAGGATCAGCGTAAACAACGGAAACAGCAGCGTGCCGAATACAAAGAAGTGCCAGGCGCCCGGCTGAGAAAGCCCGCCTCCACAAAACGTCTCGCTGAAGGTCAGCATCGAAGGCCCGGCAATCCAGATTCCCAGAACCGCGAAGAG
>DATGJQ010000075.1:0-12585 GCA_035295105.1 Candidatus Acidiferrales bacterium | reverse complement strand
AAAACCGGAAGTGATGTGGCAGTTCAGCCGCGCCATCGACGGAATCAGCGAGGCCTGCACCGCGCTCGAAATCCCCATCACCGGCGGCAACGTTAGTTTTTATAACGAGACGCTCGGCCGCTCCATCGATCCGACGCCGGTCCTCGGCGTTCTCGGAATGATCGACGATGCTTCGCGCGCGCTGGGAATGGCGTTCCGCGCCGAAGGCGATGTGATTCTGCTGCTGGATGGCGACACGGACTATTTCATTCTCACGATTGGAAGTGCCGGAGCACGCCGAACCGATTGGCCGAAAGATCGGTCCTCTGATTCAGTCAGAACAGCTCGCGAATTTTCCTCCTCCGAATATTCCCGAACAATTCGAGGCATTGAAGCCGGCGCGCCTCCGGCGGTGAATCTAGCAGCGGAAAAAAAGCTGACTACCACGCTCGTCGCGCTGGCCGGTGAAGGCAAGCTGCAATCCGCGCACGACGTAAGCGACGGCGGCGTGGCCACAACGCTGGCCGAGTCCTGTTTCACAAGCGAAGGCCTTTCCGCGAAAGTATCCCTAGAGGGCAAACAGCCCGCCGAAGCCGCGCTCTTCGGCGAAGGCGGGGCGCGTGCCGTCGTATCCGTCACCCCCGAAAATGTTGCCGCTGTGCGCCGGATTGCGGCACAATATGAAGTGGCAGTCGTGGAACTGGGCCGAGTCACCCGCGGCGAATTCCGCATCGAACTGAATGGACAGGCAGTCGTCAGCGCCGACCTCCCCACCCTCGCCGACGCCTGGAGCGGAGCCCTCGAACGGCTCCTTGGCGCAAGCGATCTCCGAAAGGCCGAATGAATCGCCTGATCGAAATTGAGAACGACCGGTTTCACGACCACTGCGGCGTGTGCGGTGTCTTCGGCCACCCAGAGGCCGCGAAGATGGCCTACCTCGGCCTCTACGCGCTGCAGCATCGCGGGCAGGAATCGGCAGGCATCGTTTCGAGCGACGGCCGCGATCTGCATCTCGAAAAAAGCATGGGCCTGGTGGCCGATATTTTTCAGCCGGAGGTTTTGGCGCGGCTTCCCGGCGACGCAGCTCTCGGCCACACGCGCTACTCCACCGCCGGCGACACTTCCCTGATGAACGCGCAGCCGATTGTCATCGACTGTAACAAAGGCAAGCTGGCTCTCGGCCACAACGGCAACCTGCCGAGCGCCGCGAAGTGGCGCCGCACGCTCGAACATCGCGGCTCAATTTTCCAGACCACCAGCGACACCGAAGTGATCGTCCACCTCATCGCCCGTAGCCAGGCCCGCAACATTTCCGGTGCGCTGGCTGACGCGCTGAACCAGGTGGAAGGCGCGTACTCCCTGCTGGTGCTGACCCGCGACGAAATGTACGCGTTGCGCGATCCGCGCGGATTCCGCCCGCTGGCACTCGGCCAGCTGGACGGCGCATGGGTGGTGGCGTCCGAAACGTGCGCATTCGATTTGATCGGCGCGACCTACGTGCGCGACATCGAGCCCGGGGAAATGCTGCGCATCTCCCGCGCGGGAATCGAGTCCCTGCACTTCGCCGCGGAAAAGCCGCTGCAGCAGTGTATTTTCGAGCATGTCTATTTCGCGCGGCCGGACAGCCTGGTCTTCGGCCGCGTGGTCGAAGAGAGCCGCGAAATGCTCGGCCGATTGCTGGCGCGCGAACATCCGGTGCCGGCGGACATCGTTGTTCCAGTTCCCGACTCCGGCGTGCCGGCGGCGGTCGGATATTCCCAGGAATCCGGCGTGCCGTTCCGCATGGGCTTGATCCGCAACCACTACGTGGGGCGCACGTTCATCGAGCCGCAGCAATCGATCCGCGATTTTGGCGTGAAGTTGAAACTCAATCCGGTGCCGGAAGTTCTGCGCGGCAAGCGCGTGGTGCTGGTCGATGATTCCATCGTGCGCGGCACCACCAGCCGCAAAATTGTACGCATGGTGCGCGAGGCCGGAGCAGCCGAAGTGCACATGCGCATCAGCTGCCCGCCGACGATCTCGCCGTGCTACTACGGCGTGGACACGCCGACGCGCGAGGAGTTGATCGCGTCCGACGAATCACGGGTACGCCCGCGGCTGACGACGGAGGAACTGGAAGCATTCGAGTTGCAAAAATCCGGTTCCACGCGGGCGCAACGCTCCGTCGAGGAGATTCGCCAGTATCTGGGCGCGGACACGCTCGGCTACGTGTCGCTGGAAAATTTGCGGCGCGCCGTGGGCGACACGCGCGGACTCTACTGCACGTCCTGCTACACGGGCATATACCCCGTGGACGGCGCGCAGCGCGAACTCGAATCGCGCGCGGCGGATTCCGAGGAAGCTCCGGTGATAGAAATTCAGGTGATGCCAAATGAACGCTGAAGATGCACTGCCGGTAGCGGCCAAAGCCAAACCGGACATCAATAAAGTCATTCTGCGCGAGGCCCTGTCGTGGCTGTGGGTGATCCTCGCGTTTCTTTTTATTACCGGAACGATTGTGCAGGCGCGCGTCATTCCGTCGGGCTCGATGGAGCGGACGCTGCTGGTGGGCGATCACCTGCTGATGAGCCGCTTCGGCTACGAAGCCGAATTGCCCATGACGCCGCTGCACGTGCGGCTCTGGCGCAACCCGCACCGCCAGCAGATTATCGTGTTCCGCGCGCCGCTGCCCGGAACGCCGGACTACATCAAGCGCCTGATCGGAATGCCCGGCGATGAACTGGAAATTCGCCAGGGCGTGGTGTCCGTCAACGGAAAGGCGCTGGATGAGCCGTATCGCGCCGATCCTCCCAATCCCACCGACAACTACGGCCCGGTCACGGTTCCGGCCAACGAGTATTTTATGATGGGTGACAACCGCGATGATTCTTACGACAGCCGCTACTGGGGTTTCGTGCCCCGCAATAATATAATCGGGACGCCGGTGATGGTGTACATGTCAATTGACGCGCCCGAGGATACCTGGAATCCGGGACACATCCGCGACCGTATGTTGACGTACGCAAGCATCTTCATTCATCCGGGCATTGTTCGCTGGCGCCGTATCTTCAAAATGTTTTAGTTTATTTCGTGCGTCGCCTTTTTGGGATCGAACGGGACCTTGCCGCCCGGCTCCTCTCGCCCACGGCAGAAAGTGTGGATAGCGTTTAACGATTCATGGACTACGCCGGAGCAGGTGTGGACATTTCGCTTGCGGATCAGGCCAAGCAGCGCATTCGCCGCCTGGCTTCGCGCACCTTCACGCGCGGAGTGATCGGCGGGATCGGATCTTTCGGCGGATTATTCGCCCTGGATCGCAAGTGGAAAGAGCCCGTGCTGGTTTCCAGCGCCGATGGCGTGGGCACGAAATTGAAAATCGCCATGGCCATGAACATCCATTCCACGGTGGGCGCGGACCTGGTGAATCACTGCGTGAACGACATTCTCACGCTGGGCGCCGAGCCGCTTTTTTTCCTCGACTACCTGGCGATGTCCAAGATGGATCCCAACGTGGTGGAGCAACTGGTCGAGGGCATGTCGCGCGCGTGCCATTCGGCGGGATGCGCGCTGATCGGCGGCGAAACGGCGGAGATGCCCGGGTTCTACGCTCCGGGAGAATATGACCTCGCCGGATTCATCGTGGGCGTGCTGGAGCGCGCCAGCCTGAAAAAATCCAATGCAGTGAAGCCCGGCGATCTGCTGTTCGCGCTGCCGTCCACCGGGCTGCACACCAACGGCTATTCCTTGGCGCGCAAGCTGGTGTTCGATCACGCCGGGCTGCATCCCGAAACCTATGTGGCCGAGGTCAGCAACAAAATCGGCGCGGAACTGCTGCGCCCCCACCGCTGCTACTGGCCGATGCTGAAGACTACCGTCGCGCGCGGCTGGCTCTCGGCGATGGCGCACATCACCGGCGGAGGCATTCCCGAAAATTTGCCGCGCGTGCTTCCGCGCGGCGTGCAGGCCGAGATCGAACTGGGCTCCTGGCCGGTGCCGCCGATTTTTTCGTATCTCGCGGGGCTTGGTAAATTGGAGCGCGATGAATTGATGCGCGTTTTCAATATGGGCGTCGGCATGATTTTGGTCGTGCCGCTGGAAAATCATCGCGCCCTCGAAGCCGAGCTGAAGCGCCGCCGCGAAAAGTACTACCGCATCGGCCAGATCCGCCGCTGTGACCCGCGCAAGCCGCAAGTCGTATTCACCGGAACGCTCCCGCTTTAATCCGCGGTCGACGTACTTACAGTTTTTCGGTTTGGGAGAATGAACCGCCGGCCGAGGTGTGGGATTTTAGATTTTAGATTTTAGATTTTAGATTTTAGATTTTAGATTTTAGATTTTAGATTTTAGATTGCAAATTTCAGATTTGAAATTTGAGATTCGAGACGAGGCCGAAGAAAAACTCAGCACTGTCATCCCGAAGGACGGGGGTTGCCCGAGGGATCTGCTTTTTGCCTCACTTTTGCGGAAAAGTAGTTCCCGCGCGTTGCACGGTTCACCGAGAACGCTCGCCGTCAACCGGAAGACAATAAGAGGAGTTTTTCCGCACCCTGTTCAGCCTGTCTGGTTCAGTCCAGTGTCACGCGCAAATCTAAACCAGACAGGCTGAAGCCTGTCCCACTCTAGAAACTACCTCCCAAGCGCCGCGCGAATTTTCGCCAGGTGATGCCAGCTGTGTCGCAGCGCGTGATCCTCGATCACGAACTGCGCGGTCACCGGCGCGCCAAAACTCAGCGAGAAGGGCGCGGCCCCGTCCAGCTGCTCATCGGTGAATCCGCGAACCGCGGAGGCGGCCTCACGGCTGTTGCGGCGAAGTAACTCGATCGTTTCCGCCTTCGGCACTGCCGCGACCTTTTGCGCGTGCTTGGCGTTTAGCTGGGCGACGGCCTCCCACGTGACTTCGGTAACGGCCTTGCCGCTGCCGATGGTCCGCGCCAGATCCACTTCGATCGGATACACGCTGGCCACGTGATGCACGACGACTCCTACGGTTCGCCCGTCCTTGCCGCCTTCCTTGACCGGCGCGCGCCACTCCGCCTCCGACAATCCTTCGGCGAAGGAAGCCAGCTTGGCCGCGCCTTCTTCGATTCGATCCGCCAACACTTCCGCACGTCGACTCACGGAGCCTCCAGTTTTACGTGCAGCGCCGGCCCGCGGCAATTCCACGAACTCTCCGCTGCGCGTTGCAATCACTTCCAGATATTCGGCGTCCACGCTGGTGGCGTTGCCGGTAGCGTGATTGTTCGCCGACCACAGGGCAACCAGCTCCGACCGCAATTTTTCCTGGTCGCTCGGAGCCAGCGAATCGAATGCCCGGGACATCGGACCGTAGTTGACCCGAAAGAATTCGACCACCGCCTCCGGGGAAAACGGATAGTCGAAATCATACACGCGGCGGGTTAATTTCAAATCTGAAATTCCGTCGCGCAGGCGCTCGCGGACCGTCGCCTCATCTCCCCATAAAACCGGCGAAGGCATCCCGGACGGGGCGATGTGCCGGGCAATGGTCTTGAACATTTGCCCGACGAATCCTTGCGGAGTCCAGTTCACCATCGCAATCATTCCGCCCGGACGGCACACGCGGATCAGTTCGGCCGCCACCACTTCGGGACGCGGCGCAAACATCGCTCCGACCACGCTGACCACGGCGTCAAACTCCGCGTCCCGGTACGGCAAATCCTCGGCGTCGCCGACCTCAAACGAAGCATTTAGCCCTTCCGCCGACCCGCGGGCCCGGGCTCTCTCGATCCAGTTCGCGGCAATGTCGCAGCCGTGAACGATTGCGCCCGCCCGCGCCGCCATCAGGGCGAGCTGTCCCGATCCGCAAGCCACGTCGAGCAGGCGCGTACCGGGAGTGATGCCGAGGCGTTGAAAAAATTCCTCTGCGCCCTTCTCCAGATAACGGGAGAAGACATCGTAGTCCCCGGTGGACCACGTCGCTCTCAGGCGCGCTTTCAGTTGCTCAAAATCCTGGGTCACGAGTGTCTCTTTCGCGGTGGCATTCATTCTGGTAGTCTCCATTCATCTGTAGATGCAAGAATCGTTCGTCGGAGCTGACTTTTTATCAGCCCCAGGGAAAGCCGTCCATGCTCGCGCGAGCATAGGATTTGCTCCGGCGTCCAGCAGGCGCAGAACGCTTTGCCGGGCGTCCGGCGGAATTTGCAGAGAGTCCAGGCCACCCCATGGATGCGTTCTCAGAGATTCTCGCGACAGTGAAACTGAAGGGCGCGATGTTTTTTCACGCCGAATTTTCGTCGCCCTGGGAACTCAATTCTCCGGCGTCCAGGGAACTGGCCCCGGTGCTGGCCCCCGGCGCGCCCCACCTGGTGATTTATCACCTGGTTGTTGAGGGCAGCGCGATGGCGCGGCCAAAATCGGGAAAGGCTGTGGCTCTCGAGCCTGGCGACGTGGTGGTTTTCCCTCACGGCGACCCGCATCAACTGTTGAGCGATGAACATGCCCGCAACGACGTAACGCCGGCGCTCATCGAGAAGCTGCGCAATCGCGACCTGCGCCCGCTGCGTATCGGAAGTGGCGGCGAGAACACGCGGTTTGTCTGCGGCTTTATGGCTTGCGATCCGTTTTTGTGCCGACCGATTCTGGAAGGGCTCCCCGCGGTTCTGAAGGTAAATCTTCGCGCCGACCGCTCCGGGCATTGGCTGGAGAATTCGATCCTGCACCTCGTGGAGGAAGCAGCATCCCACCAGGCCGGTAGCGACGCCATGCTGGCCAAACTTTCCGAAGCGCTGTTCGTCGATACGCTGCGCAGATATGTCGCCGATTTGCCGAAAGAAGAAATCGGCTGGCTGGCCGGCGCGCGCGATCCGGTGGTCGGCCGCAGCCTGGCAATTCTGCACGGCCGCGTCCGGGATGCGTGGACCATCGCCGGTCTCGCGAAGGAAGTAGGCCTGTCACGCTCGGCGCTGGTGGAACGCTTCAGCCAGTTTCTCTCTGTGCCGCCGATGACTTATCTGACGCGCTGGAGGCTGCAACTCGCCGCGCGCGCCCTGATCACCACGCCGCGCGGCGTGGCGGACATCTCCGCCGACGTCGGCTACGAATCGGAAGCGGCATTCAACCGCGCGTTCAAACGTGAATTCGGAGCCCCGCCGGCGCGCTACCGCCGCGAAGCCCGGCGGGCGCAGCACCCAGCCCATGCCGCGCGCGGTAGGACAGGCTTCAGCCAGTCAGGTTTAGATTCAAGTGCGCCACAAATCTAAACCAGACAGGCTGAAGCCTGTCCTACTGGTGCGCAGCAGCGCAGCAAAAAACCCTGTGCTGCGAAAGACTCCCGGATCCATAATTGACGATCATGCCCGACGCAACCGTGGACGCGCTGATCGTCGATCTCCTGCTCTGGCTCGAAACTCGCGAGCGAACGTATCAGGAAGTGATGGATGCCTGGCGCACTTCCTGCCCCCGCCTCACCGTTTGGGAAGACGCCAGTGACCGCAGGCTGGTAGCGACCGGGCAAGCGAATGGTCGGGAGGTTGTGCGGATCACTCCCGCGGGTTCCGCATTTCTGCAGCAGCGGCGCGCGCTCCGCAAAAACTCCTGATAGATGGAATCGCCGCTCGCCTGAGTTCAACCCTGATTGCAACTCCTGATCGCAGCTCCCGATCGCAATCCGATTTCAACCGACGACCGGATTGCCCGCCGTGGCCGGTCGTGCTAGCATCCGCGAAATGGGAAGCGTTCCGGGCCACCCCGGAGCGCAAACCTTCATCCTTCCGACAATCACGCCGCACAGGGAGTCACGATGCGGCCGCGGCACTCCGCGACCCACCGCAACGGCGGCGCTCAGGGGGTAGCAGATGAAAGCCTATGCAACGCAGTCCATACGCAACGTGGGCATTGCCGGTCACGGCGACACGGGGAAAACCCAGCTGGTGTCGTCGATGCTGTTTACCGCGGGGATGACCACCCGGCTGGGAAAGGTCGCCGAAGGAAATACGGTCACCGATTGGGACGAGGAAGAGATCGCCCGCAAAATCACCATTCACAGCAGCCTGGCCTATGCCGAATGGGCGCCCGCCGGGCAGCAGGAAAAAATAAAAATCAATTTTCTGGACACGCCGGGTTACAGCACATTTTTGAATGACACGCGCGCGTCGCTGGTCGCCGCGGACGCTGTGCTGATCGTGGTGGACGCGCTGGCCGGCGTGCAAGTAGTCACGGAGAAAGTGTGGGACTACGCCGTCGAATACGATGTGCCGCGCGCCTTCGTGATCAATTGGATGGACCGCGAGCTGGCCAACTACGACCGCGCCATGGAATCGCTCGCGCGCGTTTTCGGCCGCAACGTCGTGCCGCTGCAATTGCCGATCGGCGCCGAGCGCGGCTTTCGCGGCGTGGTGGACCTGATCACCATGAAGGCCCATCTGTACACTCCCGATGGCGACGGCAAGCCGAAGATCGAGGAAATTCCCGCGGTCCTCGCCGAGCCGGCGAAAATTGCCCACGAAACGCTGGTGGAAATGGTGGCCGAGGGTGACGACGCGTTGATGGAGGAATTTTTTGAGAAGGGCACGCTGCCGATGGAGGACCTAATGAAGGGCTTGCGCGAAGCCTTCCAGGCCAAGCGCATCTATCCGGTAGTGCTCACGTCCGCGCTGCACAACATCGGCACCGCCACCCTGCTCGATCTGCTCGCCGATGTGTTTCCCGATCCGTCCAAACGCGGCTCGGCACTGGGACACAGCGAGACGGCCAGTAAAGGCGACGAAGTGCAGCGCAAGATCGCTGACTCCGAGCCGCTGTCGATTTTTGTTTTCAAGACCCTGGCCGATCCGTTTTCCGGGCGGGTCAGTTATTTCAAGGTGATGTCCGGCATTCTGAAAAATGACGCCATTCCCCAGAATTTCACCCGCGGCACGAGCGAGCGCCTGCAACACATCCAGGTAACCCAGGGCAAAACGCCCACGGCCGTCCCGGAAATTCATGCCGGCGATATCGGAACGGTCCTCAAGCTGAAGGACACTTTGACGGGTGACACGCTGGGCGACAAAGCCGCCACCATCCACTACCCGTTGCCGCACGTGCCCGAGCCTTCCATCACCTTTGCCGTGGAACCCAAGACCCGCGCGGACGAGGACCGCATCGGCCCGGCGATTCACAAGATTCTCGAAGAAGATCCCTCGCTGCGCTTCTCACGCGACCCACAGACCAAGGAATTTTTGCTGGCGGGCTCCGGCCAGCAGCACATCGAAGTGGTCATCGCCAAGCTGCACAAGCGCTATCACGTTGACCTGACGCTGCATCCGCCCAAGGTGCCGTACCGCGAAACCATTCGCGGCAAGGCTGACGCCGAAGGCAAGCACAAGAAACAGACCGGCGGGCACGGGCAATTCGGCGTTTGCCGCGTGCGCCTCGAACCGGCCGCGCGCGGCACGGGCATCGAATTTATCGACGACATTTTTGGCGGCGCCATTCCCAAGAACTGGATTCCGTCGGTCGAAAAAGGCATTCGCGCATCGGCCGAACGCGGCTACCTCGCGGGTTTTCCGGTGGTGGATTTCAAAGCCATCCTCTACGACGGCAAATATCACGACGTGGACAGCTCGGACATGGCCTTCAAGATCGCCGGCTCGCTGGCCTTCAAGGAAGGAATGAAGCAGGCGCGCCCAGCACTGCTCGAGCCGGTGATGCACGTCGAGGTCTATGCGCCCGACCAATATTCCGGAGACATCATGGGCGATTTAAGCTCGCGGCGCGGGCGCATCAGCGGCAGCGAAGCGCGCGGCGCCAGCGTTGTCGTCAAGGCCCAGGTTCCCTTCGCCGAAATGCTGAATTACGCCACCACCCTGACGTCCATGACTCAAGGCCGTGCCACCTACACCATGGAATATTCGCACTACGATTACGTCCCCGGCGAAATCGCCGAGAAAGTAATCGCCGCAGCCAAGGCGGCGCGCGGAGTGGTGGTGGAGGAGGAAGAACACGTCTGACGGCAGCGGCCGGCGCAGGAATATTTCGCAGACGTGAATGGCGCGGCGAATTTTCACCCTGAGTCCCTGCGAAGGTCGAGCTATTTTGAAGTCGAAATCGCAGGGGGTGAAGGTTGAAACACGCATGGATTGCAGGCGGCTTGCTGTTCGTCCTGGGGATCGCGACCCAACGGAGCGGCGCGCTGGGAGGGGCGAATCGTGACGCGTTGCTTGCTGCCGATCGCGCCTTTGACGCAGCCACTGCCGACCAGAAATTGGACGGCTTTTCGTCCTTCCTTGCGGACAATGTCACAACACTGAGGGCCGACCAGCCCGTGCTGCGCGGGAAGGCGGCAATGCAAAATGCGTGGAAGCCGCTGTTCGAGAACAAGTCGATCTCTCTGCGCTGGCAGCCAATCAGCGCGGAATTATCGAAAAGCAGGGATCTGGGATACACGGTGGGGAGTTACACGCTCACGCGAACAGATGAAAAAGGCGCCGCCGTCGTGGGAACCGGAAAATATCTGACCATTTGGCGCCGGCAGGGCGACGGATCGTGGAAAGTGGAATTCGATACTGGAGTTCCGGATACAGATCCTGCAAAGAGCACGCGTCCCAGAGTAACTCTATGCGATTTGGCAGAACACCCCGAACTTTACGCTGGGAAAATCGTTGAAACACAAGCCTCTGTCATTGGTAGTGACTTGAGGATTGATGACTTTTCAGGACCGAAATGTCAGTCTTATATGAGACTTTACTTGGCTATTCCACAGGACGTTAAGCCAGCGCCCGGTTTTGATGTAGTGCGCGATCAAAACTACCAGAAACTTTTTGACAATCTAAATAGGGGAATGAGCGTAGTGGCGACGTTTGAAGGTCGTTTTGACCCTCTGTTCACTTGGCGCAACCATACGAGAGAGAGGGTAAGCCAAGGACGGGAAAAGGGCTATGGCAAGAAGCACCAATATGACGGACGGATAGTTCTGTATACCGTATCCGATGTGTTGGCACGCCGTCGTTCTAAACTATAGGTCTGATGAGTCTTACCGGGATGTCGGATTGGGGAAACTACCTCAACCGGCCAAACGGTTTCAGGGGGCCTTCTTCGCGCGTGCCGCACCCTTATGTTTTTTAAGGGTGCGGGTTTAGATTCGCGATCCTATCTGAATCTCCGTGAGACGCCTATCTGAATTCTCCGAATACCTGGAACCAAACCCGCACCCTTGAAAAATCACAAGGGTGCGGCACCCAGCAGGAGACGCACATCTCACCGCGAAACCTTTCCGAAGCCAAATTGGAGGTTGCGAGTTGAGCCGGCTGTGAAACAATCACATCGTCATGCCATCCAAAAAACTCCCTCCCCGCTGGTCGGACGCGACGCGTGCGATTCATGGCGGTGAAGTCAAGACCGGGCGGAACGCTCCGGTCACCGTGCCGGTGGTGCGCTCCTCGAATTTCACTTTCGCCAGCACGGCGGAAATGAAACGCTGGGCCGAGGGGAAATCCAAAGCCTACATCTATACGCGGTACGGCAATCCCACGCTGGCGGTGGCCGAAACGAAAATCGCCGAACTGGAAAACGGCGAGGCCGCGGTGGTGACCGCTTCGGGCTCCGCGGCGATTTCCAGCACGCTGCTTTCCCTGCTGCGCTCCGGCGATGAACTGATCGCCACGCGCCAGCTTTACGGCGGCTCCTACCGCATGATGCGGGACATTTTGCCGCGCATGGGCATCCGCGCCCACCACGTGCCCGCCGGGCTCGACGGCGCGGACGCGCTGGTGAATAAAAAAACCCGGGCCATTTACGTGGAGACGCCCACCAACCCGACGCTGGGCCTCGTGGACCTCAAAAAAGTGGCGGCCTTCGCGCGGCGCCACAATCTGGTGGCAGTCATCGACAACACTTTCGCCACTCCCATTCTGCAAAAGCCGCTGGAAATGGGCTTTCACCTGGTGGTGCACAGCGCGACAAAATATCTGGCCGGCCATTCCGACATCGTCGCCGGGGCAGTAGCGGGCAGCCGCGAGCGGGTTCAAAGCGTTCGCGAAATCATGATTACCCTGGGCGGCTCGATGGATCCGGACGCCGCCTACCTGCTGATCCGCGGTCTCAAGACGCTGGAGCTGCGCGTCGAGCGGCAGTCACAGAGCGCCCTCACCGTGGCGTGGTTTCTGGAAAAGCATCCGAAAGTCGCGCGGGTTTTTTATCCCGGCCTGGCGTCCCATCCGGATCACCGGCTGGCGAAACAGCAGATGAAGGGATTCGGCGGAATGCTGGCGTTCGATTTGAAGGGCGGCCTGGCCGCCGCGCGGCGGTTCTGCGACCGGGCAAAAATTTTCCTCCTGGCTGCGAGCCTAGGTGGAGTTGAATCACTCATTGTGCTCCCAATCTACACATCGCACCACCGGATGAGCACAGTGGAACTGGCCGCGGCCGGTGTGAGCCCCGGGACGGTGCGCATGTCCATCGGGCTCGAAGCCCCCCGCGACCTGCTCGCGGACCTGCAGCAGGCGCTTGCCTAACCAATTGCTGCGAATAGAGTTAGACGGATATTAACAGGCTGTTGCAATCCCTCTTGACCCCCCACCGGGCAGGTGATCTACAATCAGGCCAGCAGTTTCCTGGTGGCGGGAAACTGTCCTTGGGTTTGGCAGGCATTGTGCTCTTTTCACCGTGGAGACAATGCCGATCGTCGTTTCAAAT